>JAFGMQ010000011.1 GCA_016927455.1 Deltaproteobacteria bacterium
CAAATTAAGATTTACTTTTCCAAGAAAAATTTTTCCAAATGACCAGCAGTAAGTTTATCGGAACAGGTGTTGCAATAGTTACACCGTTCAGGAAAGATGACAGTATCGACTTTAACTCACTGGGTAATCTTATCGAATATCTGATTAACAACAAAGTCAATTATATTGTTGTACTTGGAACTACAGGAGAAACTCCAACCCTGACCAGCGATGAAAAGAAAGCGGTTGCTAATTTCGTCATAGAGGCAGTGAATAAACGTGTACCTGTTGTGGTCGGAATCGGAGGCAACAGCACACAGGATGTAATAGACAAGATCAAGGAGGTTGAGTTTGATGGCATAGACGCTGTGCTTTCAGTAGCACCTTACTATAATAAACCGGGACAGAAGGGGATTTATGCTCATTTTCAGGCCATCGTATCCTCCTGTCCGGTGCCGGTTATCATATACAATGTACCCGGAAGGACAGGATGCAACATAACTGCTGAAACAACACTTCGTCTCGCTCATGATTTCAATAAACAGTTTGTTGGGATAAAAGAAGCTTCGGGGAACTTTCAGCAAATTATGAAGATCATTCAGGACAAGCCTTCCGGTTTCCTGGTTATTTCCGGTGATGATGCCATCACCTTACCGCTTATAAGCATTGGGGCATCCGGTGTGATATCTGTCGTAGCCAATGCATTTCCAAAAGAGTTCAGTAATATGGTCAATAAAGCCCTTGAAATGAAATATCACGAAGCCAGGGTAATGCACTATAAATTGCTTGAGATAATTGAGAATCTTTTTGTTGAAGGAAGCCCGGCAGGTATCAAGGCGGCTTTAAATATTTTAGGATTGGTGCAAAATCAGGTCAGAATGCCTTTAACCCCTGTAAGCCGTACCACTTATAACAAACTGGCAGAATTAATAAAGGAAATAAAAATTAAGTAGTCAGTACACATTTTCCGGATTCAATATCCTGTTCCACTTTCTTATATTTGGTTTCAACCAGTTTGCCATCAGTATACCTCACTTTTACCACATCATTTCTGCCAATTTTTCTTCCTGTTCTGACTGGTTGAGCAGCTCTTTGCTGTTGAGGCTGCGAACCAGGCTGACCTTCTCCTCCCTTTCCCTGCAGGGCAGACTGTGCCTCCATTTTTGTTTGTTCCAGGTGGCTCAGGTCCAGTCTCCGGGGAGCTCTGGCTTCCTGGACTTCGCTGGCATCCCTGAGGGGAATAAATCCTTTGAGTAAGCTTGAAACCACGTCTTTATTGATTTTATCAATCATGGTTTTAAACAGTTCAAAAGATTCGAACTTATAAATAAGGAGAGGATCTTTCTGTTCATATGATGCGGCCTGAACTGCCTGTCTCAGATCATCCAGCTCACGAAGGTGTTCCTTCCATGCCTCGTCGCTGGTAGCAAGTACCGCAGTTTTTTCAAATGAACGCAAAACTTCTGCAGCTTTCGTCTTATATGATTTTTCAAGATTGGCCAGTACCTGGAAGACCTTTTTCCCGTCCGAGATAGGTACTACAATATTTTCATACACCTTACCCTGCTTTTCAAATACCTGGTTGATCACCGGCAAAGCCTGGGTACAAATGGCTTTTTGTTTTCTTTCATAAGATTGTTTTGCAGCTGCATACACTTTTTCAAGGATCTCCCCTGCATTCATATCCTTATACTCTTTTTCAGTTACCGGAGATTCAATGGATAAATAACGTAACAGTTCAAGTGAAAATTCATCGTAATCCACACTTCCATGACACTGATTAATAATATTCTCACAGACATCATACATCATATTTGCAATGTCCACACTCAGCCTTTCCCCGAGCAGAGCATGCCTTCTTTTTGTATAAATAACCTCCCGTTGTGAATTCATAACATCATCATATTCCAGAAGTCTTTTCCGGATACCAAAGTTATTTTCCTCAACTTTCTTTTGAGCACGTTCAATAGATTTTGATATCATTGAATGCTGAATCACTTCCCCTTCTTTGAGTCCAAGCCTATCCATAATACCTGAAATTCTCTCGGACCCGAATATTCTCATCAAATCATCTTCAAGTGAAACATAAAATTGAGAAGTACCCGGATCTCCCTGCCTTCCCGACCGACCTCTTAACTGCCTGTCAACCCGTCTGGATTCATGACGTTCTGTCCCGATGATTGCCAGTCCGCCTGCCTGCCTTGTTTCAGGAGTAAGTTTAATATCGGTACCACGCCCGGCCATATTTGTTGCAATCGTCACTGTCCCTGATTTTCCGGCATGAGCAACAATCTCAGCTTCCCTGGCATGAAGTTTCGCGTTCAGGACATTATGAGGGATCTTTTTAATGTTGAGCATCCGGCTCAATAATTCGGATATTTCCACACTGGTGGTACCCACAAGCACCGGTCTTCCTTCCTTAACAAGCCGGACAATCTCATCAATGACCGCGTTGTACTTTTCCCTTTTGGTCTTGTAAACAAGATCATCCCTGTCATCCCTGATCACAGACTGATTGGTTGGAATAACCACCACATCCAGTTTATATATATTCCAGAATTCCCCTGATTCTGTTTCAGCCGTACCGGTCATACCGGCCAGCTTTGTGTACATCCTGAAATAATTCTGCAGGGTAATGGTAGCAAATGTCTGAGTCGCTGCTTCCACTTTCACATTTTCTTTTGCCTCGATTGCCTGGTGCAAACCATCCGAATACCTTCTGCCTTCAAGGATACGGCCGGTCTGCTCATCTACAATTTTGACTTTGTTATCCAGCACCACATATTCAACATCGTTCTCAAACAATGTATAAGCCTTTAACAACTGGTTCACCGTATGTACCCTTTCCGATTTCACCGCATAATCCTGAAGCAGTTTATCTTTGGCCGTAAGTTTTTCGGCCGGTTGAATATTTGATTTTTCCAGTTCTGCAATCTCGCTTCCAATGTCAGGCAGTACGAAAAAATTGGGATCATCCGTAGTATTGGAAATAAGGTCGTGACCTTTATCCGTCATTTCGATGGAATGATTCTTTTCATCAATTACAAAATAAAGGTCATCTGTAACCTTGAACATGTTTTTACTGTTCTCCTGCATGTAGAAGTTTTCGGTCTTAAGCAGTAGAGATTTATTACCTTCTTCGCTCAGCAGTTTAATCAGGGCTTTATTTTTCGGAAGGCCTTTAAAAGCCTGCAGTAAATGAAAACCTCCTTTTTCAGTATTATTTTCCTGAATTTCTTTACGGGCATCTGCCAGAACCTGATTCACAAACTTGCGCTGTGCGTCCACCAGTCTCTGGACCTGTGGCTTGAATTCCATGAATTGCTGATCCTCTCCCTTGTGTACCGGGCCTGAAATGATAAGAGGTGTCCTGGCATCATCAATGAGCACAGAGTCCACCTCATCCACGATGGCGTAATTGTGTTTTCTCTGGACCAGGTCAGCAGGGCTGATGGCCATATTGTCTCTCAGGTAATCGAATCCGAATTCATTATTAGTTCCATATGTTATATCAGCATTGTATGCTTTCCTTCTGCTGTCAGAATTGGGCTGATGTTTATCTATGCAGTCGATTTTAAGGCCGTGAAATTCATAGATCGGTCCCATCCATTCAGCATCCCTTTTAGACAGATAATCGTTTACTGTTACGATGTGAACGCCTCTTCCCGTCAGAGCATTCAAGAATACAGGAAGGGTAGCGACAAGGGTTTTTCCTTCACCGGTTGCCATTTCTGCAATTTTACCCTGGTGCAAAACGACACCGCCAATGAGCTGGACATCGTAATGGACCATATCCCATGTAATAAGGTTACCACCGGCCATCCATTTGTTATGCCAGTAAGCGTAATCACCTTTAATCTCTATGCTGTCACGAACGGCGGCCAGATCGCGGTCAAAATCCTGAGCAGTTACTTCCAGCTTTTCATTTTCTTTGAACCGGCGAGCTGTTTCTTTGACAACGGCAAATGCTGTTGGTAAAACTTCCATCATTACCTCCTCCAGCTTCCCATCAATCTCCTTTTCAATTCTATCGATACTGTCATACATCTTTTCGACTTCTACTACATCAACCTCTTCCGATTCAATCTGTTCCTTTAATTTCCGGATCTCTTCC
>JAFGMQ010000079.1 GCA_016927455.1 Deltaproteobacteria bacterium
ATTTTATGAAAAGTCCTCTTAGGACAATTTTAATTTTTCTTCGCCTTAAGGCGAGGGGTTTCCACCATCCCCGAAAGGGACACTAAAATGCTCCAGAATAGTTTTTGCAAGGCCATCAACAGTATATTCAGGTGCTACTATTCCGACAGAAAGACCATTCTCCCGGGCGGTATTTGCGGTTATCGGTCCAATACAGGCGACAGTTACACTCTCCATCCACTTGAAGAAACTCTCTCCGTCAGATCTGAACATTTCAACAAAATTGGTCACTGTTGAAGAGCTGGTAAAAGTCACAACATCTATCGATCCTGATGAAAGCATCTCCCTGACGCGATCAATATCATCATCAGGCCTCACTGTGCGGTAGGCTGGCACCACATCAATCTCAGCCCCCATGCTCTTTAATTCCTCAGGCAGGATTTCCCTTGCCTTTTCCGCCCTTGGGAAAAGTATCCTGCTGCCCTTTACATCCAGTCTTCTGAAACACTCCACAATTCCTTCCGCCCTGTATTCTCCGGGGATCAAATCAGGAATAATCCCCATGTCATTCCACATGCCGGCGGTCATGGGACCGATTGCCGCAATCTTCAGCCCCTTAAGATCTCTGACATCTTTTCCATAAAATTTCATTCTTTCGAGAAAATATTTCACGCCATTCACAGATGAAAACAAAAGCCACTGAAATGTTTCCAGCTCAGCTATAGCCCTGTCAAGAGCAGCCCAGCTTTCAGGGGGCACAATTCTTATTGTTGGAAATTCAATGCATTCAGCACCCAGGTCTCTTAATACCTTAATAAATCCGCTGGCCTGTTCTCTTGCCCTCGTTACAATGATGCGCTTTCCGAAAAGAGGCCTTTTTTCAAACCAGTCAAGCTCGTTCCGCAGATTAACGACATCGCCCACAACTATTACGGCAGGGGGTTTTATCCTGCTTTCAGCAGCAAGCGAGGCAATACTGTCCAGCCTGCCGGTAAACGTCCTTTGCTCTGCAAGGGTCCCTCTGCAGATTACAGCAACGGGTGTATCAGGACTTCTTCCATTGGCAAGCAGTTTTTCAGCAATCACAGGCAGGTTTTCAACACCCATAAGAAATACCAGAGTCCCTGCGCCTGTTGAAAGCTTATCCCACTTGATACTGGATTTCTCCTTGCTCTGACCCTCCCTTCCCGTAACAAAGGCGACTGTGGATGTATAGTCCCTGTGGGTAAGAGGTATTCCTGCATATGCTGGCACGGCTATGGCGGATGTTACGCCCGGGACAACCTCGAAGGATATCCCTGCCCTGATCAGTTCCTGGGCTTCCTCCCCGCCTCTTCCAAAAATAAAGGGATCGCCCCCTTTCAGCCTGACAACCGTTAACCCCTTTAAGGCCCTGTCAACGATAAGCGAATTTATCTCACCCTGTTTAAGGGTATGGTTTCCGCCTCTTTTCCCTGCATATATCACTTCCGCTTTATCATCGGCATATTCAAGAAATACCCTGTTTGCCAGATAATCATGAATAATTACATCGGCAAATCCAATGCATTCACGCCCCCTAATAGTCAGCAGGTCCGGGTCCCCGGGACCAGCTCCGACCAGATATACCCTGCCCTTTCTATTCTCCGTCATTTCTTGCATCCCTTAAATATACTGCATCCAGTATTTTATCCGCTCCTGATTTGAGGAGCCTCCCTGCCAGGGCAACCCCGAGTTCTTCAGCCTGGTCCTTTCTGCCTGTGATTTCGTCTTTTATAACTCTGGTGCCGTCTATCTCTGCCACCATGGCTTGAAGATAAAGGCGTTCCCCGTCAAGACGTGCAAAGGCAGCAAGCGGGACCTGGCATCCTCCCTCAAGTTTTCTTAACACAGCCCTTTCAGCAGTGACCGTTACTTTCGTTTCATCATGATTCAAAAAATCGAGTATGTTAATGGCCCATTCATCATTCCGCCTAACTTCCAGCCCCAAAGCTCCCTGTCCTATGGCAGGGAGAAGCAGGTCTGTAGAAACGAACTGGGTAATCCGGGCGGACAACCCAAGGCGTTTCAATCCGGCAGCGGCGAGGATAACTGCCTGAACATGTCCTGAAGCCATTTTTTCAATACGGGTTTCCACATTTCCCCTCAGAGAAACAATCTCCAGATCAGAGCGCAAATGGAGCAGCTGTGACGCCCTCCTCAAGCTGCTGGTGCCTATCCTTGATCCAGCAGGGAGTTGATCAAGGCCGAGATCTCCTTTTGATATAAGGGCGTCACGTGGATCTTCCCTTTCAGGAAAGCTTGAAAACATAAGACGGCCAGGGATCTCAACAGGTACATCCTTCATGCTGTGTACGGCAACATTTATTTCATTCCTCAGGAGTGCATCTTCTATCTCTTTAACAAACAGACCTTTGCCGCCGATCTTGCTTAAGGGAGAGTCAAGGATTTTATCCCCTGTTGTCTTGAATACCTTGATTTCGACATTGAGCTCCGGATACATGCCCTCGATTTTTTCTTTGACCCATCTGCTCTGTGCCAGAGCCAGTCTGCTCCCTCTTGTGCCTATCTTGAATTTCATATCCACCCAAATGGTATCATTTAGAATATCTCGAATTAGTTTTTATGGTTTCGTAAAAAGTAAAAAATCTTTATTTTAACGTCACTCCTGCGGAGAGACTGTATCGTAATTCCCAAAAATACCATTAAGGCCGTCATTCCGTTACCGAATATTGCGGTACTAAACCGGGCCCGGGCCTCCCTCGTCCCATACTCCGGGGATAACTGTATTGCAGAATTTGCATCTGTTTCCGGTAAGATTATATTCCGGAATCAAATATCCTTTTCGTTCAACTAACATCTTATGGCAATTATGGCAATAGGTGTTATTACCCTCATTATCCGGTACATTGCCCAGATACACATATCGTATTCCACCGCTAAGGGCCAGTTCACGGAACCGCGTCAGTGTGGACAGCGGAGTTGGCGGCAGCCTGTTAAGCTTATATTTCGGGAAGAACCGCAAAAAGTGAAGAGGATGATCCGGGCCCAGGCTTTCAACGATCCATTCACACATCCGTTTCACCATTTCCTGGTCATCCGCATATCCGGGAACGACAAGATTCGTAATCTCAAAATGAATCCCCTTCTCATGCATGGTCCTGAAGGTCTCCAGAACAGGCTGCAGCCTTCCTCCATTAAGCTTTCTGTATATGGAATCACTGAATGATTTCAGGTTTACGTTGGCTCCGTCAACAACCCTGCAGAGTTCCAAAAGCGGCTCCCTGTTAATATAACCGTTTGATATTAAAAGATTATAAATGCCTTCCTCTTTTGCAATCCTTGCAGTACCAATCATATATTCAAAAAAGGTCACCGGTTCCGAGTATGTATATGCAATGGATTCAGCGCTGACGCCTTTAGCTGCCTCAACCGCCTCCTTCGGGAACAGCTCAGAGTAGCGCACGTCTTCAGGCCTTACCTGTGAAATCTCCCAGTTCTGGCAATTCAGGCAGCGGAGATTACACCCCGTTGTTGCAATAGAAAAGGCCTTTGAACGGGGCTTGAAGTGAAAAAGAGGCTTTTTTTCCACCGGATCAAGATGGACAGCACAGGGATTTCCATAGGTAAGAGTATAAAGTGTCCCTCCGATATTCACCTTCGACCGGCACACACTGCGGTCCCCGGGCGCGAGGTTGCATCGGTTGGGACAGACTCCGCAGATTACCCTGTCATTTTTAAGCTTATCGTAAAAAAGACCTTCATGCGACCACTTCCAGGGCTTTTCAGGAGCATCACCCCGGAATACCCTGCCGCTGACATCTTCCTTCCCGTATTCATTTCCAGGCTTTGCTCCAGAAGGTCTGGCTGCCCAGGCCGGGATAGCGGAGGCGGAAAAAAGGGCCGCACTGCAATAAAGGAATTGTCGTCTTGTTATTTTATTCATTACCTGCTGCCACTGCAATCAGACTCATAATCTTAATTGCCATTAATATCACCGCAGTCCATACCAGACCAAAATAGGGTATCAGAAAAACACTCGAAACCAGAATACCGCATGCCGCCCCGATGAGATCAGCGGAAAAGGCGCGCGTTGCTGCCGGATTGTCATCCTTCCTGAGATGCAGTGCTGCCGGAAACTGAAAACCGCATGCAAACGAAACCAGGGCGCCGAAAATAAAGAAAAACGCAATCGGCAAATGATCGCCGATAAATAAAATTGACATTATGAATGCTGCCATAAAAATTATAAGCAGGCAATCAGTAAACAAAAGAACACCCTTTCCCTTCTGACGCAGCCTGTGCCCCTGCCATGCCCCTGGAAAAAGACCTGCCAGAAAAACAGTTATTATAAGGCCGATCTGGAAATAGACATATCCGAAAAATATCTGAAATGCGAATATGACAAGAATTTCACTTCCCATTGTCATGCATCCGGTTGTAAAAAGGACAAATTCCTCCCTCTTAATGCGGAACAGATATATGAGGCCAAGCATTGAAAATACGGCAATGAACCCGACAGGAGAGGCTGCGAACTTTTCAAACCATTCCGAAAACATAAGTCGTATTAATCTTGGAGACCCGTCTGTATTTACAGGCACTGCAGGATCCATCAGTTCATTAAGTTTTATGATCCTTTCTTCCGTCAGGTTGCCGTAGTAAAAACTGCTTATGTAGTCCGTTTGGATGCCCTTTTGATAAAGCCTTTGCGGGATATCTGTCATAACCGGACTGTCAGTGCATAAAAAGATGACTCTCTGCCCCGGCAAAAGCGTTACATGACTGAAATATTCTGAGGCAGTATTATAGACACAGGACAATTTCCTGCGCTGTGATTCACTCAGGTAGTTCTCAAAACCCTCCATTGAAAAGCTGAATATTCCCTGCGGCCTTATTCGCCTCTTTACCATGGAAAAAAATTCGTCTGTAAAAAAACGGTTTATCTGAAACGTGTCCGGCTCTGTAAAATTTATAATAACAGCGTCGTAAGAGGTGTCTGTCTCTTTCAGATAGGCCCGACCATCCTTATGAATGATATTCAGACCGGGAAAGGGTTTCAGGAGATTAAACCTGAACTGAATTTCTGTTATCTGCGGATCCAGTTCAACATAGTCCACTATTGCAGGTTTGTATTTTTCCAGTTCCTCCATCATTCCGCTCTCCGCGGATATCAACAGTATATGCCCTGCATTTTCAATCTGTGAGAGAGGATAATGAATTATTTCCTCAGCCATGCTAAAGTTATGACTGCTGAAGACCGGCCTCCCGTCCCTGAGAAGCGTGAACTGATCACGATCCCTGAGGACTTCAATGCGTCCATATCGTGATTCCCCGTAAAAAGCCAGTTCTCCTTCACGGGGGGAAAGGGAAGCGGTCTCAAGAAATACGCCTGAGAAAAGGATTAAAAGAGCTAATCCGCACCCGGAAAGGATACCGATCCTGCTGCGCCCCGATGCGGGAAAAAGCAGATAAGCAAAAACCAGAAGAGGCAGATTGGATAGCAAAAGCGCCGTCATCGGGCTTACAAAATAGACCAGGAAAAAAGAAAACAGGGCACCACCCGCTATATCTCCAAGATTATCGGCAAGATATATACGGATGCCTGAACAGGCAGGATTGAGGTTTCTTATCACAAAAAGGCTGTAGGGCAGGACAAAGCCAATAATAAGTGTGTAAGGGGCAATTGTTAAAAAGATATAGAAAAGGGTCTGATAAAACCCTACTGAGACCCCGTGAATAAAAAACACGTCACGGAACCAGCGCACGGCCAATATCTGGATTGAAGGCAGGCAGCTCAGTAAAACAGACATCCAGGCCAGTCTCTTAATACTTGCCTTCCAGTATCCCCTGAGGGCGAGACGTGCCATGAGGGTCCCGACTCCGCCCAGAACCAGCCAGTTAAACAGAATCAGCGCTATAACAAATTCATTGCCATGCAGCTGGGCAAGAAATTCACGTATTGTAATCAGCTGGGCAACTACTGAAGAAATACCCGTAGCGATTACAACGCTTGTTATTGAGCCTTCATTTTTCTTCAAAATGCTGGACCTGGTATGTTGAGACCTCCAGCCTGTCATCTCTCCAGGCATCGCCCTGAAGCCCGGCCTTCCGGCACAGCTGACTCAGAAACAGCTCAGGCTGTGGAAGCCGGCCCCACACCTGGGGCAGAAAAGTCGCAGCAGCTGATCCTTTTTTAATGATAACTCCGTCGGTTTTCGGGCTCAGTCTGGCGGTAAGATCACTGCTGTCAGCATAATCAAGGGGAAGCGGCTCAGTAAGTATGCTGACTTCTATATCTATTTGATCAACTTCATCTTCAGATAAGGGCATAAACCGAAAATCATTGAATGCCGCCCTGATCGCATTTCTCCTTACACTCTCCCTGATTGGCTCTGATGCCTCAATGCTTCCTATACAGCCGCGCAATTCATTGCCAATGGTAAGCGTTACAAAAGTGCCCCGGCAGATATTAAAGATTTCATCTTTAAGGGCAGTTTTCAGTGAATCCGCATCCGCCCCGGCCAGATGCCGCCCGAATCTTTCCATGATGGTCTTGCGTGCCAGTCTGACCAGTGCCCGGCCCTGATCCTGATTAATAACAGGACCGGAGATGCCTTTATCCTGAACGGAGACATTTCCATAAAAGGCAATAGCCGCATATCCGACTACCCTGCTTTTATCTCCCGCCGTATCGCCGCTGTTGGAGTAATGCAGAAGCAGAGGCTCCCATCCTCGGCTTGCAGCTGTATTCAGCAATACTAACAGGGGTATTTTGCCGCAGGCCCTGTTACTGCTCCCTGATATTTTTTTGATATCCAGTTGCAGTATCATATCTATCGTCTCTTTGTCCATTTTGACCGCATCCTCATATGGGAGGAAATGAGACAAATCCGAACTGACAACCACCAGTGTATCATTATCAAGAATACTGGCTATGGCAGAGGAAATCCCTTCAGCATCCCCGAACCCTGCAACAACAGGGACAATCTCAAACTGCCCCACATACCTCTGCAGAAAGGGAATTACTACCTCTATCGAATGTTCGCTCTTATCGGATGCGGGGATATGTCTGAACATCTCCCGGACACTTCTCAGCCTTTCAGCATCAGGGTGCAGTTTTACAGGACCCAGCGGTGTATCATACGCTTCAGCATCAGTGAGGGCACAATTAGTAAAGCCCACCCTGTGATCAGGGCCTATCAGAACTATCTTTTTAAACTGGTTTTCTTTTAACACAAGCGATGAATGGGCTGCGGTCAGCCCTGAATAGATATATCCTGCATGAGGAAGAATCAGTGCCCTGAGAGGCTTTCCGGATGGGATAACAACATGAGTCTGCCCTGCCTTGACAGTGTATCTTTCAATCGCCTTCTTAAGGTCAGAGGGTTCGGCAGGGTAAAAAGAACCCGCCCATACTGCTCTGCGCATATCATCGGAACATACTTCTCCGGCTGATGAAAGGCACACAGATAACGCCAGAAAAGCCTGAAATAAAGGTATGCACAAGCCTTTCATGAGACATCCCTGCCGCCTTCTTTTTCCATCCTCTCCCTGCTTAACAGGAATTTTGCCAATTCAAGGTCAAAGGGAGTGGTTACCTTGATATTACTTTCTGATCCCTCGATAACATTGACCGGGATACCCATTTTTTCAACAAGAACAGAGTCATCAGTAGCAGTATTCCATCCTTCCCTGTGGGCATTCTGGTGGGCCTCCATTATGTCCTCATAATGGAAAACCTGGGGGGTCTGAACAAGCCATACCCGGTGTCTTTCGTAAGTCCCGGTTACTTCCTGACATTCATTGACCTCCTTCACAGTATCCCTGGCCGGAATAGCGGTAATAACAGCACGATGTCTTTTCACTGCCGCAACAGCCTGGTCTATCAACCCTGAACTTACCAGAGGGCGCACCCCATCGTGAATAACAACATGGCCGTATTCACCTCCGGTTGCCTCAATTCCCAGCCTGACGGAATCCTGACGTCTCTTCCCTCCCGGAACCACCTTGTGGACCTTGCTGAATTTGAATCGCTCCACAACCTCTTTCAGGCAGAAATAGACATCTTCTGAGGGGACAACCAGAATTATGGCATCTACCGCACTGCAATTCTGAAACGCATCAAGAGTCAATGCCAGGAGAGGCTGGCCTTCAAGGGTCAGGAACTGCTTGGCCCTTGAAACACCCATCCTCTTGCCCATCCCTGCTGCGGGTATTACGGCAACAGTTCTAATTGAATCATCTTTGTTTTTGAGCATAATAAAGCCCAGAAAAGATCAGGCTGCGGCAATTTTTCTGATCCTTTTCTTAAGTCGGTTGATCCGCCTGCGAAGCACGTTCAAGGCCTCACGGTCTTTATTCTCCAGCGCTTCCTCCCTGGCCTGTCTGAGACGTGCGATCTCTGCCTTAAGTTCCATTTTGTTCATCACAGCTAATTTCTTTGCCTTTTTTACCGGCTCTTCATCCTTGATACCCCTGTATTCCTTAATAATTGCAAGAACTTCCTCTTTTTTCATAGCATGAACACCGGTCACACCGGGAATTTCCTTGGCAATCTCCCTGAGATCCTTTACCGTCATCTTGTTAAGGGCTTTTGCTGAGACCTCGGCTTCTTCCTGACCTTCCACCTTTTTAATTTCTTCTTCCATGTCGATTTAACTCCTGCCTGTTTTAGAATTAATGTATGGACTGCAATTTCTGCCGGTAAATATTATTTTAAGGGCTTTTTGTACCATTCCTTACTCACTGACCCTGGTACTGTCTTTTTTCAATTACTGCTACCTTTCGTCCTTTCTAAAAAAAACCTTTAACAAATCAATAGGAACAGGGAAAAAGGTTGTTGAATTGCTTTCTGATGATATTTCTCTCATCGTCTGCAGGTATCTCAGCTGCAGCGCTTCGGGATGTTCCCTTATTATGCCGGCGGCCTCCGCAAGACGGGCAGCGGCCTGAAATTCACCTTCCGCATTAATAACCTTGGCACGGCGTTCTCTCTCCGCTTCAGCCTGCCTTGCCATTGAACGCTGCATCTCTATTGGCAAATCAATATGTTTTACCTCCACATTGGCAACTTTTATCCCCCAGGGATCAGTATGCCTGTCAAGGATACTCTGCAGTCTGGTATTGATCTTCTCCCTCTCAGCAAGGAGTTCGTCAAGCTCTACCTGTCCGCACACACTTCTCAGTGTTGTCTGCGCCAGTTGTGAGGTAGCGAACAGATAATTTTCAACTTCTATTGTGGCCCTGGTCGGGTCCATTACACGGAAATAGACTACCGCATTCACCTTGACAGAAACATTATCCCTGGTAATCACATCCTGGGGAGGCACATCCATTGCCACAAGACGCAGGCTTACCTTGATCATCTTATCAATGACCGGAATCAGGATAATCAATCCAGGCCCCTTGGTATCAATAACGCGGCCAAGCCTGAAAATCACACCCCGCTCATACTCCCTGAGAATCTTTATTGCCGATGCGAGAAAAAGTACGATCAGTACTACTGCGAGAACATAAAAAGGCGAAGGGAAAAACATATGACACCTCCTTGTTTAACGTTAATGACCAGAAGTCTTTTTTACCTTTAAGTCAAGGCCTTTGATGCCAACGACTTCAACTTTTTCTCCAGGATCAATCCTTTCAGAAGCACTGGCCTTCCAGTATTCACCGTGCACGAAAATCAGTCCTTCAGGATCAAGGGCATCTACCACAGTACCGACTTCGCCCAGAAGTCCTTCTGATCCGCTTTTCGGGCTTTTCCTGTACGCCCCGAACGCCAGGCCTGCCACAACCACGAAAAACCCTCCAACCAGAAGGATTGTGGGCATCATAAGTCTTATGGATACACCCACATCTTCAAAAAGCATAATGGAGCCTATGGTAAGTGAAATCAAACCGCCTATTGACAGTATTCCGTAGCTTGCAACCTTTATCTCGGCTATAAAGAAGATAATGGCAAGTATAATCAGCAGCAGGCCTGCATAATTGACAGGGAGTGTCTGAAACGAGAAAAATGCGAGGATAAGCGATATTGCACCTATCACCCCCGGGAAAATAGCCCCTGGATGGGCCAGTTCAAAATAGAGTCCTGCGAGGCCTATCATCATGAGTATATAGGCAATGTTTGGATCGCTTATAGTCTGAAGCACCCTGTCACGGAATCCGGGCTCGAAATAAATCTTTTTTAA
>JAFGMQ010000080.1 GCA_016927455.1 Deltaproteobacteria bacterium
ATTTTTTTATGGATGAACCGGGTCATAAATGTTATACTGATAATTTTACTAATATTCTAATATCTGTTGAGAGGGCAAGTAAATGGTTAAGACAGCAAAGCTGATTGTTAACGGCAATACTTATGAACTGCCTCTTGTAGTTGGCACAGAGGGAGATACGGCTATTGATATCTCGAGGCTCCGTTCGGAAACTGGCCTTATTACGCTCGATCCGGGCTATGCAAATACAGGAAGCTGCGAGAGCAGTATTACCTTTATGGACGGCGAGAAAGGTATCCTTCGCTACCGTGGCATTCCCATTGAACAGCTTGCCGAACACTCGAGTTTTCGCGAAACCGCCTATCTCCTTATTAACGGAAGGCTTCCCTCTGAGGAAGAACTGAATGCCTTTTCGGTCAGGCTGAACGACCATTCTCTTGTCCATGAGGACATGCATGATTTCTTCGAACACTTTCCCCCAAGGGCACACCCCATGGGCATACTCGCATCCATGGTCAATGCCCTGAGGGCCTTTTATCCTGAAATACCCGAAAGAAGCGAGGAAGAAGAGATCAACCTGACCTTCTCGAGACTCCTTTCAAAACTCAGGACCATGGCGGCAATGTCATACAGGATCTCCATGGGCCACAAAATTGTATACCCAAGGCATGACCTGTCCTACTGCGCCAACTTTTTGAACATGATGTTTGATTCCCCTGTCAGGCCTTACCTGATTGATGATGATATTGTCCAAGCCCTCAACGTCTTCTGGATACTGCATGCCGATCATGAGCAGAACTGCTCTACTGCTGCGGTTAGACTTGTAGGAAGCGCCAGGGTGAACCTGTACGCGGCGATCTCAGCAGGCATAGCCGCGCTCTGGGGCCCTTTGCACGGAGGCGCAAATCAGGCTGTCGTGGAAATGCTTCTGGAAATTGCGGACAGCGGAGGAGATCCGGCTCCTTTTATACGCAGGGCAAAGGATAAAAATGACCCTTTTCGCCTCATGGGTTTCGGGCACAGGATCTATAAAACCTATGATCCGAGGGCCAGAATCATGGAAAAAGAATGCAACAAAACATTGAACAAACTTCAAAAACATGATCCGCTGCTGGATATAGCAAAAAAGCTCGAGGAAGTTGCCCTGAAAGACCCCTACTTCATTGATCACAATCTTTACCCGAACGTTGACTTTTATTCCGGCATTTTCCTGAGGGCCATAGGCATACCTGTCAACATGTTCACCGTCATGTTTGCAATTGGCAGGCTGCCCGGCTGGATAAGCCAGTGGAAGGAAAGTGTTGACGACCCGCACTGGAGGCTGCACCGTCCCCGTCAGGTATATACAGGATTGAAAGAGACAGACTATATTCCGATAGAAAAGAGGAAATAAATTACTATCCCGTCATGCGGGATAGTTTAAGGCACTGAGGCACATAGTTTCAAAGTCATTAAGCTATTTCTTTCCCGATGTTTTCCCTGATAGCCGCGCCGAATTCGGAACACTTGACCTCATGGGCACCCTTCATCTGTCGGGCCAGGTCATATGTAACCACTCCCTGTGCGATAGTCCGTATCAGCGCTGACTCGATAAGCCCTGCGGCCTCATCCCAGCCCATAAAGCGAAACATCTCCACACCGGAAAGGATAAGCGATCCGGGGTTTATTTTGTCCAGACCTGCATACTTGGGAGCTGTCCCGTGAGTAGCCTCAAATACTGCACAACGATCCCCGATGTTTGCTCCTGGCGCCATACCCAGACCACCTACCTGTGCTGCGGCAGCATCTGAAAGATAATCACCGTTAAGGTTCGGGGTGGCAATGACGTCGAATTCTTCAGGCCGCAGCAGAAGCTGCTGGAACATTGCATCTGCTATGCGGTCCTTGACCACTAAAAGATCCTCAGGCACCCCGTTCCTGTATTTTTCACCCAGTTCCTGCTCAGTGACTGTCAGGCCTTTGAATTCCTCCCTTGCAACCTGGTAACCCCAGTCCCTGAAGGCCCCTTCGGTATATTTCATGATGTTGCCCTTATGCACCAGGGTAACACTTTTTCTTTTCTTTTCAATTGCATAGCGAATAGCCCGCCTTACCAGGCGGCATGTGTTGAATTCGCTCATCGGCTTGATCCCTATTGCGCTTTCCGGGGAAAGGGTGTTCATGCCGGCCGCCTTTGCCTTACTGTTTATCAGTTCAATAAGGTCTCTCGCATCAGGCGAACCGGCCATCCACTCCACTCCTGCGTATACGTCCTCTGTGTTTTCCCGGAAGATAACGACGTCAACCCTTTCAGGGTGATTTACAGGCGAAGGAATTCCTGCAAAGTGGCGCACCGGCCTGATGCAGGCATACAGATCGAGCACCTGGCGCAGGGCGACATTAACCGAGCGAAAACCTCCACCCACCTGTGTTGTCAGAGGACCCTTTATTGAAATCCCGTATCGGGATATGGTGTCAAGCGTCTCCGCCGGCAGGGGGTTTTTTTCACCATATGCCTGCTGGGCCTTCTCGCCGGCCAGCACTTCCCTCCACACTATACGCCTTCTGCCCTTATATGCCTCTTCCACGGCCGCATCAAAAACAGGCCGGGATGCAGACCAGATATCCGGACCTGTCCCGTCTCCTTCTATAAACGGAATAACGGGATTCTCAGGGACTACCGGCTTCAACTGATCATCCCACTTTATTTCTTCACCTGCCTCAATATCCCTGCTGCAAATTTCCATATATTTAACGCTCCTTCACTTTCTCTTTCATGTAATTAAGTATTCCTCCGGCCAGCAGCACCTCCCTTTCCCGTCTGTACAGCTCCAGACGGCCCCGTATCTCGATCCCCTTTGAGGGAATCATGATTGAAATGCTGTCCTGCCCTCCTATGGCCTTCCGTACATCCCTGAATTCGATCATATCACCCTGGTCGAGACTCCCGTAGTCTTCGGCACTTATCAGGATGGGAATTACTCCGAAGTTGATCAGGTTTGCCCTGTGAAGGCGTGCAATGGATACAGCAAGTACTGCATTTACACCCAGATAGGCGGGTGCAAGGGCGGCATGCTCACGGCTTGATCCCTGGCCGTAATTATCACGCCCAAGAACAGCTCCCTTACCTGCGGCCCCGGCCCTGGATACGAACTCAGGATCAAGGCCTGAAAAGACATATTCTGCAAGGGCAGGCAGGTTTGACCGCAGCGGCAGGACCTTTGACCCGCCGGGGAGAATATCGTCAGTTGATATATTGTCCGCTGCCTTAAGGAGGATCTCAAGCGAAAGTTCATCTGAAAGCGGCTCCTTTAAAGGCAGGGGTTTTATATTGGGCCCCATGCGAATCGGCACCTCGTCAGTGCGATGAGAAGGAGGCAGGATCATCCTGTCGGAAACAGCATATCCCTCAGGTTCATTAAAAACAGGCATGGTCCCGAGCTCCCTCGGGTCTGTTATTCGACCGTTAAGAGCAGCCGCTGCGGCTGTCTGGGGACCGACAAGGTAAACCTGGCCGTCTCTGGTGCCGCTCCGCCCCGGAAAATTTCTGTTGAACGTGCGCAGGCTTACTCCGCCCGAGGGCGGGGCCTGGCCCATGCCGATGCAGGGGCCGCACGCCGCTTCCAGAATACGCGCGCCTGCCTCAACCAGATCCGCCAGAGATCCTTCACGGGCCAGCATGGTCATTACCTGTCTTGACCCGGGGGCAATAGCAAGGCTTACATCAGGATGTACGCATTTCCCTTTAAGGAGTTCAGCAGCAAGGCGAAGATCGCGGTAAGACGAGTTGGTGCAGCTTCCTATAATCACCTGGTCCACCTTCAGTCCTGCCGCGTCAGATACCGGAACAACCGCGTCAGGGCTTGACGGACAGGCCGCCATGGGAACAAGGGATGACAGATCAACTGTCAGTTCTCTGTCATATTCAGCTCCATCACCGGCAGAAAGAGGCTCCCAGACGTCATCCCTGCCCTGCATCTTAAGGAAACTCCTGGTCACCTCGTCTGAAGGAAATATGGAAGTCCAGGCCCCAAGTTCAGCACCCATGTTTGTAATTGTTGCCCGTTCCGGAACGCTCAGGGTCTTAACACCCGGGCCTCCGTACTCAACAGCCCAGCCAAGCCCGCCTTTGACCGTAAGCAGCTTGAGTATATACAGGATAACATCCTTTGCGCCTACCCAGGGCGGAAGTTCACCGATAAGATTGACATGCAGCACCCTGGGAACTGTCATATAGAAAAGCCCGCCGGACATGGCAATGGCAACGTCCATACCGCCCGCTCCGATTGCAAGCATACCCAGTCCTCCGGCAGTTGGGGTATGGCTGTCAGATCCCAGTAGCGTCTGCCCCGGAACAGCAAAACGTTCAAGGTGAACCTGGTGACAGATACCGTTTCCCGGTCTCGAAAAGTAAACGCCATAGCGTTCCGCCGCACTCTGGAGAAACAGGTGGTCATCCGCATTCTCCGGGCCGGACTGAAGCGTGTTATGGTCAACATAGGATACAGACAGCTTCGTTTTCACTTTGGCTTCTCCAAGGGCCATGAATTCAAGAAATACAAGGGTGCCGGTAGCATCCTGTGTCAGTGTCTGGTCGATCCTTATGCCGATCTCTTTTCCCGGCAGCAGCTCTCCTTCATCAATGTGTCTGGAAAGGACCTGCCCGATCAGATTATCTGAATATGACATGATATTTTATTCCTTAACTTTATATATTTACGCCTTCTTGAAACCCATCAGGAATGGAAGGCTATAACAGATAACTTTCCTGTTATCAAGTTTTGAGGAGATTATTTCAGAGAAGTTGTGTGGTTGCAATATCAAAAAGGCATTCAGCATATCAAATTCGCTCACCTCTGTTTTTCAGTGTCTCTTTCGGGAATGGTTGAAAACCCTCGCCTTCAAACGAGGAAAAGTTAAAATTGTCCTAAGAGGACTTTTCATAGAAAAATTTGTAAACCATGGGCAATGCTGTCATTCAAGCGGAAGCTATGGTCAAGACACCTTTCCTGTCTAGTGATTTTAAAATATCTCTGGATACCTCCGGATCGGGTTCCGGGACAGGCTTATCAAGGCCGTCACGGCGGCCCCGAATTAAGTACGGGATAAACTCCGGCCTGTTTATCTTTGCAGAATGACCTTTTTTCATGATATATATGTTTGGTATAAAGACTTTTCAAATCGCGGCAGTATTTAATATCAGAGACTTTTAACACCAGTAAGTAGCGGATAACAGGGAAACACTATGATCCTCGGACTTGATGTTGGCGGCACCCATACAGATGCCGTACTGATTGATGAAAACGGCATTGCAGCACAGAGCAAGATATTGACCGGAGAAGACCTGATTGAAACACTCAGGACATCTGTCGCAGATATCATTTCCGGTACTAAGCCGGAACTCCTTAAAAGGATGGTATTTTCTACAACAATGGCAACTAACGCCATTGTCCAGGACCGCCTTGAACAGACAGGAATGATAGTATCTGCCGGTCCGGGCATGAATCCCGAATGGTTTTCTGTGGGGCCTTCCTTTCACGTTATTGAGGGGTGCCTTGACCACCAGGGGCTCGAGGCCCTGCCCATTAACAAAAAATCTGTCCTGAACACAGGTGATATTATCCGAGGCAAAGGGATAGAAGTTATGGGCGCAGTCGGGAAATTTTCCGTCCGCAACCCTGTACACGAAAACCAGATAGCGGAATGGCTCGGGCCTCATTTTAAACATATTGCCCTTGGACATCATATGTCCGGAGCCCTTAATTTTCCAAGGCGCATTACAACCACCTATCTGAATGCCGCCCTTTTTTCAATTCACAGCCGGTTTTCACAATCCTTAATCAGCATCCTTGATGAAAAGGGTCTCAATGCGCCGCGCTACCTGTTAAAGCCCGACGGAGGCACCGCAGGCCTTGGCCTGGCCAGGGCCTTTCCTGCCCAGACTGCCCAGTCCGGCCCTGCTGCAAGCGTAATGGGCGCCCTTGCCATGGACGGATGTGCAGGCACAACCCTTGTTCTTGATGTGGGAGGTACAACAACAGATATGGCGGTTGTTTTGGACGGGGCTCCTCTTATTACGCCGTCCGGCATTAAACTTGGCCCTTTCTTAACCCTCATACGTTCCCTCAACACATACTCAATTGCAATCGGCGGAGACAGCGAGGTCAGGATTGATAATAATGAACTGAAAATCGGTCCCCTTCGTAAAGGAATGCCCATGTCCTTTGGAGGTAATGTTCCCACTCCGACAGATGCCATGGTCGCCCTCGGCATACTCGAAGCCGGCAGCAGGAATAATGCGGCTGATGCAATGGAAAAGGTTGGAGGTCCCATGGGCTGGGATGTCCCTGCTACAGCCAGGAATATCCTGGAAAAAATGGCCTCTGTCATTGCCGATTCAGCAAGGGAATTTATTCATGAAATAAATTCCAGGCCCGTTTACACCATTCATGAGGTGCTTGAAGACAGGAAGATCGAACCTGAATCCGTTGTTATTATCGGAGGTCCTGCCCCGCAGATTGCTCCCTTTGTCGGAAGGGCTCTCGGGGTTCCTCACCGCGTACCCCCCTGTTTCGGAGTTGTCAATGCACTGGGTGCTGCCGTTGCGAGGGTCACCTCGGAAATAACACTCCAGGCCGATACTGAGCGGGGCACTGTGGTGATTCCCGAAGCCGGAATTCAAAACAGAATTGACCAGGCCTTTAATATTGATTCCGCCATAACCCTTGGCAGGGAGGCACTGAAAGCGATGGCTTCTGAAACAGGGGCAGATGCGGACAAAATTGAAATCTCGGTAACAGAGCAACAGGTTTTCAACATGATAAGGGGCTATTCAAGAACAGGCCGTAATATCCGCCTTAAGATGTGCATTAAACCCGGCATTATTCCGGAATGGAAAAGGAAAAATTAGAATGATAAAGTCACCAAACCGCACAGGCCTTGTTTTTTTCCCGGCCTTTGACTGGGCTATCAGCCCCACTCATCCTGAGCGTGAAGAACGGCTGCTTTATACACAGGACCAGATTTTTGAAGAAGGTCTTCTGGATGTTGACGGAATTGTCCAGTACAGGGTGCGGCCGGCAGCCTTTGAGGATATTCAGCGAATCCATTTTTGCGTCCCCGACGAAGATGCCGTAACAACTGAAAGCCACCTCATATCAGCCGGAGGGTGTCTTGTAGCGGCAGACGCTGTACTCAGCGGAGAGGTAGACAATGCATTTGCCCTCGTCCGTCCGCCAGGACATCACTCCATGCGAGTGGTACATGGAAACCGCGGGTTCTGCAATATAAACATCGAGGCCATCATGATTGAGTACCTCCGGGAAAAATACGGCATCCGCAGGGTTGCTGTGGTGGACACAGACTGCCACCACGGCGACGGTACTCAGGATATTTACTGGCACGATCCCGACACCCTTTTCATATCTATCCACCAGGACGGACGCACCCTGTATCCGGGTTCAGGATTTCCAAATGAAGCAGGCGGCCCCAATGCCCTGGGGACAACAGTGAATATTCCCCTTCCCCCACAGACCGGCGAAAAGGGATTTTTATATGTTTTAAATGAACTTGTTCTTCCCCTGCTCCATAAATTCCAGCCGGAAATAGTCATAAACTCGGCCGGACAGGATAATCACTTCAACGACCCGATAACAGACATGAACTTTTCGGCACAGGGATATGCGACCCTGAATTCCCTTTTAAGGCCTGATATTGCCGTGCTTGAGGGAGGCTACGCAGTTGAAAACGCTCTTCCTTATGTGAATGTAGGGATAATAATGGCAATGGCCGGAATCGATACCTCCACGGTAAAGGAACCAAATTACGACAGGGACTATAAACCGCAGCCCGCATATATTACCCAGGAAATTAAAGAACTGGTTGACGAATTGAAGTATATGTTCCTGGAAGATAAGATTCCAAAACAGAAATATGAGCAGGGCCGGATTATTCAAAGGATACGGGACATTTACTATGATACGGACGGGATCCGGGAGAAACAGCGTGAAGAAATACGCTGCTGCCATGATTGCGCCGGAGCCCTTTCCATTGAGTCGGCATCAAGTCTGGGCCAGCATGTCTTTGCCGTTCGAATCCCCCGAGAGGCTTGCAAGGCGTGCAGGGAGACCGCATTATCGTGGTTCAAAAAGGCTGCACAGGGGTCTTACAGCCATGTATATCTGCAGGACCGAGTCAGCGGAACATATGAAAGGATCTGAAAATATGATTCAGCCTGGACAGCACCTTAAGTCTCTTTATCAGGATCCCGGTTTATCCGCACTTTGTAAAACCGCAAAAATGACATGTCATGCAGCCTTCCTCAAAGCTTATGGTCTGGCCGCAATCAGGACAGGCCTGTCC
>JAFGMQ010000081.1 GCA_016927455.1 Deltaproteobacteria bacterium
AACCACGCGAAAATAAATTCACTTATTCAGGAAGCGTTATAAACTGATCCGGTGACTTTTTTTCCGCTTCCGGATCATAGGCATAGTCCCTCACTACTTCAATCAATCGACAGAAATTCCATTCCGGGCTTGCTGACGTCCAGCTACCATCAGAATATCCGGCGCAGCTGCCGGGTTTTTGCAGTGGGTATTCTTCCAGGGGATCATCATCTATGTTGTAGAACTCACAGTTACCGGGTTTGTTTCCGCCTGCGCACACCAGCTTGTAGTTCATGTTGCGTGCGCCGATATGGGGTGTACCGCCGGTCATGATGTTTATGGATTCAGTGAGGACGTATCCATTGATGGGATCGCGTACTGTGTCTTTGCCGCCGAACAGCACGGGGGTGAGGGAGACGCTATCAAGCGGTACCATGCCGTTACCTTCGCTGTTACTCACCTGTTGCGGCGCCTCAAGCCCTGCAAGTGAAAGAACAGTGGAAAAGATATCCACTGCATGGGCCATGGTTTCGCTGCTTGCGCCGGCCCTTATGCCCGGGCCTTTTACTGCCATGGGAACAAGGGCGCCGCTTTCATAGGCAGTCCCTTTTCCGCGTCCTTTTCTGGTGATGTACATATTGTCGATGTAATTCAGATTCGGCCTGCCGTACATCGGGGTCCCGTTGTCGCTGATAAAGATGACATAGGTGTTGGGGTCGAGCCTGTCCACAGCATCGAGAAGCATACCTGTAAGGGTGTCCAGGGAGTTCGTCATGGCGCGCATGAGCGCTTCGCCGCTGCATGTCCCGTTGTTATTCGATCCGAATACGCCGCCGCAGGCCTTCATCTCTTCAAGGCTCCTTTTGTCCAGCGTGGCTGCGTCCGGTACTGCCATGGCGCTGGGCTGCTGAATGATGGTGGTGTGGGACAGATTGAATGCGACCCAGGCAAACCAGGGCTTGTCGGGATTTTCCTTCTCTTTTTCGGTGATCCACTCGATGGCATCAGCCACCTTCACCTGGGGCGCGTATCTGCTGCCGGCTAAACCCGGCAGGGATCTTACCGGAGCCTTTTCGGTTCGGACCTCGTTAGCGGGTGTATTGTTGTCCTGGACATGATATTCATAGTCCCAGTAGGAGGCAATGGCCGCGTGAAGGTTACCTTTGAACAGTTCGAACCCGGCCTCTTTCGGTTTTAAACCGGGAAATTCAGGCCCGTCGCTGCCCATCTTAAAACCGGACAGATGCCACTTTCCAAAAAGGGCAGTACTGTATCCCCCCTCATCCTTCAGTTTCTGTACAAAAGAAGTGTGCTTTCGGGAGAGTGCATCCGCGGGGGTAAGCACCCTGGCTTTTTTTCCGAAAAGCCCGGTCAGTATTGCGGCACGCGTTGGCGAGCAAAAGGGATGCGCCCACACGTTTGTAAAAAACATTCCCTCATGTACAAGTTTATCCAGCCTTGGGGTTGAAGCGGGCGATCCCTTGATTGCCCTGTAACCGGGGTGATCATGGCCGGACGGCCCGTATCTTTTTTCCAGGTTCTCGATAAGCCCCGGGACCATATTCGTGGTCACATCCATGCCCACATCATCGGAGATAATCAGCAGTATGTTAGGGCCTTTTGTTACTTCAGGCCGGCAGCCCATTATTAGGGCTGTTGTACTCAGGCCGATTATCAGTAAGGCAGTAAACAGCATCCATACTATTGTTAATTTCGGGACTGTCACTTTCGGCATGATAATCTCCTGTTAAAAAGGCTAATATTAAAATTGAAGGGAACGAAATGAAGATTCTCTTTCATATCAGGTTTGCAGAAAAATATCCACAATCTATTGACCCGATTCCCACCTGGTATTTTTGGACTATCAACATCATTAAATGATACTGCCCTTTCACATATTCCCGGCTGACATAGCATCAGATACCTGGTGTCTTTTTTCTATTTACTGTTTCCTTGCCTTTACTAATGGAGTTTGCTACAACATCCCAGCTTTAAAGGAATTAACCCTGTTAAAATCAATTAACCGCGAACCACGCGAGTTGGGCTCTCTTCTTTTGAAAATTATATTTAAATTTTATTGTTAAAAAATCCTTACTTTTTGGTTAAGATATCAGACTCTTCAGATCTCGAAACTATTCGACCTGATTTAACATTTATCACTTTTGCCGCTTGTTTCAAAAGGAGATAACGGTTCCTACAGTTTTGACATAGATACACCAATATGATATGTTCGTCCCAAGTAGAAAGGTAGGGAATGCTTTTATAAAGGATTGATATCCTGTATTGGGAGAAAATTAATCAATGGAAAATCTTGATAGAATTAAGCTAGAAATCGAAACTCTGCCTAAGAGTGATTTAATACAGTTGAGGGAATGGTTTTCAGAAAAAGACTGGAAAGAGTGGGATATACAGATTGAATCGGATTCCGAGTCCGGCAAACTGGATATCCTGTTTCAGGAAGCCTTTAATGAAAAAAACAAGGACAAACTCCGGACTATTTAAATGCATAGGGCTACCTCCAGATTCTGGAAATGTTACCAGCAATTGCCGACCATAGTTCAAAAACAAGCAAAAGAAAATTATACTATTCTGAAAGAAAACCCGCGACATCCGTCACTCCACTTCAAAAAAGTGGGAAAAGTCTGGTCCGTAAGGATTGGTGTTGATTATCGTGCATTAGCTGTTGAAGATGGCTCAGATTTTATATGGGTCTGGATCGGGA
This sequence comes from Deltaproteobacteria bacterium, assembly GCA_016927455.1. Classification (GTDB taxonomy): domain Bacteria; phylum Desulfobacterota; class DSM-4660; order Desulfatiglandales; family Desulfatiglandaceae; genus JAFGMQ01. The sequence continues at coordinate 2,702 of JAFGMQ010000081.1, forward strand.
ATCATAATGAATATGAAAGAATGATATATGGAATGAACTGATAATCCACTCAGACTTAGTGCCTTTAAATGAGAATCTCAATGATGTCCTGTTTTTAATTCTCCAACACTCATTTTATATTCACCTAATGATAAAGTAGTCTTTATAGATGCAGTAAAATATAACTTCACATGCATTGGTGCATCTCACAAGGAATTAGTCCCCTATACCAAGTCAAAAGATCCAAGCCAGCACGGTCTGGCAGGCCGGTTTGCGCCAGAGTCAACAGAGGACTTGGCCGAAATAATTGTAGACTTCGTCCAGAATAAATGACATTTTTAATCAAACAATTTGTCCAGGCTTGTTTTCTAAGGGTCTCTATCACTATGGGTTTATCTTCCTTATTCAGGAAGACATATTTACCTCGTAGTCTTGTCCTTAATTCCTGTTCTTTCAGTGCTTCATAGACCATTGGGAGCATATCAATGTTACGATAGGAGCTGTTGGGAACTATCCCTGTCCTCAGACCGAAAAAGGTTGCCTCCATACTTGAAAACCCGGGTTTTCAGGAAATCAGGCAAAGGGGCTCCCATAAATAGTATCGTGATCCCGATGGACGAGGAACCACGGTGCAATTTCACTCTGCAAGAGATATCTCACCTATCTTGTTAAAACAGATAACTAGTGCCCATCCAGAAACGGCCCTTTTGAACAATCTCTGCGTCACACTCAGATTGTAATCCTCAAAATAC
>JAFGMQ010000082.1 GCA_016927455.1 Deltaproteobacteria bacterium
GCCCGTCCTGAGACTTATGACGATAATGATCCCATTGGCGGGCTTGACGTTACAATCCTTACAAGCCAGGTGCTGACACCCATTCTTGATATTCAGGATCTGAGACGCTCAAAAAGAATCGATTTTGTGGGCGGCATAAGAGGACTCGGAGAACTGGTGAGAAGAGTCGACACCGGTGAAATGAAAGTGGCCTTTTCCCTGTACCCTGTTTCAATGAAACAACTTATCACAATAGCGGATTCAGGAAACATAATGCCGCCCAAGACTACCTGGTTCGAACCAAAACTGAGAAGCGGACTCGTAATTCACCTTCTTTGATCAGGGCAGTGCGTTTTCCTGGAAAGCGGGCTCTGCCTGCTTATTGTCTTACCTTTTTGAATGACACTCCAGCATAATTATGCTTGATATTGCCTCAAATATCCGGAGCCTCCGGCAGCAGATGCCCGCAACAGTAAAGATTGTTGCTGTCTCGAAAACCAATCCGGTATCCGCTATAATGGAAGCTTACAGCGCTGGTCAGAGGATGTTCGGCGAAAACAGGGTGCATGAACTGCTTCAGAAAAAAGACCTTCTTCCGGCCGATATCGAGTGGCACATGATAGGACACCTCCAGACAAACAAGGTTAAGCTGGTTGTGCCCGTTGCAGCCATGATTCAATCGGTCGACAGTTTCCGTTTGCTTAAGACAATAAATGCCGAGGCATCAAAAATCAACCGAACTGTCAATTGCCTTCTTCAGTTTTTTATTGCAGATGAAGAAACAAAATATGGATTCAGCATGAATGAGGCAGAGGAAATGCTCGATTCAGATGAATTCAGGGCGATGCAGTCAGTGAGGATCTGTGGCGTAATGGGAATGGCTACATTTATCGAAGATGCTGAACAGATAAAAAGGGAATTCAGGCATCTGGCCGAGTGTTATAAACGGCTTAAAAGCAATTATTATGCAGAAGAAGAAAGTTTCAGGGAGATATCGATGGGAATGTCTGGCGATTATGAGATTGCAATCGGGGAGGGGAGCACCATGGTGAGGATCGGAAGTCTTATTTTCGGAAGCAGAAACAAATAGGAGTTTATTTATTATTTTTAAGTTTTTAACCCAGTGGGAACTTCCGGCATGAATTTTATTTAACCACTTTATTCGGGAATCTATGGAAAAGCTAACCACAAAGTACCTTGGACTTACCCTCAGGAGCCCCCTGATCGTCAGCAGCAGCCGTCTTACATCAACTCTCGGACATCTCAAGGAAGCTGAGGACAACGGGGCGGGGGCAGTAGTTCTTAAATCGCTTTTCGAGGAACAGATAAATTACTATGTGCACTCAGTTTCATCTCAGTCTGATTATCCGGAAGCAGACGACTATGTCTCTAACTATATTCACTCAAATTCTGTTGATAACTACCTGGAGATGATCCGGCAGGCAAAAAAAAATCTAAGTATTCCGGTTATTCCCAGCATCAATTGCTATACTGCCAAAGGCTGGACCGGCTTTGCCAGGAATATAGCTGAAGCAGGCGCTGATGCCCTTGAGATAAATGTCTTCTTTCTGCCTGTCGACAGGAAACTTACTTCGGCGGAGTCTGAAAAACTCTATTTTGAGCTTATCGAGAACATTAAAAAGACAGTTAAAATCCCGGTTGCCCTAAAGATAGGCTTCAGGTTCTCGAATATCCTTTATATGATCGACCAGTTTTACAACAGGGGCGTCAATGGAGTTGTCATGTTCAACAGGTTCTATGAACCTGATATCGATATAGATAAACTGGAGATAATTCCCGCCTCGGTATTAAGCCAGGAGATTGAACGCCGTTATGTCCTGAGATGGATCGGAATGACCAGCGCCCAGAAGCTGAAGATTGACATTTCTGCTTCCACAGGAGTTCATTCCGGGCAGGATGCGGTGAAATATATTCTGGCCGGGGCCAATTCAGTTCAGGTCTGCTCGGCACTCTATAACAAGGGGATTGGTTACCTTAAGACTATGAACCAGCAGATCGCCGGATGGATGGAATCTAAGGGATTAGGAAGTATAGATGACTTCAGGGGCAAACTTAATTATGCCAACTACGATAAACCAAGAGCCTTCGAGAGGACTCAGTTTATGAAATACTTCTCCTCCTACGAGTAAAAGACAGGGATAAAGATTCCTTAATCTGTCTGTTCAAGAAAGTAAAGCAGTTCCATTGCAAGGGCTGTTTTTTCCACGGCAACCTTCGAGGCGTTACCCTTTATCAGTTTGATAAGCGAATCTTTTTCATCTGTGTTTAAGAGTCCGGATGACGACTCAATAACCGTAAAGCATTCAATAGCAGTTGTATAATCACCGCTGACGAACAGTTCTGCAAAATCGCTCATGTATCCTGAGTAATTGAGTCCCGACTGCCAGCACGAAGTGATCAGCATGTTCAGGGTGGCCGGTGTAAAATCTTTACGTATTTCTTCCACAACTTCCGCGCACGACGACTGATCCTTTAGATCATTGAGAAATTCCCTGATCAGATCCTTAACCTGCTGATTACTGGTCGATTCATAGTGTGAAGCCAGCAATCCTATTGCTCCCCCAAACGGGGAGTCTTCCCTGAGTCTTTTTATCGCCTCATTGATTTTAACAAAGTTACCCTTACTTAAAATATGTTCAAGTTCTTTGCGTTTATTCTGTGGGCTGTTCATTTTTAATCGTTTGATGCAAAGTTAGAAATCGGTTGGAAGC
>JAFGMQ010000083.1 GCA_016927455.1 Deltaproteobacteria bacterium
CCTGGGTGGCGGAATAGGTAGACGCAAGGGACTTAAAATCCCTCGGAGCTTAGCTCTGTACGAGTTCGATTCTCGTCCCAGGCACCACCAGCAATCATTGAGAGTTAATCCTCGGCTTTTTCGGGATTAACTCTTTTTGCTTGGAAGATAATAAATCTGCGGGAATGAAGATTATTAATAGGAAATGTCCAATTAAGAAATAAAATGGTCCTGCCTTTAGCTCAAAACCTTTCGTTTTGTAAGGCGTGAGTTTGGTTCTATTCAGCCTCTTTTTTTTCTTTTTTTATTTTTTTAAGGGTTGATATATTTTTTACTGTTGGCAATAGATATTAATAGACCTTTGAACTGCGTAATAGTAATATTACAACTCAAAGTAACCGATAAGAACTGATAAGAAGTTTTGCTGTGTGTGTTGATACCGTAAGTAAAAGATTTGAGAGGGTATGGTTTTCCTTGACATACGGGAAAAGACTTTCTAAACTTCGGACACAAAAAACGATAAAGAGATTACAATGTTTACTGCCTGGAAACATTCTAAGGAAGCATTAAGTGCTCCCGGCTCCAGGAATGATGGAAAGCGTTTCCGGAAAGAAGGCAACGCGGATCATGATATCGCAAGTTGAGTGTGAGGTATAAAATATGAGGTACGCAGAAACAGGATATAACTTGGAAATTGATTTAGAAACTGGTAGCATTGAAAGGGTTGAAACAGACCCAAAACAGACCGAACTCTATCTTGGAGGATTAGGTACCAACGCTAAGATTTTATGGGACAGAGTTCCAGCGGACGTTGATCCTTTTTCCCCTGAGAATCTCCTGATATTCAGCGCCGGTCTTCTATGCGGTACACCCGCCCCGGGTGCCAACCGTACAATTATTACCACCTATTCTCCTCAGACTTTGTTGATGGGATATTCAATGATGGGAGGATTCTGGGCTCCGGAATTAAAGCATGCCGGTTATGACAAGGTGATCTTTCGGAATAAGTCTCCAAAACTGGTCTATATCTGGATACACAATGACAAGGTGGAAATACGTGATGCCTCTCATCTGAAGGGTAAAGGTGCTGTCGAAACCCAGGAGCTTATTAAACAGGAGTTAAATCAACCTAATGCCCATGTGGCAGCCATAGGACTGGCCGGTGAAAACAGGGTCTTTACAGCATCCATAGAGCAGGGCAGATCCAGCGCAAGCCGGCTTGGGATAGGCGCTGTTATGGGAGACAAAGGGATAAAGGCGGTCGCTGTACGCGGCACAAAGGACATCAATATTGCGCGTCCTGAGGAATTCTATAAGCTCTGCAAGGAAGTCCTTGACTACATAGCATTTCGAAATGAAAAACCCGTTCCGAATGTCATGCCCATTCTGGCAGGACTTGGGTCACCACAGGAAATGCTTCATGTTGATGAGAAGTGGCACACTGAGAATTTCATGTGGGGAAATGCCCGGGTTCGCAGAAGGGATTTCTGGAATGATGAAATCGAAAAGAAGTGGAAAGATACTCAGGAGTTGGTGAGGACACGCCTTATAAGCTGCTATAACTGCCCCATGAAATGCGGAGCTATCATTTCCGTGCCGGGTATATCAACTTACATGATGAAATGTTTCTCCAAATTAACCTATACGATGGCGGCCTTTGTTGATGATCTGGATTTTGGTTTCACGATTGCCCAACGCGCTACAGAGTATGGCGTGGATGGATTTTCGACACCTCAGATTATGGCATTTGGCTTTGAACTTAAAGAGGCAGGCATTCTGACTGACGAGGATTTTGCAGGGACGGACACTTATGAGGCATGCCCGTCAGATAATCGGGGCAAATTTTTCTGGCTCCTTGACCGAATAGTCAGAAGGGAAGGAATAGGCGATATACTGGCCGACGGCACCCATTGGGCAGCCCAGAAGATTGGTAAAGGTGCTGAAGAACATGCTCATAACAATATCAAGAAACATGAGCAGCTTCCTCTTAAGCTGGGAATGCTTAACCCTGTATATTATCTTATGTATTGTACAGGTGAAAAGATAAACATAACCCAGATTGAAGGACAGTTCCCTCAGGCGCCTTTTGCTACTGCTGAGGAAAAGGAAGACTTTATAAAGGACTGGATTCAGATCCCTGATGAGAAGTTCAAGAAATATGTTATGGACTGGGAATTCAGGGGAGAATTTGCTAATCCTTATTATCCTACCCCTGAAATTGCTACTGACATCGTTGACTGGCAGGAAATGATGCACTACATAGATGATGCCCTGGGAGTATGTGCCGGTTTATCTTCATTTCCTCTTAAGCCCCCGTATCATATACATAATTATCCAGAAATAATCTCTGCAGCAACGGGGATTGATATTGATGAGGAGGGACTCAAGGAGAGATACAGAAGGAACCGGAATTTGATCAGGGGTATTAATATAAGGAGAGGTCTCAGGCGAGTTGATGAGAAGCCGCCAGAGGATCACTGGAAAAAAAGATTTCCGGAATTAGAAGAAAAGCTCTTGGACACGTATTATGAGTTTAAGGGATGGAATAATGATGGTATTCCAACTAAAGAGACTTTAGACAGCTTATCTTTGGATTACATTAGCGATGAATTCATAAAGAGGGGTATTCTGACGGAAGATAAGGGTAATTCCTCTAAAGAGAATTCGGCGCAAAAAGATGAGGAATAGAGTGGAGGGAATTAACCGTGCAGGATGAGAAAACAAAGAAAAAAATCAAGACTATCAAAGTTGATGTCAATTTGTGCAATGGATGCAAGGCCTGTGAGGTAGTCTGCTCCGCCTTTCATGCTTCCCCTAAATACAGCAGCAACAACCCGGCGAGGTCTCGCATTCGAGTAATCCGTGACCCGCTCAGAGATGTTTATGTACCGGTGTTTGCAGGTGAATATACTCCGGCCGAATGCATGGGCAGGGATAAATATATAATTGATGGAAAGGAATATGAAGAGTGTGCTTTCTGCAGAGCTTCATGTCCATCCAGAGATGCCTTCAAGGAACCTGACTCAGGTCTTCCTTTAAAATGCGACATGTGCGAAGGCGAGGAAATGCCCAAGTGTGTGGAGTGGTGCATAACTGATGCCCTTACCTATGAGGAAAGGGAAGAGGAAGTTGAAGA
>JAFGMQ010000084.1 GCA_016927455.1 Deltaproteobacteria bacterium
ACTTCTAATCAGCCTCAAAATGAGGCTATGGCTGTAATTATCCAGCAGTTGACAGGAAACGAATATGGCAAGTTTTTCTATCCTTCAATTTCGGGAGTAGCCCAATCCCACAATTTCTATCCAATTCCCCCCATGAAATCCGAAGAGGGAATTGCACATATTGCCCTTGGATTCGGCAAAATTGTTGTGGAAGGAGAAAAGACCCTTCGCTTTTCGCCGAAATATCCCAACATGATGCCGCAGTTTTCAACCGTGGAGGATATGCTCTCAAATGCCCAGCGTTTTTTCTATTCCCTGAAAATCAAAGACTACCCTGATGAGCTGAATTTTGAAGTATATTCAAATCTCGAAAGAAGGGACCTTGATGAAGCGGAAAATGAGTATCCCGTCATGTCACTCGCAAGCACCTATATACCTGAAGAACACCGCATCAGGGATACGGGGTATGTTAAGGGTCCGAAAATTTTGACCTTTGCACAGGTATTGAAATATAACCTGTTCCCCTTGCCAAGGCTGCTGTCTGATCTGCTCGAGCTCGGACAAAGAGGGATGGGATGCCCGATTGAAATAGAATTCTCAGTCAATCTGTCTCCGGATAAAAATAGCAAAAGCGATTTCTTTTTCCTTCAGATGAGACCAATGGTAGCTGATGAGGAATTGTTTGATGTTCAAATTACTGTGCGGGAGACTGAAAGAGCTCTCTGCCGATCCAGGCAGGCATTGGGAAACGGAAAAAATGAGAATATATCTGATATTGTTTATGTAAATCCCGATGTATTTAAAACAGAATCAACAGTAATTATTGCGGAGGAAATAAGCAGAATTAATTCGGCACTTCTTTCTGAGGGCCGACCGTATCTTCTTATCGGCCCAGGAAGATGGGGTTCTGCGGACAGATGGCTCGGCATACCCGTCCAATGGCGGCATATTTCAGGCGTAGGGGCAATAATTGAACTCAGGACCGAAAAATTGAAGGCTGATCCTTCACAGGGGTCCCATTTTTTCCAGAATATCACCTCACTGGGTATCCAGTATATTACCGTTACAGAAGACTCAGATGATTTTCTGGACTGGAAATGGATTAAATCACTGCCAATCGCCAGTGAGACAAAACATTTGCGCCATGTAAGGCTGAAAAAGCCGCTGATTATTAAAATTGATGGCAGAAGATCTCAATGCGTGATTGTAGCGTCTTGATATCTTTTGATTGAGCTTATGAATGTGAATGCATATTTGCTTTTATAGATATTAAATTAAAAAAAACAGGAGGAAATTATGTCTGACTTTTTGAAATCATTAACTGCAAGAGACCCTGGTGAGAAGGAATTTCACCAGGCAGTAAAAGAGGTGCTCGAAACGGTACAGCCCGTGCTTGATCGAAACCCGGAATATCGGCAGGCTGCGGTTCTGGAAAGGATTACGGAGCCTGAACGGGTGATAATGTTCAGGGTTCCATGGATGGACGACCAGGGTCAGGTACAAGTCAATCGTGGATTCAGGATCCAGATGAACAGTTCTATAGGCCCATACAAAGGAGGATTGCGTTTTCATCCATCAGTGAATCTCAGTATTCTTAAATTTCTCGCATTCGAGCAGGTCTTTAAAAACGCCCTTACCACTCTCGCCATGGGAGGTGGTAAAGGTGGATCAGATTTTGATCCCAAGGGAAAATCAGACAATGAAGTCATGAGGTTCTGCCAGGGCTTTATGTCTGAGCTGTTCCGGCACATCGGTCCCGATACGGATGTGCCTGCAGGAGATATAGGGGTCGGAGCCAGGGAAATAGGATATCTTTTCGGTATTTATAAAAAACTGCGTTATGAGTTCACCGGGGTTCTTACCGGTAAAAGCCTTGGCTGGGGAGGAAGCCTTATTCGCCCGGAAGCAACAGGTTACGGCAATGTCTATTTTGCTTCAGAGATGCTTGCCACCAAGAATGACAGACTGGAAGATAAAACCTGTCTGGTTTCAGGTTCCGGTAATGTGGCCCAGTTTACTGTTGAAAAGATTATTGAATTGGGAGGTAAGGTTGTAACTCTCTCTGATTCATCGGGCTATATTTTTGACGAAGCAGGAATAGACAGGGAAAAACTGGCGTTTGTAAAAAGGCTCAAAAACATAAGACGCGGCAGGATCAGCGAATACATTGACAAATACTCGGAAGCCGTTTTTACAGAAGTGGATACAACACTTGATTTTAACCCCTTATGGAACCACAAGGCCCACTGCGCCTTCCCCAGTGCAACACAGAATGAAATAAACGGAAAAGACGCACAAAATCTGGTAAATAACGGCATAAAGCTTATAAGTGAAGGTGCAAACATGCCGTCAACGCCTGAGGCCATCAATATTTTCCTTGATAAAAAACTCCTTTATGCCCCGGGTAAGGCTGCAAATGCCGGAGGTGTGGCCGTGTCCGGCCTTGAAATGGCGCAGAACAGCATGCGTTTGAATTGGCCGAGGGAAGAAGTGGATGCACGCCTTAAGATGATAATGAGAAGCATCCATCAGACATGCCTGGATGCGGCAGCAGAATACGGCATGCCTGGCAATTACATGGCAGGCGCAAACATTGCCGGTTTTGTCAAGGTTGTCAATGCCATGCTGGACCAGGGTCTGGTATAGAACTTTTATAGAAACTTCAGAGCTTACTCAATCAGGCCTTCAGGAGTTCATTCTCCGGAAGGCCTTTTTTTACTGTTCTTTCCTTAAAAAGTGAATTTTTCCGGTCAAAGGTCGGAGCATCCAAACGCATTTTTTTAAAGAATTCACATTATGGTTCCGGGCCCAGAATGAACTGCCCCGACCCAAACAGCGTGGTATTTTGAAAAGCATTGAACGCCCCAGGGGGTGGGGACTTGCCTCCCTCTGTCGGAATGAACTACCCCGCAGCAAGCCACGGGGTATCAACCGTCATTCCGGCCCCGAATCAAGTTCGGGATAAACTCCAGCCTGTCCAGGATTCCTGTTCGGGGCCGGAATCCAGAAACATGCTTTACTGGATCCCCCCGAAACGAGGTCCGGGGCAGGCTTATCAAGTCCGGGATGACAA
>JAFGMQ010000085.1 GCA_016927455.1 Deltaproteobacteria bacterium
GATGGAAAAGAAAAAACAATTGCTGTGGTTATTGAAGAACTTGAAGAAGAAGATATCTCTGTAAACACGCAGGAAAAAGAAAAAGGACCAAGGCTTGGAATGAGTCTCAGCGAAAACAGCAGGGAGTATGCTCAGAGATACAACCTTTCTGACAGCCGTGGCCTTGTAGTCACCGGGGTTATGTCAGGCAGCCCTGCGGCGCTTGCAGGTATTCAGCCGGGAGATATCCTGCTGGAGCTGGACAGAAAATCCATAAAGAGCATGAGTGATTTCAAGGAAAGAATCAGCAAATACAAAAAAGGAGATACCCTGCTCTTTCTAGTGAAACGCCAATCAGGAACAATATTTTTGACCCTTAATATTGAGTAATATTTTTTATAAGATATCACTCACACTAACGTAGGGCGGGGATTTACTCCCCGCCGAATATAACCCCGTAGCCTGAGCTTTGCACGGCTGGGCGTAAATACCAGTGTTGTTGACTTGATGATGATAGTCAGATAATAGATATATCATGCTCCATTGCCTCGAAACCGGATACAATATCAAGAAGCTCTTCGGTAATAGACATCTGTCTTTTTTGATGATAGGCAAGGTTTAATTCCGAAAGGCGTGTTTCGATATTTTTTTCAGCCCCCTGCATGGCCGCAAGCCTGCTGGCGTTCTCGCTGGCCAGCGATTCGGCGAATGCCCTGTAAAGGGCCGCGAAAAGATACTGTCTCACCAGAAAGGAAAAAAGCACATCTCTTTCCATTGTGTATTGAGGGATCGCGCGGGCAGGCCATTTCTCTTTCCTTATCTTTTCAAGCCAGGTTCTATCCAGCGGCAGGAGGTGGACCATCTGCTGATCATAACGCGCCCCGGATAAAGACCGGCTGTAAAAAAGGAACACATTGACCACTTTTCTCTCCTCATTCCACCTGAGAATGGTTGAAAGGACCCTGTTGACGCTGGTTATAATGCCCCCCACGGATCCGGGCATGGTAATAAATTCGTCAACCCTTCGCCCCGAGTCTGTGAGCCTCCCCTTTACCCTCTCTCCCGCGGCCATAAATACCGTCTCATCATTTCCGCCTGATGAGTGATTCCTCATTTCATCAAGGGCAAAGGACACAATAAGATCATTGAGCTGTCCGCACATTCCCTGATCAGATCCCAGAATGACTGCGCCTGATTTCAGGCCTTCTCCTTTTTTCGCGCTTAAGGACATCTCAGACATTCTTTTCATGACAATCCTGAAGCCCATCTCGATATTTTTATTGTAATCCTCCAGGGACTCGACCGCCTTTTCATACTGCCGGATCTTTACCGCTGCCATGGCCTTCATGGTCTTAACGATAGATTGAAGATCAGTTGTGCTCTCAATCCTTGATTTAAGGTCTTCAATTGTCTCCATCCGGTTCCCTGCCCATGGCTTCCCCTGCTTTACGGCTTATCCGGGAGATGTCGCTCTCTTCTATTTTTTCGTTGCTTCTTATCTTTTCAGAAAGGTCTACAAGGTCTGATCTTACCGCATCACGGATTTTGCCTTCAGCTTCCGCCACCTTTTCTTCGTTTATGTCGTCAAACAGGCCTTCATTAACAGCCACAAGCGCCGCTATCTGTTCTTCAACCGGTAGCGGGCTGTACTGCGGCTGCTTGAAAACCTCCCTTACCCTTCTTCCCCTGTTGAGGGTTTGTTTTGTCTCCTCATCAAGCTGTGTGCCGAACCGGGCAAAACTCTCCAGTTCTTCAAACTGGGAATAGGCGAGCCTCAGATCCCCTGCCACAGCCCTGTAGGCCTTTAACTGGGTTTTCCCTCCCACCCTTGAAACCGATCTTCCCACATCCACCGCAGGAAGTATTCCCTTTTGAAACAGCTCGGGTGAAAGGTATATCTGCCCGTCTGTTATGGATATCAGGTTTGTGGGAATGTAGGCCGAGATATTCTGTGCCTCCGTTTCAATGACGGGAAGAGCGGTAAGCGACCCCCCTCCCCTTTCATCATTCAGGTGTGTGGATCTTTCCAGCAGTCTTGAATGCACGTAGAAGATATCTCCGGGAAAGGCCTCTCTTCCGGGCGGCCTCCTGAGCAGCAGGGAAACCTCCCTGTAGGCCCGGGCATGCCGGGTCAGGTCATCCAGTACCACGAGCACATCCCGTCCCCTTTCCATGAAATATTCGCCCACGCTCATTGCCGCGTAGGGTGTTATGAACTGAAGACCGGGCGGGTCCTCCTCTGTAGCAGCCATCACAACCGAATAGTCCATGCACTCCCTTTCCTCAAGGTTTGCAACAACCCCCGCTATGTCGGATCCCCTCTTACCTATGGCGCAGTAGATGCATATCACGTTACTGTTTTTCTGGTTGATAATGGTGTCAACAGCTATGGCTGTTTTCCCGGTCTGGCGGTCCCCTATGATAAGCTCTCTCTGCCCCCTGCCTATGGGAATGAGCGCGTCAATGACCTTGATGCCCGTCTGCAGGGGAACCGTGACCGGCAGCCTGTCCATGATGGCCGGTGCGGGCCGTTCCACGGGCAGCCGGTCACCCGTATTGACCGGATCTTTACTGTCAAGGCCTCTTCCCCCCGCATCGATGACTCTTCCAAGCAGGGATTCTCCCACGGGTACATCCAGAACTCTTCCGGTTTTTTTAACCCTGTGTCCGGCTTCAAGACCTTCGGGATCATCCAGAAGAACGACCCCTGTCTCATTCCGGTCAGCATTAAAAACCATTCCGGATTTGCCGCGGCCCATCACGAGAATCTCCTCGGTTTCAACATCATTCAGGCCCTGGACCCTGGCTATGCCGGACCCAAGATAGGTTATGGTTCCGACTTTCTGGAGGGAAAGACCGCCTTTATGGTACCTGATGGATTCGTCAATGACATCAAAGGTTTCATGAAGAAAGTCTTTTGAAATCATCCGGTTTAAACTCATTGATCTTCTCCCTGCTCATTCCCGGTATCTTTTTCATCGCTGTTTTTATCCATGTCACGGCTTTCGGCCTTTAACTTCATCCTCTGCCTGTCAAGCAGCCTGTTTGTTTCCTGTTCCAGTTCCTCCAGATATCTTTCGGTGCTCCAGATTATTTCCTGTCCGCCGCAAAAAAGCTCGATACCGGGCATCATTTCCTCATCAGTTTCATAGGATACCTCGGAATCTGAATGGATCTCATCATGGATAATCCTTGTTATCCTGCCGCGAAGCTCCTTTGAAAGCCCTGAACTTGATTTTATGACGATGTCTTTTTCTTTTTCGACCGCGGATGACAGTTCCTTCTTTTCATCTTCTTCAAGATTCTTCAGCAGGCCAACAAATTTACCGGATATCAATTCATCAAGATCAGAATCCGCCAGGTCCGCTATGACCTTTCGGGTAAGTGAATAGACATGTTTTGACGCGAGTCGCCTTAACTCATCAAGGAATGATCCCCTTTCCTTTTCAAGGGATTCAAACCATTCGGCTCTGCGGTCTTCAACTTCTTTTTTCGCACTTTCAAGCAGTTCTTCCCTGTTCCGATCCGCTTCCTTCTTTGCGTCATTCAGCATCTGATCCTTTTTTTGATCAATTTTTTCTCTTTCCTTCTCATTTTCCTCCTTCTGCTTCCGGGCCTCCGCTTCACGGTTTTCCGCGTCATCATAACGGCTTTCTATTTCCTTTTCCCTTTTCTCCATGCCCTTGATAATTCTGTCATAGAGCAGATACTTGAGAAGAACCACAAGTATGAGGAAGTTGACTATCTGGGCAATGACAGTAAACCAGTTGATCAGCATTTTTTATCCTCCGGCATTTGACACCACGTAATCCCAGAAGGGATTGGCAAACAGGATTATCATGGATACCACAAAGGCGTATATGGCTGTGGATTCAATCATGGCAAGACCAACAAACAGTGTCCTGGTGATATTATTGCTTTCATCAGGCTGCTGGGCAATAGACGCCAGACCCTGTGCTACCGCCCTGCCTTCACCAAGGGCCGGACCTATTGCGCCGATGGCGATACAAAGGGCCGCGCTGAATACCGATGCCATACCTATTAGGCTGTAACTGTCCATTTTATTTCTCCTTTCGTGTTAACTGTTTTCCGTTTATTCTCATTTTTCATTCGTTCTCTTCACTGCTTTTTTTATCATCCCTGTCCTTTTGTATCCTTGCCGCAGAGGCTATATACACCATGGCCAGTACAGCAAAAATGTAGGCCTGAATGGCGCCTGTCAGAAGCCCAAGGGCGTGCATGATTATGGGAAAAAACAGGGGAGCCAGTGACAGCAGAATGGCAATTATCTTCATGCCGCTCATCATGTTTCCGAAAAGACGCACAGCCAGGGCAAGCGTTCTGGAAAGTTCTCCCATGATGTTAAAAGGGAGCATAAATGGTGAGGGCTGAGCATACTGTTTCAGGTATCCTTTAAAGCCCCTGCTTATGATTCCGTATACAGGCACTGAAACAAAAACACATATGGCCAGGGCCGCCGTGGTCGAAAGCGAAGCGGTTGGAGAAATAAACCCCGGTATCACGGAAAGTATATTGGACAACAGTATAAAAATAAAGAGAGTGCCCACAAAGGCGAGATAAGGATCAGACTTCCCGCCGCTTATCTCCCTTATCTCACTGCGCATGTTTATCACAATGATCTCGAGCAGATTCTGCCA
>JAFGMQ010000086.1 GCA_016927455.1 Deltaproteobacteria bacterium
CGGACCTCGTTTCGGGGGGATCCAGTAAAGCATGTTTCTGGATTCCGGCTTTCGCCGGAATGACGGTTGATACCCCGTAGCTTGCTGAGGGGTAGTTCATTTCCACGCCCCTTGGGGCGTTCAAGGCTTTTCAAGATACTCCGCTGCTTTCGGCAGAATAGTTCATCATTGAAACTGGAGAAAGATTGAGAAATAAAAGGCATCCAGGACATTTATTACCCTCTTTTAAATGACACTACTGCACCGTCCTTATAATCGAGATCAATGCGGTTAACATTGTCAATTCGATCTGTTTGCATCAGATGTTGTGAAACTTTTCTCAATCCCTGTATTTTGCCTGCCAATTCATCACTCCTCAATATTATTTCTGCCTGAACATGGCTGAAATAAAGGGACATGGTTTTGTTTTCTCTTACATGGATCTCTGAAAGGTTATCCAGGGTCCATGGAGGTTCTTCTGACGCCAGCGTGTTCATAATATATGCGGCCTTTTCCATCTGTTCCGCCTTTTGTGCTGAATCTTTTGAAAGACCTGTGATTACAGGGAAATCCAGGTTTTCGGATTTGCATGCTTCCTTGAATATTTCACCATGTCGATTCATAAAATATATTCTGTCTGTCACCACGAGGGCCCACGGGGTTTCCTTTTCAGCCTTAAGAATTAATGTGTTGGGAAAACGTCTCTCAAGTCTGGCTGATCTGATCCATGGATGTTTTTCAATCTTCTGTTTCAGGTCATACAGGTTGAGGGCAATCAGGCTGAGCCCTGAATGTAAGTCGCATGCCTGTATAAGTTCGTCTCCTGTCTTTTTGTCGATTCCTTCAATAGCGACCTGCTCAAGTCTGATGTAAGGGGACTCAAGGAGATAAAAATATACAGAGAGGAAAAAAAAGCTGGTTACCATAATAAACGATACAAGTATAAAAACCTTTAATGTCCATGCCCATGTGCGTTTAATAAAACCCTTTGCGGGCGGAGATTCTTTTTTAATAATACCCCCGCGAGATTTTTGATTTTTAGAGGGTTTGTTTTTCATATCTTATTTACCAACAATCTGGATTTCAGGTTCCAATTTGATGCCGGTGTTTTCTTTTACGGTCTTCTGGGCCAGATGAAGAAGATCGAGAATGTCTTTTGCCTTTGCTCCTCCAGTATTCACTATGAAGTTGGCATGTTTGTCCGAGATTAATGCGCCACCGATTTTTTTCCCCTTTAATCCGGCATTCTCTATCAACCTCCCTGCAAAATCGTTGGGGGGGTTCTTGAAAACAGAGCCTGCGCTTGGATATCCCGGGTGATATTCTTTCCGGTTTTTTAGAAAGCGGTAAATCTCTCTTCCCACAAGTTTCTTATCCTTCCTGGTCAGCTCTAACCAGACCCTTGTAACCACAGAACCCTTTTCAACACGAAAATTCCTGTAAGAGAAGCAGAGATGAGGGCTGCTGATTTCTTCGGTTTTCCCCTCTACTGTAATTACATCCACTTTACTAACCAAGGAGCCAATTTCTTTTCCAAAAGCACCTGCGTTCATCATTATGGCCCCTCCTGCCGTGCCGGGTATTCCTGCAAGGAATTCAATACCTCCTAATCCCGCATCACGACAACGGATAAGAAGTTCAAACAGGGGCAGACCTCCACCTGCGACAACAGTTGAATTCTCTTTTTCACTCAACTTCATGGAAGCAAGAGGACCCTTTAAACGGATTACAAGCCCATCAATCCCTCCGTCTTTTACAAGAATGTTGCTGCCGCGTCCCACAGTAAGATATGGAATCTGTTCACCGTTTAAAAATCCAATCAGCTTTTTCAGATTTTCCAGTTCTGTTACCTCACAAATGGCCTCTGATTTACCGCCGACGCCAAATGTTGTGTATTTTGACATAGGGCAATCAAACTGAATTTTTTCCCCGACAATAGAGGCCAGATATTCTTTCTGTCTTTTATTCATAGTCCCTTAAAGCCTTCTGCCTGACGGTGAATGGGCCAGTCAATTGCGATTACTGTCAGGGCATTATAGGATCCTGTTTTTTCAGCTGGCCCAAGAACTCTTCGCCTGTCCTGTAAATATCTCCCGCCCCCAATGTCATTACAATGTCTCCTGGAAGAGCAAGTGATAAAAGGGCAGGCAGCAGTTCCTCGTCCTGTGCACAGCATATGACCTCTTTGTGCCCGTGATCCTTTGCTCCCTGAGCCAGCCATTCTGAACTTACTTTTTCTATCGGCTCTTCTCCCGCGGGATAGACAGGTGCTATGATAAGGATATCTGCTTCATTAAAACTGATAACAAAACGTTCGTATAAATCTCTGGTTCGGGTATATCTGTGAGGCTGAAAGGCAACTATCAATCGTCTTTCCGGCCAGCATTCCTTAGCGGTTTTCAGGGTAGCCATAATTTCAGTAGGGTGGTGACCATAGTCATCAATTATCAGGATTCCATTCTGCTCCCCCTTGATCTGGAAGCGGCGCTCCAGTCCGCCAAGGTCTTTAAGCCCTTTCCTTATGAGATTAAAGTCCAAATCCAATTCAAGACCTACGCCAATGGCTGCAAGGGCATTCAATGCGTTGTGTTCCCCGGGAAGACCTACTGTTACACGCCCCAGTGCCTTATTGTTATAAATGACCTCCAGGCTGACCCCTGATTTGTCTTTTTCAAGATTTCTCCCCCTCAGATTTGCCTGAGAGGTCATCCCATAGGTAATGTACCTTTTTTTTAGAAGTGGGATAATTCCTTGGATTTCATCATTATCAAGACACAGTATTGCTGTACCGTAAAATGGGATTTTGTTTATGAAATTTATAAATGTCTGTCGTATGGTTTGAATATTACCATAGTGATTCAGGTGTTCATGGTCTATATTGGTAACAACTGCAATAGTTGGCGATAAGGCCATAAAAGATCCGTCACTTTCATCAGCTTCCGCAACCAGCATGTCCCCCTGCCCCAGTTTTGCATTGGAACCGCCCCATATATTCAGGCGGCCTCCAATCACGACGGTAGGGTCAAGATTGCCGCAGGTCAGAATGGATGCCACCATTGACGTTGTTGTCGTCTTTCCATGTGCACCAGCGACAGCAATCCCATATTTCAGCCGCATCAACTCTGCCAGCATTTCCGCCCTCGGTATTACAGGGATAAAGTGGTCTTTTGCCTCCATTATCTCCGGATTGTCCGGTGAAACAGCCGAAGAATAGACAACAACATCAGTGGCATCACAATCCAGATGTTCTTTTTTATGGCCGAAATATAATTTTGAACCAATAGATTCAAGACGCCTGGTTACAGGTGTATTTTTGAGATCAGATCCGCTTACCATGTACCCTAAATTAATTAACAACTCGGCTATACCGCTCATACCTATGCCGCCGATTCCAACGAAATGTATATGTTTTACTTTTCCGAATTTTTTCATAGCTGTGACTTCATACTTTCAAAAAAAGGCCCTGGGCATTGAATTAATCATTAACTATTCAGAATCAATTCAGAAAGATTATCCACAATCAATTTGGCTGCATTAGGTTGAGCCATTCTTTCTGCATTTTTGCCCATGTTTTTAAGCATTAACCGATCATCCATATATTTTGTTAAAACCCTTGACAGGGTCTCGCCGTCTAATTCTTTCTGGAGTATCATCTCCGCCCCACCTGCGCTGACCAGCGATCGCGCGTTGATTTCCTGGTGCTGATTTGTTGCATAGGGATATGGGATTAACACAGAAGGCTTGCCTAATGCTGCCATTTCAAAAATAGTTGTTGCACCTGCCCTGCTCACAACTATATCGGCGCTGTTATATGCAGCGGCCATATCCTGAATAAAGGGCATGACATCACCGTGAAGATTTCTTTCTTTATATTCCCTGATCAGCCGCTCATAATCCATGGCACCGCTCTGGTGGATTATCCTTGGGTTCCTCCCTGCTTTCCTTATCAGTGATAGTGCATCCAAAAAGGCATCGTTAATGGCTTTTGCCCCCTGGCTGCCCCCGATGACAAGAATAGTAAACCCGTCAGTGCCTTTTTTTTCTATTGCGGCTTTCGACAGGAGTTCATCCCGTACCGGGTTCCCCGTTAAAAAAATTTTCTTGGATTTCAAATATGTTCTGCTATCCTCAAAAGATATAAATACACGGTCCACAAATCTTGACAGCATGCGATTTGTGACTCCGGGATATGAGTTCTGTTCATGTATTGCCGTTCCTATTCCCATCAGCTTTGCCGCCATACAAATCGGTCCCGACGAATACCCTCCCATACCAATAACCATGCAGGGTGAAGTCTTTCTAATAATCAACATCGATTGGAGCAGGCTCTTTGGTATTTTCCAGAGACCTGTCAACCCCTTAAGCAGACCACGACCCTTTAGACCTTCTACATCTATGCTGGTTGAGATGAATCCATAACTTGACAGTATTTCCTGATTCATCTTTTTCTGCCCCACGACAAAAAGGATATCTGATTTTTCAAACCTTCTTTTTAATTCAATCGCAATTGCAATGCCGGGGAAAAGATGCCCTCCTGTACCACCGCCGGCAATTATGAACAGGTGATGAGACCATAACTTATCAGCATTGAGTTTGTTCTCGAACATTGATGCGACCAAAATTCAAAACAGCCTGTCTGCAATCAGAGTATATGTTTTTGTTAAGGCTTTATGATAAGCCGTTTATTGCCATTAACTTCAATGGGTTATGGACTTTAAAAGCCCTGTTCTATAATAACTGCAACTCATGACTTAGAGGCTATATTCAACAGAATGCCTGTACAAAACAAATTTATTACAAGAGATGTCCCGCCATAGCTTATGAAAGGCAAAGTCAGCCCTTTTGTCGGAAGCAGGCCCATGACAACGCCCATATTTACAATCACCTGGAGAGCGATAAAGCATATTAAACCAAAGGCCAGATAGGTGCTGTAAAGATCACGCGCGTTCAGCGCAACTTTTATTCCCCGAATTATTAGCATTCCGAAGAGCAGGACGATGACGGTTATTCCCACAAAGCCGAGTTCTTCTCCTGCAATAGATAATGCAAAGTCAGTGTGTGGTTCGGGCAGGTAAAATAATTTCTGCCTGCTGTTTCCCAATCCAAGCCCCCAAAGTCCTCCTGACCCAAATGCCAAAAACGAATGAACTATCTGAAACCCGATTCCTTTTGGATCACTCCATGGATCAATGAATGCGAGACATCTTTCTATGCGGTAGTTAGCCTGCCAGATCAGCCATAAAACAAGCGGCGTTGAAAGGGTAAAAAGCAAAAGCAGGTGTGATATTTTTACCCCGCCTACAAACATAAGTATAAAGACCCAGCATCCGATAATAACGGCTGTTCCAAGATCAGGCTGGTTGACAATAAGGTACATGAAAATGCCTGCTACCAGCAGATGGGGTAAAAAACCTCTGCTGAAGGATTCCATATTCGATCCCTTTTTAGACATGGAATAGGCCACATAAACCGCCAAAGAGAATTTTGCAATTTCAGAAGGCTGAAATGTGAAATCACCTATCCTAAGCCATCTGCTGGCACCGCTCACCTTATGCCCCAATCCAGGAAAAAAAAGCATGACCAGAAGGAAAATGCTCAATATGAGAAGGGGATAAACGAGTTTTGAGTAAATGATGCATGGGATGTTTTTTGCAGAAATCATGAGTCCTATGCCAAGAATGGAAAAGACAATCTGCCTTTTAAGATAGAAATAGCTGTCCCCCAGCCGGTGAGCGGCCAGATTTGAGCTTGCGCTGTAAACAATTACCAGTCCCAGGGCAACAAGCAGCATTGCGGGAATAAGGATCATAAAATCGTACCCTTGATTTTTGAATGTCTTTTCAGCCACGATAAAGCCTTTCAACGGCAGATCTATATGCCATTCCCCTCTGGGAATAGTCTGAAAACATATCAAAACTCGAACATGCAGGCGCCAGAAGTACTACATCTCCCGGGTCTGCAACAGAAAATGCTGCTGATACTGCGCAGTCCATGTCTTCAGCCGTTCTGCAGGGAATAACCCCTTTAAATGAGGAAGCCAGCATTTCTTTTGCTTCTCCAATGAAAACGGCTTGTTTCACATTTTTCTCTGCTGCCTTTAAAAGCGGATAATAATCAGATCCCTTATGACGCCCGCCAGCTATGAGAATAAGCGGGCGATTAAAAGTCAAAAGTGACCTTACAGCCGAGTCTATATTTGTTGCCTTGGAATCGTTGTAAAACAAAACCCCTTTAAATTCACCCACCAACTCCTGCCTGTCTGGAAGTCCTTTAAATTCATCAATGGTTTTCTGAATATTCGAAACATCTATATCAAGCAACTGGCCCGCCAGAATGCCTGCCATGAGGTTTTCAAGGTT
Organism: Deltaproteobacteria bacterium; assembly: GCA_016927455.1. Classification (GTDB taxonomy): domain Bacteria; phylum Desulfobacterota; class DSM-4660; order Desulfatiglandales; family Desulfatiglandaceae; genus JAFGMQ01. Next base: position 6,339 of record JAFGMQ010000086.1, read on the forward strand.
GTGGCTCCCGGGAAGGCTGAAGGAACGGAAGGAAAAGGAGGCATTTTTCTTTCCATCCATAAAGGTCATGATCCTGTCATTCTCGATAAAGGCATTACGGCCTTCCAGTTTGTATTTTCCATAACGAAACACAGAGACTCCGGATTCAAGTGTTAGGGAAGAGAGTATTTTATCTTCATCATTTATTATGAGGTGCTGGCCTGATCCCTGATTTTCAAATATCCTCAGTTTTGACTGCGCATATGCTTCATAATCGCGATAACGGTCTAAATGATCAGGGGAGATATTCAAAATAATCGAAACAAAAGGACTGAAGGTTTCAATCGTATCCAATTGAAAACTGCTTACTTCTAAAACCAGATAATCCGCCCTTTTTTCTCCGGCAGCAAATGCAGTCAGAGGCGTCCCGATATTACCGCCTACAAAGACCTCCAAGCCTGCATTTTCGAGCAGGCAGCCTATAAAAGATACTACGGTTGACTTTCCATTGGTTCCGGTTACTGCAATCACGGGAGTATCAATGAAGTGACTGGCAAACTCCAGTTCGCCAATAACAGGTATATCTTTTTTCCTGGCCCTCTCAAGCATTTCCATATCATGAGGAACTCCAGGGCTGATTATGATCGCTTCCGTATTAAGAAAGGACTCTTCTCTATGTCCGCCGGTCTCAAGAACAGCTCCAAGATCCCTGATTTCTCTGCAAAGGGCATTGCCCAGTTCACTTTCAAGCCTTGTTTCACTAACAGTCACGTCTGCGCCCATTCTGCTGAGCATTCTGGCAGCCCAGAGCCCGGAGATTCCAAGACCCACAACAAGGTATCTGGAATGCTGAAGATTTCGGCGGGGGGGCAAAGGGCTCATCCACACCTCCCAGGAACGTTAAATGTTATTGCTTTCGTATCCCTTATGCGGTGCTGCTGTTTATTTTGGAGCAGATCATTGCGCAATTCTAAATTTTGTTTCATGTCCAGCTTTTTCATTTATATTGTATTCCCTTATCAATCTTTTTATCTCAGCTTAAGTGTGGCAAAGGAAAGCAGTGCCAGAATAATGGCGATTATCCAGAAACGAACAATTACCTTCGGTTCCGGCCATCCCTTTAATTCAAAATGGTGATGAATTGGGGCCATTCTAAAAATCCTCTGCCCTCCGGTTATCTTGAAATATGCGACCTGAAAAATTACAGATAAGGCTTCAAATACAAACAAGCCGCCAACAAGAATCAGAACGAGTTCCTGTTTGGTGATGATAGCAACTGCCCCCAAAGCTGCACCAAGCGGCAATGAGCCAACGTCTCCCATAAAAACTTCGGCAGGGTAGGCGTTGTACCATAGGAATCCCATGCCTGCGCCTGCCAGTGCCCCGCAAAGAACCGAAAGTTCACCTGAACCCGAGACGTAGGGGATTTGCAGATATGATGCTATTTTGATGTGCCCGGAGAGATAAGCAAACGCCAGGTAACTGCCGAAGGCAACAATTAAAGGGCTTATGGCAAGTCCATCAAGACCGTCAGTAAGGTTAACAGCATTTGAAGTGCCGACGATAATGAATATCGTTACCGGTATAAACCAGATACCGAGGTCAGGAGATATTTTCTTCAGAAACGGGATGTTCAAATGCAGATCAAAACCGGGATAGAAGTAAAGCGTAAGGCCAACAATAAGGGAGGCCAAAACCTGGAGTAAAAATTTTGAAGTGGCAGTAAGACCATGGCTGTTTTTTCTGGCCATCTTAAGATAATCGTCGGCAAACCCGATTCCGCCAAAAGAGAGCAGCACAAATATGATGAGCCAGATATATATATTTACCGGATCAGCCCAGAGAAATGAGGAAAAAATGACGGCCGGAAGAATCATGAGCCCTCCCATTGTAGGAGTCCCCTGTTTGGATTTGTGATTGGGCGGCCCGTCATCTCTGATAAATTGCCCTACTTTCATAGATGCAAGTCTCTTGATCGCCCAGGAACCGAAAAAGAAACACAGCATCAGAGAAGTCAGTGTGGACAGAACAGTTCTGAATGTTATGTACCTGAAAACGTTCAGCCAGGAATAATCAGTATGAAACAGATATATAAGTTTATAAAACATTTTCAGAAATACCTTTTATTTTTCATTAACAATGGACAAGTCTCACACGTTATTGAAATCTTAGGCATTACCTGTGGCGGCAATTACCATACCCAGAAAATCATCAAGCCTGAACGGTTTGCAAAGCTGTCTTAAAACAGAAGGAATCTCATTTTCCAGAAGGCTTTCATCCAGGGGACTTGCAGACATAAGAATAACCTTTTCCTTGCGCCCGGCCTTCTTCATGGTCTTAAGCATGGAAATGCCATCCATACCCGGCATATTGATGTCTGTAATTACCAGGTCAAAAGATGCTTTTTCCAATATGTCAAGCGATTCCTGGCCATCCTTTGCCACACTCACATCAAAACCTTCGTTTGAAAGGAAGTCCAAAAGCAGAAACCGTATTCCCTTCTCATCATCAACAACCAGTATTTTCTTTGCTTCACCCATGGCACTGATCTCCCAAAGCAAGGCTTCCGGTTCAGCGAGCCTTTGATTGTAACCCTTCGACTACCTTGTCCATCTCGGCTTTTCGTGAACCTTTCAGATAAATCAAATCCCCAGCTCTCATTTTTTCCCTTATGCTTTGAATCATTTCATCATGCGATTTCACAATCTCTATACTGCCTTTTTTGCCTTTTTGCATATCTGATTCAATTGCACCCTGAGCCATTTCAAATGCATGTTCTCCCATTGCAATAAAATGAAAAGGATGAACTCCGGCAACCTGTTTGCCTGCCTCCTTATGAGCTTTTACCGTTTCGCTGCCAAGCTCCATCATTTCGCCAAGAGCTATGATTATCCTCCCTCGATTACTTTCAGCCATCGTTTCAATCGACTGCAGGGCTGCTTTCAATGAAAGAGGATTGGCATTATAGGTATCGTCAATAAGCACAATATCATCAGCCAATCGAATGATCATAAATCGCCCTTTTATACCCCTGAAGCGCAGAAGCCCTTCAGCGATCTGCCCCGGAATTTCATCAAGGCAAAGAGCAACGGATGCAGAGGCAAGTGCATTTAATACATTCTGCAACCCCGGTACAGGCAGTTTTATGCTGAAGGAGGTGTCTTGAAACGAAATTTCAAATGAAAACCCTTTTTCCCCAAAATTCCTTATATTTTTGGCAATTACGTCATTTTCCCTGCCAAGGCCAAAGGTTATTATTTCTCCGGTGGATGAGGCAGCCTTTTGCTTCAATAGCTCATCGTCTCCATTTATAATAATTCTGGCTTTTTGAGATATCGTTTCTGCCAATTCCCATTTGGCACGGACAATACCCTCGAGGCTCCCAAGCCCTTCAATATGAGCCATTCCGATATTTGTAATCAGTCCAATATCCGGGTCTGCAATCTCAGTCAGACGTGCAATTTCTCCGGGGTGGTTCATGCCCATTTCAAGAATAGCATTTCGATATTCCTCATGGAGCTGAAGCAATGTAAGGGGCAATCCGATAAGGTTGTTAAAATTCCCCCGGTTTTTTAATGTTTTGTCCCCCAGTTCAAGGATGCTTGCCGTCATTTCTTTTGTGGTGGTCTTGCCGGTACTGCCTGTAATACCTATAACCCTGGCTTTATGTTTATGGCGCCACCATCGCGCAAGATCGCCGAGTGCCTTAAGAGTATCCTGAACGGTTATTACAGCCGGAGCCAGGGCAGGCGAAGATCTGTGAATTCTTAAATCAGATAGAAATAAACCGGAATTTCTTTCCCACCAGTCTTTCTGCACAACGATTCCGGCCGCAGACTCCTGAATTGCCGTTTGAACAAAATCATGGCCATCATAGCGCTCACCCTTCAAGGCCCAAAAAAGCATGCCGGGTGATATATTCCGTGAATCAGTACTGAGTCCTGTTATAAAGACCCTTTCTTTCTCCGGCGTGGCGGATGCGCTTGAAAATTCAACAACGCCTGATATCGGGGAAATTATTTCTTCAGGGGTTATTTGCCCCCACTCAGCGGCCATTCATGTCTCCTGAATCCCAAAATTGTCCAGGGCCTCTTTTGCTGCTTCCCGATCATCAAAATGCCTTTTTTCTTTTCCGACTATCTGGTAGTCTTCATGTCCTTTTCCTGCAATCAGTATCAAATCTTTACTGTCAGCTATTTCGACTGCTTTCAAGATTGCCTTTTTTCTGTCTTTTTCAAGGAAGTATCCGGAGCTTCCTTTATTATGTGTATTTGAAAGCTTTTCCAAACCGCATTCCAGTATTCCTTTTTCAACCTGTTCTATAATAGATTCAGGGTCCTCCGTTCGCGGGTTATCTGATGTTATGATTGCGATATTGCTGTTTTCTCCTGCAATCCTGCCCATTTCCGGCCGTTTGCCCCTGTCTCTGTCGCCACCGCATCCGAATACTGTGATCACTTTCCCTGTGACAATCTCTTTTACTGCTGTTAATGATTTATGAAGGGCGTCAGGGGTATGGGCATAATCTACAATAACTGCGGGCAGGCGCCCCGGATCCACTAACTCCAGACGCCCCGGGACTGATTTGAGATTTCCAATACCCTCCCTTATGATATCAATCTCTATATCCATTGCATAAGCAGCGGCCGAGGCTGCCAGGATATTGTAGATATTATAACTTCCAAGGAGTTGAGAGCGGATATCCATTTCCCCTGAAGGCGTTATCATTCTGGCTGTCAGGCCTGCCCTTGTCAGCCGGAGCTGATATGCCCTGAAGTCGCAATCTTTTCCCGATCCGTATGTCAGAACTGGAAAGTCTGTTATTTTTGCAAGTTCTTTTCCTTTAGGGTCGTCAGTATTGATAATCGCTTTTGTAAAATTTACCGGCCTTTCTTTGCTGGTATTACGGAAAAGAAGGGTTTTTGCCTCAAAATAGGCTTCCATGGAGTGGTGATAATCAAGGTGGTCCCTTGTCAGGTTTGTAAAAATGACGACACGAAAAGGGCAGTCATTAGTTCTTTTCTGGACCAGGGCATGTGAAGAAACCTCTATAACCGCATCTGTTACACCATTATCCTCCATCATTCTTAAGATACGCATAAGGTCCAGGGATTCAGGCGTGGTTACGGGCGCATGCAATGTAAGTCCCGGCAGACGGTAGTTTACAGTGCCGATGATACCGGGCATGCGACCGGCGGCTGAAAGCATGGATTCAAGGATATAACTTGTTGTGGTTTTTCCGTTGGTGCCGGTAATGCCTGCAAGGTTGATTTTTCTGTTAGGGTGGTCATAGAAATTTGCAGCAAGGGCAGACAGTGCCTCCCGGGAATCCTTCACAACTATTCTTGGAAACTGCATATGGATATCCCTGAAATCCTCTCCCACAAGGGCCACCGCCCCGTTCTTAACCGCTTCCGTCATATAATCATGGCCGTTCTGTGAATTCCCTTTGATAGCCACAAACAAAAATCCGGGTTTCACTTCTAAAGAACTGTAGGCGAGGCCATTCACCTCCATTTCAGGGTCAGCCTGAAAATCAAGAATGCTTATGTCTGTAAATAGTTTTGCAAGCTGCATTTTTTCTTTAAGTGTACCTTTGAAGCCTTGTATGCTCCATTTCTGAAGGTTTTCCAGCTTTGTTTTTTCAACTCGGCGGACTAAAACTGACCTTTACCTTCCTGATTGTTTCAAGCGACGAACCGGGTTTCGGATCCTGCTTTACGGCAAGGCCTGTTCCTTCCAGATGCGCTTTCAGACCCAACGAACTTATCTTTTTAGCAACTTCTCTCATGCCGAGCCCCCTTAAATCGGGCAGATGTCCAATTATTTCGGAATCATTTTCCGAGCGGATATTGAGCGCGATTTCCGTCACAGGACCGGATAGTGAAGGCTTTTTTTTATCTGGTTTCAGTGGAATATGGGTATTTTTAAGTTCAACAATGCTTGTTTGGGGATTAACTCTAAGATAGTTAAGCGCCCACTGACCTACTTCTTTGAAAACAGGTGCAGCTACGGCACCTCCATAATAGCTGTCCCTTGGTTCGTCTATTACTATCAGGATGACCAGCCTCGGATTGTCTGCAGGGACAAAACCGACAAATGTGGAGACATAATTTCTATTGCTGTACCGTTTCGTCTTTGGGTCCACTTTCTGCGAAGTGCCTGTCTTACCCGCAACAGTAAACCCTGGAATGGCTGCCTGTGGGGCTGTCCCGCCGCCGCTTATTACACCCTGAAGAATATCGGATACCTTTTTTGCTGTTTTTGATGATATAACTCTCCTGATAATCCTTGGGCATGTTTCTTCTATTACCTGTCCTGATTCATCCATTATCTTTTTTACGACGTAAGGCCGCATTAAATTACCACCATTCGCAATGGCAGCCATCGCCATCACCATCTGCAGAGAAGTCGTCAGCATGCCCTGTCCAAAAAAGAGTGTAGTCTGGTCAATAGGTTTTGCAACCTCGGTCATCCTTATAAACCCATCTCTCTCGCCAGGGAGTTCAATTCCGGTTTTATCTGAGAACCCAAACTTGAGCAAAAAGTCACAAAAGGTTGAGTGACCGGTTCTTTCCCCGATTTTTATTGCTCCTATGTTGCTTGAATAGGCAATAATGTCTGATACGCTAAGCATGCCGTACTTGCGGGTATCGTGAATTATGTGGCCACTAATTTCATATTCTCCCTGCTCGCAGTCAAATACAGTATCAGGTGTTATTGTCCCTTTTTCCAGGCCTGCAGCCAGCAAAAAAGCCTTAATCGTAGATCCTGGCTCATAAACATCAGTAACTGTCCTGTTCCTCCAATGATAAGGCATGAATTTTGAAAAAGTATTCGGGTTAAATTCCGGGACTACGGCCAGTGCAATTATCTCACCGGTTGCCGGATCCACAACCAGGCAGTGACCACTTGCAGCCCTGTTTTTTTCAACTGCTGACCTGAGAGCCTGCTGGGCCTTATATTGAATATCTTTATCAATAGTAAGGACAATGTCCCTTGCACCATGGCCCGAAGGGACAGGACTACTGATGGAGAATAGCCGGCCCATGGCGTCGCGCATATGAATCAGGCTGTATTGAGGCCCGGTCAAAACCTCATCATATCTTTTTTCTATGCCTTCAAGGCCCTGGTTATCTACCCCGGCGAAACCAATAAGGTGAGCTGCAATTTCACTTCCAGTATAATAGCGCCTGGTTTCAGTAATTATCCCTACACCTTCTATATCAAGGGATTCAATTTCACCGGCCTGCTCAGCAGATACTCTTCTCTTTACCCACACGAAGGAGCGTTCATCATTCAAACGCTCAAGTATTTCTTTTCGGCTTTCTTTCAAAACTCCGGCCAGTTGCTTGGCTGCTGCTGCCTTTTCCCTGATTCTTTTAGGATGGGCATAGACAGATCCCACTTCTACGCTGAGTGCAAGCTCATGCCCTTCGCGATCGTATATCGTTCCGCGTTTTGGAGGGAGCTTGGTTGTGCCGACATAGTCATTACGTGCCCGGTTATACAGCCGTTTTGTTTCAAGTATCTGGAGCTGAAATGCCCTTGTTAAAATTATCGCCAGTCCGGCAAGGAAGAAGATGCTTACCAGATAAACTCGAAACCGGATCCATTTTTTATCACTGAACTTCATTGTAAAATAACTATTTGTTCAGGGGTGGGCGGCTTCATCCCAAGTTTTTTAATGGCCAGTGTTTCAAGATTTCGAGTGGACTTTGATACAGCCAGGTCCAACCTCAGCTTTCTATTTATTTCATGAAGCCTGATTTCCTCCCTCTTCAGCTGACTGAGGCTATAGCCGATCTGAGTCCTTTCGAAATTTGACCACACATAACCTATGCCGCCGGCAATGTATACAATCAGCATTAGAATTATTAACAAGGTTTGTTTGTGTGTAATGCGGAACCGGCGCTTCTTAATCCGGGAGTTGTTGATTCGAAGTCCGGATTCCCCGTTTCGCGATTCCATCATTTCATTTACTTTTTCCGGCCTTGTCACGACTGAATCCTTTCAGCAGCACGCAGTTTGGCACTGCGTGCCCTGGGATTAAGCTCAATTTCCTCCTGGCTGGGTTTCAGGGCACGTCTTGTGAGGCATTTGAAGAGGGGATCCCTGCCGCAGACACAGGTAGGGAAATCCGGAGGGCATGTGCACACTTTTTCCCAACTTGACATTGCCCTTTTTACCAGTCTGTCTTCAAGCGAGTGGTAAGACAGCACAACCAGTCTGCCCCCTTCTGCAATAAGAGAGGGGATCATATCAAGAAATATCTCAATATTTTCCAGCTCCTTGTTGACCGCTATTCTCAGAGCCTGAAACGAAAGTGTGGCAGGATGTTTAGTCTTGTAACGGGATGGCGGAAATGACGATTTAATCAGGGAGGCCAACTGCAAGGAGGTTTCTATGGGCCTGATTTTTCTTGCCCTGACAATTGCCCTTGAAATTGATTTGGCCCGTCTTTCTTCGCCATATTCTTTCAGTATCATCTCAAGGTCCCTTGCCGACATGGTGTTTACAATATGTCCTGCAGTGAGCAGATCTTCCGGGTCCATCCTCATATCAAGCGGTTCATCTCTTCCAAAGCTGAACCCTCTGCCAGAGCCTTCAATCTGATAAGAAGATGTCCCCAGGTCCAACAATACGCCGTGGACTTTTTTAATCCCTAAATCCTTAAGCACATTATCCAGTTCGGCATAGCTGGCTTTTATTACGGAGACCTGTTTGCCCGTTAAGGCAAGCCTCTTCTTTGAGAGCCTTACCGCCTCCGGGTCACGGTCAAGGCATATCAGCCTGCCTTTTGAACCCAGCTTTTCACATATGGCTTCGCTGTGACCTCCGCTGCCCACAGTTCCATCTACTAAAATACCCTCTTGAACCGGAGCGAGATATTTTAAAACCTCCTCAACAAGGACTGGTATATGAGGATACTGCAAAACTGCACCCTTTAAATCCCCAATTCAGAAAGTGACTGACTAGCCTCTGAAAATCTGGCTTTTGACCGCTGAAATTCTTCTTCCCATCTGTCTCTGTCCCATATTTCAAACCGCTTAAGCTCTCCAACAAGGACTACCTCTTTATCAAGCCCTGCAATTATTTTCAGATCAGAGGGAATTGTTATCCTTCCCTGCTTGACAGGGCATTCAACAGCCCCGGAAATAAAGTATCTCAGATATGTGTTGACACTGTGGTCAAACTGGGGAAGGGCAGCCGCCTTATCTTCAATAACTTTCCAGTCTTCTCTGGAAAAAGCCCACAGGCAGTTATCGTGATTGGTAACCACCAGACAATCATCCTCCCTTTGTGCTAACTCTTCCCTGAACCTTGCAGGAATAGCTAACCGACCTTTGCTGTCAAGGGTATGCTTTGACCGTCCTCTGAACATAAAATACCTTTCACAAATTGCCTTTTTGTGGCACTCCATGGCATTATATGGCACTTTGTGACACCGTAAATGACTTTATGGCCTTTGTCAAGAAAAAAAGCAGGAAAAGCAGGTGTATAGATAATGAAGGAAGAAAGGGTATTAAATTGATATTACACTGCATTGTAGAGGTCTGATAAAAGACCCTCTATCTGGAGTGTTTTTATCTTTATAGGAGAAAAATAACTTTTTTGAATCCGGTTATTATTATCCCGGTTGAATCGAGAGGAAACCAGGTTAGAATATCTTCGAACTGTCCAGAATCAAGGTGACAGGCCCGTCATTAATCAGATAAACATCCATCATTTCCTGGAAGCTTCCGGTAGCTACAAAAAGCCCGTTTTTTCTTAAAAGGTCTATAAAGTATTCATATAAAAATCTTGCCTTTTCAGGCCTTGCGGCCTGGAAAAAGGATGGCCTGCGTCCTTTCCGGCAGTCGCCCCAAAGTGTAAACTGAGAAACTACAAGTGCGGATTTGTGTGTTTCAAGTAAAGAGAGATTCATCAGATCATTTTTATCCGAAAAAATTCTGAGGTTGGAGATTTTGCCTGCAAGATAAGTGCAGTCTTTTTCTGAGTCGGCCTCCCCGACTCCAAGAAAAATAAGCAATCCCGGCCCAATTGCTCCAACGGTTACACTATTGACTTCCACTCTGGACTCCTTTACTCTCTGAACTATTGCTCTCATTAATTTAACCTCTCATGTTAAAATGTGGAAAAATCGCATCTCTTCAGGTATTGCCTGAATGCTGCTTTAATTGAAAAGAGTTTTGTAAGGTTGATATAAACATGACACATTCACTGATTCTTATCAATCCCTGGATTTATGATTTTGCTGCTTATGACCTCTGGTCAAAACCTCTCGGCCTTCTTTATATCGCAGGATTTCTCAGACAATTCGGATTCAGGATACATTTTATTGATTGTCTGGACAGACATCACCCGGGAATGCTGGAAGATAATCAGTTCAGGGCACCTAAAAGGCGTCCTTATGGAACCGGCAAGTTCTGGCGGATGCAGATTGAAAAACCGGATCGGCTGAAACATGTCCAAAGGCCGTACAGCCGCTACGGTATTTCCATTAGTATCTTTGAAAGGGAATTATCAGAGATTGAAAACCCTGTCGCCATACTTGTAACTTCCCTTATGACCTACTGGTATCCAGGAGTAAGGGAGGCCATAGCAATTGCAAGAAAGATCCATCCGGGCGTCCCTGTCATCCTGGGGGGAGTTTATGCAAGGCTTTGCCATGAACACGCTATGCAGACTTCAGGTGCCGACAGGGTGGTGACCGAGGCCGATCCGGAAGTCATTCTAAAGTTATTTAATGATTTTGGTATAGAAATACCACAAAGTATCAATGATTTACAGCCCAGGCCTTACCCGGCATTTGATCTTCTCAACAAAAACGATTACATCTGCCTCCTGACTTCAACAGGATGCCCTTTCAGGTGCAGGTACTGTGCAAGTCATTTTCTCAGCCCTTTATTAGAACAAAGGGATCCCCATGAAATTCTGGACGAAATACTTTACTGGAATAAGTACCTTGGTATAAGAGATTTTGCTTTTTATGATGATGCGCTTCTGGTGGCTTCGGAAGACCATATGGCGATTCTGCTTGAAGCAATTAACAGGCATGATCCGGACCTGAGATTTCATACTCCTAATGCACTTCACGCAAGGGAAATTTCTTATGACATTGCCATGCTTATGAGACGAACAGGATTTAAAACAATAAGAATAGGACTTGAAACCTCGGACTTTTCAATTCACAAGGATATAGACAACAAAATCTCAGAAGGCGATTTTGAAAGGTCCGTGTCTAATCTGCAGAGGGCCGGTTTTAAAGCCAGCGATATCGGGGTATATATCCTTGCAGGTTTGCCAGGGCAATCAGTGGATTCAGTTCTTAAGACAATTGATTATATTGCTGGAAACGGAGCAGTTCCATATCTCTCAGAATATTCCCCTATACCTCATACGGACCTCTGGGAAAAGGCCGTTGAGTTTTCAGAATATGATATAACTGGAGAGCCTTTGTTTCAGAACAACACCTTGTTGCCATGCTGGGACAGCTCCAGGAAAAGGGAATACCAGGGATTAAAAGACAGGGCATTGGCAGTTCGCAGGCTTTGAACCGGGAAACCTCGCAGTATTCATATTCGGTTTATCATGCTGGCTGCGTATCCGGCTCCGAAACCATTATCTATATTGACGACCGTTACACCTGCAGCGCATGAATTAAGCATGCCCAGAAGGGCAGCAATGCCGGAAAAACTTGCTCCATATCCTACGCTTGTAGGCACTGCAATCACGGGTTTATCAACAAGGCCGCCCACAACACTCGGGAGTGCGCCCTCCATTCCTGCGACTACAACGATTACAGAGGCTCCCTCTATTTTATCCCTGCATGCCAAAACTCTGTGAAGGCCTGAAATCCCCACGTCATAAACGGTATCAACATCGTTTCCCATGAATCCTGCTGTAATTGCAGCCTCTTCGGCGACTGGTATGTCTGATGTGCCGGCGCTCATAATAAGTATTCTGCCTCTTCCGGAGGTTTTGACAGGATGTCTGACGAGCGTCAGTACCTTTGACCTTTCATAATAGGTGCTGTCTGGAAATTCATCCAGAATCATTTTTGCCTTTTTTTCAGAAAGACGTGTAGCGAGGACATTCTGCCCCTGATCAAGTATCCTTGCCATAATGGTCAGGATGTCAGGAACTTCCTTGCCATCAGCAAATATTACCTCTGAAAGCCCTGTCCTCAAGGCTCTATGATGGTCGATACATGCAAAACCGATATTCTCAAAAGGCAAAGACTTCAGCCTTTCAAGGGTTTCGTCAACCGATACATTCCCTTTGCTTAAATGAATCAGAAGTTCTCTGATTTTATCTCGATCCAAGGACTTCTCCGCCTTTCCAGGGAAAGCTATTTCATGGAGCGAAAATAAATAGCCCTGCAATATGCTTTGAGGAATCAGCCCCGAAGCTTTTTGGCTGTCTGGGCTACTCTTCGTCCGAGTTCTGCTCCATCTTTCCTGATCTTGTCATCAGGTTCGCCGACGCATGATACTCCATAGTGGCCGGTTGCCGACATCGGGTCTCCTACGATAATCATGCCGTAGATTAGAAGTGCCTGAATAATGGACATCATGGTTGTTTCCTTGCCACCGGAGGCATCACCGGAAGTTGCAAAGGCAGCTCCAATCTTTCCTTCCATTTTTTTTCTTACAGAAACGAAGGCATCAAACACCTTTTTCAACTCTGCCGACATAAGGCCGAAATAAACAGGTGATCCGGCAATAATACCATCCGAGGCAATGAAGTCTTCTTCAGTCACTTCATCTGTCTTTTTTAAGACGGCTTCAACTCCATCAACCTCATTAACGCCTCCGGCTATTTCCTCAGCCAGTTTTCTTGTATTTCCGCCTTTTGAAAAATAAAGAACAAGTATCTGCATTATCTTCCTCCCCGGGTAATTGCATAAATTTAAAAATAACACCAAATGCATAAACCTGATATTGTATAATAAAGACCAAA
>JAFGMQ010000087.1 GCA_016927455.1 Deltaproteobacteria bacterium
CAGAAACATGCTTGACTGGATCCCGGATCAAGTCCGGGATGACAAGACGAAGCAAGCTTCGGGGAATTTAACCCGAAGAGATTAAAATTTAAAATATGATTAATAAAGGGGTCTCCGATTAGCTTTTGATATAATTATCAAATCTACTGTTGACTGTTGCTAAGCGGAAAAAAGACACCCCCCATCCAATCTAACCTATTGCCCTGAATTCTACAAATTCCAGAGAGACCTTAAGAATCTCTTAGATAAAGAATTTACTGATATTATTGCAAAAAACCAAAAGCTCTTATATTTGAATGCAATTAAGTGCTAATTGAACCTAATTACAGAAAGACAACCAATCTATGGTTGAAAAGATATGAAACTGAAAGAATCTCTAAATCGCGTTTAATAAAAAGATAAAAAATTTAAACCACGATTAAATCGAGTTGTCAAATGGAATTTAAATTGCGTGATTCACATCAAGGCATGACCTTTTTTCACCGGAATGACTCTTTCCATTCCTGCTTTGCGTCAGCAAAAAACAGGCTCTTGAACCGGGAGGGCCAGTATCGAGGGCTGCGCATACTTCCCCATGCCTTTTTCGCAGACTGGTACTCTTCTTCGGTAATCGACATGCCGCCATACACCTCATGATTGAACGCATTCACGATTTCTTCAATCTCCCCCTCCAAAACAGGAAAATACCCCCTCAATCTCAGGCTATACTCCAGGGGTGTTTCACTGATATTTTTCGGCACGCCGCTCCGGCGTCCCCATCGCATGACCGCACCAAAGAGCTGGCTAACATCTGCATAGCCCCTTATCCCCCTGTATATCCATTCCCACAATACCGATAATGCTTCCTTCAGTCGCAGGATGAACACATGAAATGAAAACAGGCTGCCCTGCTTTGCAGTTGCCGGGGCAGACCTTGAAAGCAGCCACCTGATCAGGTACCACATCCCGATGCCAAGGATGAAAATGAAAAGAAGGCCGAAGATGCTGAAAAGGGACCAGCCGAGTATCTTCTCTATCAGAACAGACCACCAGCTCTCATCTGCAGCAAAGTCCCCGATTTTGGGATCATCTGCGCCAGTTGACTGCGGTGCTCTTTGCCTGGCCACAATCCGCGGTGTGAAGATAAATCTTATGGCAGAAATGATATAGGGTCCCAGCGGTCCGGCAGCATTTTTTAAAGCGCTGTAACCTGCTTCAGCCGCCACCGTCAGATATGGGAGAAATAGCAATGCCACTGCCACCCCAAAGCTCAGGACTGTGACGGCAAAAACAACGCCCAAACCAATACCGCGAAACCCTGAGATGAAATCTCTTTGAGCATTGTTTGCGCTGCTGGCGATAACGATTGAAAGGAGACTGAAGATAAAGAATGGAAATATCAGGACTTCACTTACGGTATCCGGCACATCGATACCCCCCCTTGTTTTCATCAGGAGTTTCAGCAGGAAAAGGCAGAAAAAAGCTGCCACACCCAGATCAAACCTGTGGCAGACCTTGTTGTAATCAGCAGATCGAAGCGTGAACAGTATCCCGCTCAACCAGAATATGACTGCCCAGAGCAGGGTTATAACCAGGACAATCCATTCAACCGAACTTCGGGACCGGCCCAGAAATTCCACGATCCATTCCGTTCCGAAATAAGGGTAGAGCCGATCAGTAAATGAATAGACAATAATGGATATGGCAAATAAGAAACCAAACAACTGAATACCGAAACTCATGATTACACGCCATCCCCTTCCCCTTACCAGCAGGGTAAACAGGACAGCCACCATAAAAGCACCCAGTGCCTCGGGCAGAGGGAAAGGCCGGTGCAGTATTGCATTTGTGGTAAAGGTTGCCCAGGCATAGAGCCAGCAAAGCTCCATACCTCCCCCTGCCACCCATGAAAGGCCCTGTTTTCTTCTTTTCATGGAGATGGTTCCTTTACAATAACCTCATTCAGTGCAGTCATTTTTTTTCGAATACCATGAACGGATCCCTGATTTTCCGAATGGGTCCTGCTTACCACAAACATCACGGGTATGCGGCGATGCAGGAACCAGTTTTCGAGGTTATGCACGGTCTCATCTGCCATATATGAAAAGCAGACGGCACTTATTCCCCATGAAAACGACAGGCCGTGGAGCAATACATCCGTAAAGGCCCCTGTGGATTCTAACTGGAGACGGGCGAGGTTTTCCAGAATTGCGGACAGCTGCCTCTGCCCTCTCGATACAGGCAGAAAGGCCGCGCCTCCCTTAACCACCCCGTTTGTCAGGAACCCCAGTGCATGTCCTTTTTCATCACACTGGACAGCCATGGATGCCAGAACTTCGAGGGTCCGCTCAAAGTCGCCATGGGCCGTATTCTCCTTAAATGGCGCCACATCCAGCATGAAGAGAACCTTTTCCTGTGCAGATGGTTCAAATACCTTTTCCTGAAGCCTGTTGTGGCGGGCACTTGCCTTCCAGTGGATATACCTGGCCGGCTGCCAGTGCTGGTAGTCCCTGGTACCCAGTATATATACGGGATCCTGAACCGGGCTTTTGGCGCCCGGCTCACCGAAAAATTCCTTCCTCGGAAAATATAACTGCTTCAAAGGAACCAGCCTCGGGTACACAATCACATCAGAAGGCTCCTCTTTGTCTTTGCGCCCCCGCGAAAAAAAACCGAAAATATCTCCAGTTTCAATATGAAGAGGCCCCACCCTATGAACGCCCCTGTTCCGGCATTCAAACTCCCATTGAAAACGGGCCTTCTGATACCATAACAGACTGCATTCATTTTCAAAGCCGTCCTTATCAACTCTTTCGAGTGCGCCTTCAGCAGGCATGTCAACATAGAGTCTTACAGGCAGCCATTTCCTGTTTTCAGCATACACATCAATCTGAACAGTTTCACCCGGGAAGGCCCTGTACCTGTCCAGGCTAGTCCGGATGATTATACCCGCAAGGCTGAAAAGGCTCCACAGCCTTGCGCCCGTCATGACCGCAAGTATAAGTACCGTCAGCAGCAGAAGTTCACGCTGCCCGTTAAGGAGAGCTATAATGAAAAATACTCCTGCAGTTAACTGTAATACGAAAGCATTAAGGATGGATGATATCCGTGCTCTAAGGAACATTGAATCTTCCTACCCGGATATTGCAGGAACAGGCTGCTGACGTATAATCTCTTCCAGGACATCTTCAGCCCTGCCTCCCCTCAGCCTCTCCTCTTCTTTGAGGATCAGCCGGTGGGCAAGGACAGGCCCGGCGAGGTATTTTATGTCATCAGGCAGGACATAATCACGGCCTCTCAGGGCAGCAAGGGCCTGGCCCGAACGCATCAGTCCGAGTGATCCTCTCGGGCTCGCCCCGTAACGCAGAGCGGGGTTCCCGCGCGTGGCCCTGACAATATCGGTGATATACTCCTGCACCGGGCGGGAGACCAGAATCTTTTTTCTTATCTGCTGCAGTTCAACTATATCTTCAGGTTCAGTAACCGGGTTCAGGCCGGGAAGGGGATCTTCCTCCTGAAAGCGATTGAGGATGGAAATTTCTTCGTTCCTGTCCGGGTATCCCAGATGGATCTTCAGCAGGAATCGATCAAGCTGCGCTTCGGGTAAGGGGAATGTCCCCTCCAGTTCAATAGGGTTCTGGGTGGCCATGACAAAAAATGGCTGGGGGAGGATATGGGTCTTCCCGTCTACCGTTACCTGGCGTTCTTCCATGCTTTCCAGGAGACTGGCCTGGGTACGGGGTATGGTCCTGTTGATTTCGTCGGCCACCAGCACGTTGGTGCTCACCGGGCCCGACTGATAGATAAACATTCCTGACTGCTGGTTGTAGACATTAAACCCGGTTATATCGGACGGCAGAAGGTCGGGAGTAAACTGAACCCTCTTGAATGTCCCGCCGATACTCCGTGCAAGGGATTTGGCCAGCAATGTCTTTCCAAGCCCGGGCACGTCCTCCAGCAGGACATGGCCGTCGCCCAGCAGAGCGACCAGCAGCATTTCAATAACATCCCGTTTGCCGACTATGACCCGTGAAATATTCTCAATAATCCGCTGGCATGCTGAAAAATCCGACATGTTTTCTCCAAAAGCAATTCAAAACTGCTTATTCCTTAAATTTCAGTTTGTTATAAAGCTTGGTACAGGCTCACTTACTGGCAGATATCACCAAATATGGACTTTGTAAAGGAATAGTCAGCAACTTCGAGAAACAATAAATCCTGACTCTAACTGATAATAGATTGCTTTTTTGTGGGGAGTAATTTTCAGGCTTTTGCTAAGATTCCGACAGGATAGCAGGGTATACAGGATTATGTCTTTTTCAAGCGCAGGAACAAAGCTTTCCTCTCACCCCAGCTATCCGGAAAACATAAAAAAGAATCATCATCTGAAGGATGTGAATAAAAGTAACAGGATAAGTTTAGATGGTTTTAATCCTGAATTTCCTGTCAATCCTGTCAATTTTTTTAAAAAGACTGTTACGGTAAGAAAAATTCAGGGGTTTTCCTTTTTACGGCGACTGCGTTCAGCCCGATTGCCTGCGTAGAACAAGTGCCGTGCGGCAGGGAAGATAGACCTGAAGACAGTGATGCAGCGTATTATGTTCTTCTACCGGCCTTGTGAAATACCGCTGTGAGGGTGTAAGCCTGGAGTGTCCGCCAAAGCGTCCCTCATCAGTATCAATAACCAGTACGTATTCTCCTGGAATTAAATTCACACTGTAATCTGAAACTGAGCGGACAGGATCGAAATTGAAGAAAAAAAACAGCCCTCCGCGCTCGAAAATAAGAATCTTTTCGTCGTTTCTTAACAATAGAAGTCTGAGATCAGACCATTCAAAACCTTTACTTTCTTTTATGATATCAAGCATTGCCCTGTCAAAATCCCCCAGCAGATGATATTTCAGGTCAGGATCATCTCTGAGGTGCCACTGGCGTCTTGCATAATGATATGACCAGTTATTTCCCTCCCTTGGAAAATCAACCCATTCAGGATGGCCGAATTCATTTCCCATGAAATTGAGATATCCGTTGCCGGCCGTTGCGATGGTGGCAAGCCTGATCATCTTATGGAGCGCAATTCCCCGGTCAGCAACAAGGTTTTCACTGGAAACATGCATGGAATCATACATTTCTGCATCTACCATCTCAAATATCAGGCTCTTGCCCCCTACAAGCGCCTGGTCATGGGATTCGGCGTAACTTATGGTCTTTTCGTCTGACCGCCGGTTTGCAAGCTCATGCCACAGGTAACTCAAATCCCAGTTTTCATCAGGGACGTCGTTTACGAGCTTGAACCAGCAGTCGGGAACTCCCATGGCGAGCCTGTAATCAAAACCGCAGCCGCCATCTTTTAAAGGTGAAGCAATGCCTGGCATTCCGCTGACATCCTCGGCAATGGTTACTGCATCGGGGCGCACTTCATGAATAACCCTGTTTGCAAGTACAAGATAGGCAATAGCGTCTTCGTCAACAGACTGGCCAAAATATTCTTCATAGGAGGTGAATGCATGCCCGAGGCCGTGATGGAGGTAAAGCATGCTTGTTATCCCGTCAAAACGGAAGCCGTCAACACGGTATTCGTCAAGCCAGAATCGGCAGTTTGAGAGGAGAAAATGCAGGACTTCGGGCTTTCCGTAGTCAAAGCATCGTGAATCCCATGCAGGATGAAAGCCCCGTTCGCCTTCGTGAAAATACTGGTAAAGCGTCCCATCGAAACGTGAAAGGCCCTCTACCTCGTTTTTTACCGCATGTGAGTGGACAAGATCCATAACTACAGCCAGTCCCATGCCGTGCGCCTCGTCAATAAGGGCCTTAAGTTCTTCCGGCGTTCCGAATCTGGAAGAGGCTGCGAAAAAACTGGAGACATGGTAACCAAAAGAACCGTAGTACGGGTGTTCCATAAGACCCATCATCTGTATGGTATCATACCCTGCGTCCCTTATGCGGGGAAGAATACTCCTCCTGAATTCATCGTAGGTTCCGACACCTTCATGCTCCTGGGCCATGCCTATGTGAGCCTCATATATCAGGGGAAATTCCCTGCCTGCCCTGAACCTGTATCTCCATTCAAAGGGCTGCCGGGGCGACCAGACATGTGCATTGAAGATCTTTGTTTTCTCATCCTGGACCACACGTCTGGCATAAGCCGGTATCCGTTCACCTTCGCCGCCTTGCCAGTAAATACGCAGCCGGTAAAGGTCTTTGTGATGAATAAGTCCCTCCGGAAGAATTAGCTCCCAGACCCCCTGCCCGTCAATCCGTTGGAGCCTGAACTGACTCTTTTCCTGCCAGTCGGTAAACGACCCGATCAGATAAACGGCATCTGCATTCGGAGCCCATTCACGAAACACCCATCCTCCTTCACTGCGATGGAGTCCATAGTACTCGTGTCCGCTTGCAAAATCGGCAATACTCACCCTGCCGCCGGTAAGTCGGAATTCAACCTTTCGGACATATTCCTGTCTCCGGCGAATATCTTCCAGATACGGTGAAAGATAAGGATCGTCAATAAGTGTTGATAATCGGGCGTTTGAGCATCTTTTCATAGAGATCAAAGTACTGTCTGGCTGTTACAGAAGGATTAAATCTCAGGGCGCTCTCGTTCATTACCCTGGATATCTGAGCTGCTCTGGTTTTGACTGGCAGGTGATAAAAATCCATCGCGCGGTCAATTGCCCAGAGAAGCCCCTTTGAATCATAAACATCAAATACAAATCCATTTCCGCTGTTACTTTCAACATCCAAATGGGAAACAGTATCATGCAAACCTCCCGTATCGTGAACAACAGGCAAAGAGCCGTACATGGAGCTTATCATCTGAGGCAGTCCACACGGCTCAAACAGGGAAGGCATAAGTATGAAATCAGATGCAGCGTAACAGAGGTGCGATAACTGCTCATCAAAGTCACACAGCGCCACACGTTCATGGAAGCCATGAAATCGAACAATATCGCCGAATACGTTCATGTAGGCGCCGCCTGTTACCACGACGATCTGCAGATTGTCTTTCCAGTAGGAGGAAATAACCTGGTAAAATATATCGGTGAGCAACTGGCATCCCTTCTGAAAAGGGTCAAGCCTTGACGGCCAGAAAAAAACAGGCGCTGATCCATCCCTTTTAATTCCCAGTCTTTCCTGCATAAAGAGCTTGTTTTTCTTTTTTCCTTCAACATGGGTCTTTGCCGAGTAGCGGTATTCCAGCAGTTCATCGGTTTGAGGATTAAATGAGGGGTCAGGGGAATTGAGAATCCCGAAGGCGCATCCTGAATCCTTTTTGCTGGACAGCTCAGAGCGGACATTGTCAGGCACAACCGCGTGGCGGCCCTGGCAAATCTCCTCAAGAAAGGTCGGGCTGACAGTATTTACAAAATGGGCGGCAAATATCCCGCTCGCAAGAAAATCAACCGGATTGGACCACCGCGTTTCCTCATAACTGTATGGCGCACGTTTGTAATAAAGGTATGCCCAGAATTCCGCTGCATCAATGCCGCTGTTCTCAATATTCTCAAGAGTGAGTTCCTGCGTATGTATGTTATGTACGGTAAAAAGGCAGGGGATACCCATTCTCCTTGACATTGCAGGTATAAGGCCCGTCATCCAGTCGTTGCAGTGTATCAGGTCAGGATTCACGGCAGGTATTATGTTGTTTATCACCTCCCGCTGGAAAGCCAGGGCAACCTTATGACTCTCTGTATAATAATTACTGTATATCTCTTCCCTGTAATAAAATATCCGATCCTGGGCCAGATGAATACGTGATTCCGGCAGGACCTTCTTATAAGAACGAAGCTCGCCGTTTATGAACCTTCCGATGTCAATGTTAAACATCCTTCGGTAATGAGGCAGGGTTACATGGACATCGGCTCCGAGATCAAACAACGCAGACACGAGAGAAGCGGAGACATCAGCCAGACCGCCGGCCTTTGCCTTCAGATGGTTTGCCATGTTGCCCATACCCTTCGGCAGATAGGTGATTTCCGGCGTGACGATCAGAATCCTGGGATTATGCCTGCTTTGAAATGGCCTGTTCTTTTTCATGTTCAATCCCCGTTTGCCCAGGTTACAAAACCGGGAATGGTGACAGCCCAGTCTCTGCCAAATGGAGTAACACGTGCTGAAAAGCCATAACGCCCGGCAGACCGGCATAAGATTTCATGTCCGTAGACATAATTCCCGTTACCCTTTTCCTCTATTATTGACATCTTTTCGGCGTGGCTTTCGGTTATCTGGTTCTCCGAATCAACGGGCCCGTAGTAGACCTCAACGTCCACCTCATCCGGCCTGAGATCTCCGAGTTCCACATCAACACTTATTTCAAATTTGTCTCCTGTATGCATGACAGATATATCCCGGTTCACGTTCGGCATTTCTATCCTTACTTTATCCCAGAGAGACTGAAGCCTCTCTGACTGGGCAACAAGGGCCTTTGAACGATTTGCATTATCAGCATAAAGGCTTTTGCACTCTTCCACAGCAGGATTATATAACATCCCTTCATATTCCGAAACCATTCTATGGCTTGTATAATGGCCAAGGGCGCTTCTTATGGATGCCTTCATCATTTTAAGCCACTTTTCCGAGACACCTCCTTCCGAACGGTCATAAAAGGTTGGAATAACCTCATTTTCAAGAAGGTTGTATAGTGCCTGTGCCTCGATCCAGTTCTGGTACTCATGGTCTGAATATTCCTCGCCATTACCGATAGCCCACCCGCAGTCAGAGGAATAGGCTTCATCCCACCATCCGTCCATTACACTTAAATTAAGAGCGCCGTTAACAGCGGCCTTCATGCCCGATGTCCCGCTTGCTTCAAGAGGTCGCTGCGGAGTGTTAAGCCAGACATCCACGCCCTGCACAAGGTATCGGGCTATCCTGAAATCATAATTCTCAAGGAAAATGACCTTTTGACGGACACTTGGCTGGTGCGCAAAGTGCACTATCTGCCGGATCAGGTCCTTGCCTATATTATCCGCAGGGTGAGCCTTTCCCGCAAAGACGATCTGCACCGGGCGCTCCTTGTTGTTAAGAATCGCCTCAAGGCGTTCTCTGTTCATAAGAAGGAGGGCTGCCCGTTTGTAGGCAGCGAATCGCCGTGCAAAACCTATTGTCAGGGTATCATAGCGAAGCACTGACTTTATCTGTGTTATTTCCGTCCTCGTCTCGTTGCGTGCACTCAACTGCCGCTCCCCCAGTTCCCGGGCCATTCGAACAAGCCTCGACCTGCCAAGTTCATGCGCCCTCCACAACTCTTCATCCGGTATCTGAGAGATGCGCGACACAAGTTCAGGGTCAGACAGGTTGTTGCGCCATTCAGGGCCAAGATATCTGTCAAACAGGGCAGTATTGTCCTGTGAAAGCCAGGAAGGGACATGAATGCCGTTTGTTACATGACAAATGGGAATTTCATCATCAGGGAGGCCGGGCCAGAGATGGGACCACATTCTTCGCGCAACCTTTCCATGCAGCCTGCTTACGCCGTTGGCAAATAAGGACGTGCGCAAGGCGAGAATCGTCATTGTCATTTCAGACTTGTGATCACTTCCAGGTACCTGCCCCCATGAAACTATTTCCTCAGGGTCAAGACCAAGGTAATCCTGAAGCGCCTCCATATGAGGTTTTACCAGACCTTCATCAAAAGACTCATTGCCGGCCATAACAGGCGTATGCGTGGTAAATACATTAGTTCTCCTGACAAGTTCGAATGCCGCTCCCGCAGCCATGCCGCGATCATTCACAAGGTGGGCGATCCTCGCAAGACTCACAAAGGCACAGTGACCTTCATTCATATGACATACTGCGGGATCATAGCCTAAAGACAGCAGGGCATTGAATCCCCCTATCCCCAAAAGAAGCTCCTGGCGAAGCCTTACCTGCCTGTCCGCTTCATAAAGCTGCGAAGTGATCTTCCTGAAATCAGGGGGGTTTTCCGGGATATTGGCATCAAGAAGGAAAATCGGAACCCTTCCAATATCAAACCGCCACACAACAGCCTGCAGAATTCCATCCGGGAGCTGCAATGATACCCTCACTTCCCTTTGTTGCTTATCAAGCACCTTCCTGAACGGCATGAGGTGAATTTCATTCTCAAGATAGGCTTCCTGCTGCCATCCGTCATTATTCAAATACTGCCTGATGTTTCCGCATTTATACATCAGGCCTACAGCAACCATCGGGACGTTCATATCCGAAGCGGATTTCAGGTGATCTCCGGCGAGACAGCCAAGCCCGCCGGAATAGAGATTGACGCTTTCGTGGACACCATACTCAGGTGAAAAATATGCAATGCTGTTTTTTTCAGCATCAGCAGGTCTTCCTTCTCCACCAGGAAGTACGTCTGCTTCAAAGTGACCCATAACCTGTTCATAATGACTCATGAATCCGTCGTCACCAACAAGAAACTCCAGTCGTTCCGGAGAAATACGCCCAAGGAATGCCAGGGGGTTATGGTTCATATCATTCCACAAAACAGGGTCAATGCGTCTGAACAGCTCTATAGCGTCCTGATTCCAGCTCCACCATAAATTATATGATAGGGTTTCCAGGAAAGCCAGATCAGAGGGTATAGATGGGATAACATTGAAAAGCTGTATTTTTTTCATAAAGATCTCACCAAAGATATCAGTTCAATAAATTGGCATATTATTGTCAATTCTATTAATCATATAATTACCTTATCCTGCACAAAAAACTTGACTAAAGGAGATATTGGTCTATATCTCGGCTTTCAACGAAACCGTAAACCTCCAACCTTTCA
>JAFGMQ010000088.1 GCA_016927455.1 Deltaproteobacteria bacterium
AATTGCAACAGACTACCCTTTGCTCACAGGTAATTACAAAACTGGAATTAGGAATACATTATCTTCACCGGAATAACAAACAAGAGAGGAAACGTGGCCGGATGCCATATTAAAGACAGCGCGGCGCTCCAGCCGGAATCACTTTGACAGCAAAGCCAGTATTGATGATTGACGTAAACCCTCTTCGGTGATATCTTTTAACGTCTTATTGTAAAAACGCTGTAAACGCAGAACCGAACTGGCATAAGATTCAGTACTTCTTTTTGCATAAACTCCTAACTGCAGGTCTTCCTTTAACCGCTTGATTAAATGGTTCATGGTATCTTCCTTTCTTCTTTTAATTTACCCTGCCGGGTAGAAGATACCGACCTGCAATTTGGCCTGCCTGTACGTTGCACGCAGACAGGTAGAAGATACCATGAGTTATTCTATCAAACAATAATGATCTGAAAAGACTGATCCTGCCGCACAGCGGCTTACTTGAACAAGGCCGACTAAAGTCCAGTACCTCGATTAAACCCGGCCCCCAACACATTATTATGCAATCTGTAAAATGCATTGACAATTTGCATGAAAACCTGTTAGTCATGTTGCCATGATCCATCGAAATTTAAAAAAAGCAATTGAAAACCTGCTGGGCGGTTTTCCCATTGTTACGCTCACAGGACCACGTCAGTCTGGCAAGACGACCCTTGCCAGGGCGGTTTTTGAAAATCATCCATATGTTTCCCTGGAAGAGCCGGATCTGCGGCAGGCAGCCAATTCAGACCCCCGTTCTTTTCTCGCACGGTTTCCCGACGGCGCAGTTATAGATGAAGTGCAGCGGTGTCCGGAAATCTTGTCCTACCTTCAAAACCTGGTGGATAAAGATCGCCGAATGGGTCTGTTTATCTTGACTGGGTCCCAGCAGTTCGGTCTGTTGTCCGGCATTACGCAATCTCTTGCAGGACGAACCGCTTTTGTGGAATTACTCCCCTTTTCCGTGCCGGAACTGGCCCTTGCTGAAAAGCTACCGAATGACATTGATGCCATGATGTTGACCGGCTGCTATCCACCGATCTATGATCGCGAATTGGCACCCGCAGCCTGGCACAGCGCTTATGTAACAGCCTACGTGGAACGCGATGTCAGGCAAATGCTCAAAATTCAGGATCTGGAAACGTTCCAGCGTTTTGTCCGGCTATGTGCGGGCAGGACGGGACAGTTGCTGAATCTGTCTTCCCTGGCAACTGAATGCGGTATTACCCACAATACCGCAAAATCATGGATATCTGTTCTGGAAGCCAGTTATTTAGTCTTTCTCCTACGCCCCCATCACGTCAGTTTTAACAAGCGACTGGTAAAGATGCCCAAGTTGTATTTCTATGATGTGGGCCTGGTATCCTGGCTTTTAGGAATCCGGACAACCGAACAAATGATAACCCATCCGTTGCGGGGCAGCATTTTTGAAACCTTTATCATATCGGAGTTGATCAAATCAAAATTGAACCAAGGTGAAAAGCCGGCTTTCTCATTCTGGCGGGACAGCAACGGCAACGAGGTTGATCTCCTTGTTGAGCAGGGAACCCGGTTGATCCCGGTGGAGATCAAGTCGGGTCGCACCCTGACACATGAAGCCTTTGCCGGACTTCATAAATGGTGTTCCCTGGCCGGAGACAAAGCTGGTGCACCTGCGTTGATCTTCGCTGGAGATGAATCCTATCAACACAAAGGGATACATGTACTGGGGTGGAGGAATTGCGGGCATTTGCCTGAATGAAAAGGCGTGTGGGCTCCCGTGAGTCTTTTTGTTAAATATGGGCTGGGCGGCTGTTCTATACTCAGCTTGAATAAAAGTGGGGCCGTGCACTGATTTTCAATCTGTTATGAAAGTATGAAGTCGGTTGATCGTAGCCCGGATCATCCAACCAATCAGTTTCTGACGATAAGCAACAATGAGGCTGTCCTGTTCGGGGATAAAGGTCGCTCTATGAAGTTGCAGATTTATGGTCGTCGATCCCATCACAGGAATGGCCGCTGGAGGTGTGGGGATTTGCCAATTGTCGGATGGCTCAGTCATTGACTTACAGTTTTAAGAAAAGAGCGATAGGGTTCTCGAGGACGACTACTTTGGCAGTAGAAGCCTACTGCCGTACCGAGGTTTGGATGCCGTCGTCAACCAAATAAAGGATTGGTCCCGAGTTGAGGAACGAGAGCTGAGAGCTAAACCTTCAACTCAAGATTCAGCATATCTCCTTTCTCAAAACCTATATCGTCATAGAAGCGCAACAGGCGCCAGTCGCGCCAGTTTACCAATGTGTATATGGTATTGCAGCCCACCTTTTTTAAATTATTTATCATTTCGCTCAAGAGGTCATGGGCAACACCGGTTCTCTGGTGGTCAGGGTCCACTCCGATAGTATCAATCCAGCCGATTGTTTCCGGTATGCCGTATTCCCATCCGCTTGAATTGCCAATAATAAAACCTATCACCCTGCCATCCATCTCAGCAACAAGAGAAGACATTGCTGACTGGTTTTCAATCAGTTCCAGTTTCTGCTCCCAGTACTCCGGCCTGTTTTTCCCGAGTATCCTGAAATCTATTTTTATAATGCTCTCGAGATCGTCAATATGAATCGGCCTTATAGAGGCAGACCTTGATTTATCAGTCACACGTCCCTCCTTTATGAATGTTAAGGATTTACATTAGACTTGATCAGATGGTTTCTTTCTGGACTATATTAGACCGGACTTCACATGTCAAAAACTCAATATTAACAGATTTTGGAATTATCATGGATGAAGGCGGCTTCAATACCCCAAACAAATTCCCTTATGCACTCATTAAACTCCTTATATCTTTCAATCATGACCATATGGCCGGCCGATGGAATTACAGTGAGCCTGCTTCCTCTGATGTTTTCAGTCAGTTTATTTGAAAGGAATACCGGCGTCAGCTTATCCTTTTCTCCGCAGATAACAAGGCAGGGGGTTTTGATATTCTGTATTTCATTCATGCTGTCAAACCCGTCGCATGCCAGAAAATCATTTCGTACCACAATTGAACCCGGCTTTTTCATCAGTCCGGCCCCTTCCCTTATCCACGAATCATTCACGCCCGGCGCATAGGCATATCTCATGATTTCATCAACAGTATCCTCGAAATTCTTCAATAATCCGTCTAAAAAGGCCCGGGCTACACGGAGCCTGGGTCCGGTGCCGGCAAGGATATTTCCCTTCACCAGATGGGGATTATTAATCGCAACATCCTGAGCAATTGCACCTCCCATGGAATGCCCCATAAGAAAAACAGGTGTCTCAAATGCCCTTTCGAGTATATCATTCAGCCAGGTGCTGTATTCACTGATTCCCGCCATACCCTGACCGGATGTTTTTCCATGTCCGGGGAGATCCAGAGCAAAGGCATTCATATAATCATTCAGGGGATGAGTCTGGTTTTTCCATATCCCGGCACACCCGCCAGCCCCATGAATCATGACAAGGGCTGGCTTGTCCTCCATGCAGGAATCCGACCCGCTTTCAAAGCCGACTCCCAGATCTCTCAGGATTTTAGAAATCATAATATGAATCTCACGTTTCAGGAACTGGCATAATGCCTGATTCAGCCCCTTTTCAGTAGGAGTTTATATCCTTTCAAGAATCTGATCAACCCATAAATACGCGTCAGGAATTAGAATTATATGAAGAGCGGATTAACTGCGATTTGCGTATTTTTCCCAGTGTTGTTCGGGGGAACTCATTACAGAAACTGATCTTCTTGGGCCACTTGTAGCGTGCCAGCTTACCCTTGCAGAAAGATATTATTTCTTCTTCAGTAAGATTGAATCCGTTTCTGGCTATTATAAACGCATGGCCCACCTCACCCCAGATCTGGTCCGGAATTCCCGCCACAGCTGCATCCTCAATTTCAGGGTGCTCTTTCAGAATCTTTTCAACCTCTGCAGGATAGACATTCTCACCTCCGGATATATACATATCTTTGGCCCTGTCCACAAGGTAGAAATATCCCTCTTCGTCCATGCGGGCCACATCGCCCGTATGCAGCCAGCCGTTCTTTATTGTATCTTCTGTCTTCACAGGGTCCTGCCAGTATTCCTTCATCATTATAGATCCCCGGACCACGATTTCGCCGTCCTCTCCCGGTTTAACCTGTTTTCCCTCCCGGTCGATCAGTCCGACTTCAGCATGGAATACTGGCCTTCCTACGGTCCCTGGTTTCCGGAGAGAGTCTTCTTCAGATGCCCACAGAAGGATTGATGTTTCCGTCTGACCCATAATCTGCCTGACCGGAAAACCGGCCTCTTTACATTGAATCAGCAGTTCATGAGTCGTTTTTTCTCCGCCGATTGCACAGACACTTAAGGAGGAAATATCCCGTTTCTGCTCAGCTTCAACACCCAGAAGGGGCCGATACAGAGTAGGGACTCCCAGCAGCTTTGTCACTCTGTAGTTCTCTATGTCCTGATAGGTCTTTACAGGATCAAATCTTGAATGAATTATCATTGTAGCGCCCTTGTACAGTACAGGTGAGGCCTGTATGAACAGCCCTCCGGAGTGAAACAGGGGTAAAATGATCAGCATTATGTCATCAAAATTTAATCTGAAGAATATCTCCGCATTCAGGCAGTTAAAAAAAGTCTTTCGGTGGGACAGAACAGCGCCTTTTGGCTGTCCGGTTGTACCGGAAGTATACATAATTACATGGGGCTCCTCCGGGTCAGAAGGGCCAAGGGATTTGGTCAGAAATGGCTTCTGCCCGTTAAGAGCCTTTACATCCACTGCATAATTAATTAATCCGTAAGAGGCTGATTCATCGTCAACGTAAGCAAGCAGCATCAAAGGAAACCCCTTTTGCAGTTTCAGTTCCCTGATAGTCTCAGCGTACTCATGACCGAATACGAAGAGCCTTGGCCGCGAATTTTTCAGCGAATATTCAAGCTCCGGACCTGCAAGGCGAAAGTTAATGGGAACAAAAATTGCTCCCAGCCTTGAACATGCGAGATAAATCTCTATAAACTCGGGACAGTTTTTCAACATGACAGCGACCCTGTCTCCCTTTTCAATGCCCAGGGACTGCAGCCAGCAGCCTGTCCTGTTGGCACGCTGATGCAGTTGCAGATAGCTGATCCGTTCATCTTCATAGATTACAGCGTTTTTATTTGGATGCAGTTCACTCCACCTTTGCACCCACCAAGCAATATTCATTGATTTAATCATATATCCTATCTCCGTCGATCCGGATCGGTTACAGTTAATAAATCGGGGTCATAATCTGCCTGTTTGAAAAAACAGCCAGGTTATAACCCCGCATGCCTTATTTTAATTATTTACCACCTGATCAGTGCGCTGCCCCAGGTCAATCCACCCCCAAAGACTGGAAGACATATAATGTCATTTTTCCTGATGCTTCCATCCCTGACTGCCTCATCAAGGGCAATCGCACATGATGCTGATGAGATATTGCCGTACTTTTGAATGGTAAGATAAAACTTCTCGAAAGGGGCTCCTATGGTTTTTGCAATGGATTTAAACATACGGGCATTGGCCTGGTGAGGAATAAACCAGTCAATGTTTTCAACGTCCACATTGTTGTAATCAGCAGCCTCTTTTATTGAATCGATAAAGTGCCTGACCGCCACCCTGAAACTGGCGTTTGCCTCAATCATATTTAGGGTATGAAGGCCTTTATCCACGCTTTCATGCGAAATCGGCGTAGTTTTTGATCCTCCGCCCGGCATTAACAGGTCCAAGCCATTGGCACCATCCGTATGGATGTGCGTGGATAAAATTTCAGGGCCATCGTTTCCGGTGGTCAGAATCGCCGCACCGGCCCCATCCCCCCATAGGATGCATGTGGTTCTGTCCTTCCAGTCAAGGGTCCTGGTCATGATCTCCGACCCCGCCACAAGGATATTTCTGTAAACCCCGTTTTTAAGGTACTGTTCAGCCACGTTGAGTCCGAAGATAAAACCTGAGCATGCAGCCGTAATATCGAAGGCAACTGCCTGCGGAGCATCCAGTTTCGCTTCAAGCCAGTTGGCACCAGAAGGACAGCATGTATCAGGCGTTATAGTGGCCATAATCACAAGATCAAGGTCCCTGGCTGTCATGCCTGCCATATCAAGAGCCCTGATAGAGGCTTCATATGCAAGGTCTGATGAACAGACATCCGGCTCAGCAACCCTTCTCTCGCTTACACCTGTTCGCTGGACTATCCATTCATCTGTGGTGTCAAGGCCCATTTTCTGGAGGTCAAAATTGGTCAGGATCTTAGGCGGGACATATGACCCTGTTCCTAAAATTCTTATGGAACTCATTTTCAATTGCTCTCCGGCTTAATACCCAGTTCTTTCTCTTTTTCGGCAATTACCAGTCTTGTCTTTATGACCGTATCCGGAATAAGGCTAATTGAATCAATTCCGCACTCAACCAGGAATTCGGCGAAGTCCGGAAAATCGCTCGGGGCCTGACCGCAAATACCAATCTTTCTGCCTTTCTTTTTAGCTACTTCTATAACCTGGGATATCATCCTCTTTACAGCATCGTTGCGTTCATTGTAGAGGTGGGAAACCAGAAAAGAATCCCTGTCAAGGCCGAGAGTAAGCTGGGTAAGGTCA
>JAFGMQ010000089.1 GCA_016927455.1 Deltaproteobacteria bacterium
CAGGGATATGAAAAAGGCGCAAAAGACCTCGAGATATTCATTCCACCAGGCCCCAGGCTTGGAAAGGTCGTAATTGATGCCGAGGATGTTTCAAAGGCTTATGGAGATCGTATTTTATTTGAGGGGATGAATTTTTCACTGCCCGCAGGAGGGATTGTGGGAATAATCGGCCCGAACGGTGCGGGCAAGACCACACTTTTCAAGATGATCACCGGTTCTGAAAAGCCGGACACAGGGGTCATAAAGACAGGTGACACGGTAAGTCTCGCTTATGTCGACCAGGAACGCGACAGTCTTGATCCGGTAAAGACTATATGGGAGGTTATATCAGGGGGCAGGGATATTATTGAATTGGGGAGCAGAGAAGTAAATTCGCGTGCCTATGTGGCCCGTTTCAATTTTGGAGGAACAGACCAGCAGAAGAAGGTAAATATGATTTCAGGCGGTGAAAGGAACAGGGTTCATCTTGCCTGCATGCTTAAAGAGGGAGCAAATGTGCTTCTTATGGATGAACCTACAAATGATCTTGATGTCAACACCATGCGTGCCCTCGAGGAAGGTCTGGAAAATTTTGGGGGCTGCGCGGTAATTATCACTCATGATCGCTGGTTTCTCGATCGTATTGCCACGCATATCCTTGCCTTTGAAGGGGACAGCAGGGTCGTATGGTTTGAGGGGAATTATTCCGAATATGAGGCGGACAGGAAAAAAAGACTTGGCAAGGCCGCGGATCAGCCTCATCGGATCAAATACAGGCAGCTGACAAGGGCCTGATTGCTTCTGTCGCCAGAATAAGTTACAGATATTGGCCAGACTGTAAATTTATTCCGGAACCTGTCATATGCCCAATGAATTTTCTGTTAATGGATCCGAATCCGGGCGGGCTTTTTCCTCCTCGGTAAAGGTAAGATAAGGGATTTAACCCGTTCAGAAAAGGAACATCAATATAATTCAGGTTAATTGAACGCAAATGGGATTTAGGGAAATTACATTAAACCTGCCCACAGGCTATACGGAAGAAGAGCTTAAAGACCGGATTAAAAAAAATCTGGGGGTAAGAGATTTCTTTCATCAGATTGAAAACAAAAGCCTTGATGCCAGGAAAAAGGATAATATCCACTGGAAGATCAGAGTTTCTGTGATATCTGAGCAGATCAGTGGAGAGAATCCGGTTCAGCACCACCCCCTTGAAATTCCATATAAAAAAAGGAATAAAAAGGCAGTTGTTGCCGGAAGCGGTCCTGCCGGGTTTTTTTCAGCCTTCGTTCTTCAAAAGGCAGGATTCAGCACGACCATTATTGAAAGAGGCTCTGAAGTAAGGAAAAGGGCTGAAGGTGTCATGGCATTTGAAACAACAGGCCTGTTCAATCCTGCCTGCAATTACGCATTTGGCGAGGGCGGTGCAGGCACCTTCTCAGATGGAAAGCTCACATCAAGAACCAGGCGCATATCGAAAGAAAAATTATTCATAATTTCCAGATATATTGATGCCGGAGCTCCCGGCGAAATAGCATATCTCAGGCATCCGCACCTGGGAAGCGACCGTCTCAAGAAAATAGTGGGAAATCTTAGAAAAGAATTTCTGAATATCGGCGGGACAGTACTCTTTGACACGATACTGAATGACCTGAAAATCGAAGATGAGAAAGTCACAGAGGCATTAACTGATTCCGGTGGAATGGAGGGCGACTTTTTTTTGATCGCATCAGGCCACTCGGCTTATGAAACCTATCGAATGATGATGAGGAGAGGTGTCAGGTTTCGAACTAAAAATTTTGCCCTGGGAAGCAGGGTAGAGCATGAACAGCAGGTCATTAACCGCGCCCAATGGGGCAGGGAAAGCCTGCCTGGTGTCAAGGCTGCCGAATACCGCCTTACGTCAAGGGGAGACGGTAATCTTCCTGTATATACCTTCTGCATGTGCCCGGGAGGGAATGTGGTTCCGTCTACCGCCTACAGAAATGCAAACACAGTCAACGGCATGAGCCGGTACAGGAGAGACGGCAGATTCGCCAATGCAGCCTGTGTGGCCGCAGTTGATCTCGAGAGGCTGAAGGGCAGGAAAATGTCAGCGGCCGAAGCCCTTGACTGGCTTGAAGCCCTTGAGGAGAGCTTCTATAATTATTCTGACGGCTATAAGGCTCCGTATTGCGGAATATCTGATTTTATAAATAAAAAAGAACCATTCTCAAGTGCAGAGTCAAGTTATCCCTTAGGGCTGAAGACTTCTGCCTTGTGGGAGTTGATGCCTTATGAAATAAGCGCCTCAATAAGGGAAGGCCTTAAGGAATTCTGCAGGAAAATAAGGGGCTTTGAGACTGGAATTATTATGGGTCTTGAAAGTAAGACCTCATCCCCTGTCCAGGCAGTGCGTGAAAAGGACATGCGCTGCTCAGGCTTTAAGAACCTTTACATGATTGGAGAGGGAAGCGGTTATGCGGGAGGAATCATTTCAAGCGGTGCAGACGGCATAAAAGCGGCAGTGAAAATCATAGAGAGTGCAGGTTAGAGATAGGCAGGATTTCGGCTGGATTATGTCGGGACATATCCTTTGGGGAGCACATTGATTTAATCCTGTTTTTTTATCATTGCCAATGCCTTGCCTGCAGCACTTTTTACTCTGTCGCTATATGATTTTAATCCGAGCAGGCTCTTTTGTTCCAAAATTGCAGCAAGATCAGGAACAGCTTCTTCAGCGCCCATCTTGCCCAGGGCAATGCAGATATTTACTTCCAGGTCAATCCTTGATTTGGAGGACATCAAAGGTTTGGATTTAAGTAAATCCAGAAGGGGCGATACTGCTGCGCGATAACTCATTGAGCCCAGCATTTCAACTATTCTGCTGTTCAATCTGTCATCGGATTCTGTAATAGCTGACACCATAATTTTCCCTGCGTTTTCTCCTCCGATTCCATGAATACTCCTCAGGGCTTCGAACTGAACCCTGAAATCCCTGTAACCAAGAAACGGCTGCAGGATCTTCAGGTCGTCTTCCGTACCAACTTTTCCCAGCATTGCCAGGAGATTACGGATGTAATACCACTCTCCTCCTTTAATAATCTGCCTTATCAAATCCGGTCTTGCAGGGTCGCCAGTTGCCGATATAATCCTGATTATTCTGAGCCGTTCTGACCGGTCCACACTTGACTCAAGGGTATCCAGAAGACGAGGAACAGGCGATTCGCCCAGCATACTCAGACTTTCAATGACCGGCTTCCGGTTGTCTTTTTCGTTTGTCTGAAATTCTTTGAAAAGAATATCAAGCACTTCATCTGAAGCAATATTCTTCAATATATTTCCTGATAATGATTCAATAGCCTGATCCTTTTTTATTTTTCCGGAATATATCAGGCTGAAGGGTTCCAGGATACGGTTGCACTTATTAATCTCGTATTTCCTGATAAGGTCCTGGGCAAGATTCTGAAGCTGAACGCAGATTTTCCTGTAGGCGGGGGTTAGAGAAGTTTCATTTCTGATCCAGTTGACCATTTTTTCTGAAAGTCTCAGCATTTCACTCTGACGTTTTTCTGAAACAAAATATTCCCCTATTTCAGATAATGCAGCGGAAACTTCTGCCCGAACCTCGGATTTGTCACTTAAAAGACCACCGGCAACCTTTTCAATTAACAGCCACGCATGATCCCTTCTTCCCTTTTCAAACATATTCTTTACAACACCGGGAAGGAACCGGATAACATCCCTGTCGGCAAGGGCTCCATCCCTCCCCTTCAATATGTCTGATATGCCGTCTTTTATGTGAGCAGCATGCTTTTCCTTTCTATCCCTTTCAAAAGCCTGTTTTTCAATGATGCCTGTCTGAAGGTTTTTTCTCCGTTCAGAATACAGCATAAGCACATATGCCCTGTTAATCGACTCAATTTCAGCCTTTCCCGGCATGCCGTCTTCTTTTTCTTCAGGGCCTGCCATGCTCTTTAGGAGGGCCATAAGCCTCTCAAATTTTCTCTCATCCAGGCTGTTAATGATATGATCGAAAAGTCCTGCTCCGAGGATGTCTTCAAGGTTTTTTGTCAGCAGGTTTGCAAGCAGTTTATCATCCAGGCCGGATATGGAGCCGGCAATGCTCCTGGAAATCAGGTCTTTGTGTTCAGGGGCCGTTATGTCGTTAAGAATATGAATCATATGGGTGCAGGTTTCGGCAAGCCTGATGTCCGGAACATCTTCCCTTCGTTTCATCAGGTTGTCAAGACCTGCCTGAAACAGATTGGCAGCCCATTGCGGGTCCCTGCTCATTTCCCTGATTTTCTGAATATCAGCATCCGAAAATGGGGCGTCTCCCATAATAAATTTGATTATTTCCTCATCCTTTATATCAATGCCCGCAATTATCTGCCTGTCCTTGTCGAGCGCCACATAGATCTTCTGATCCAAAAGAATGTGGGGCATATTCCCGGCTGATAAGATATTCCTGATTCCGCCATGTTTCTGCAATTCAGAGGGCTTTTTACTCAATATATCAAGGAGGTCAATAATCTCTGATTTTGCCAGCCCTTTTTCGATTGTAATACTCCTGATCTCCAGACCGAGCATGAGTTGAATCAGTGTTTTGACCTGAGCCTTTTTAAGGGTTTCTTCAGGAAGAGGCTGGCCGTCAGCAAGCATGGCTTTTTCAGATTCGGCCAGAATGATCGAATCCTTTTTTTCAAGGACCATCAAAAGGGCATTTAACAGACGGTCAATAGAATTAGAGGTGATTGCGCTGCCCTGAGGATAGAGCCTGAAATTGGTAACAGCAGTAGTCAGCAGAGATATGATCTCAACAGCCTGTTTCAGCGTTGTTGGATTTGTGCTCATGTTCTATGGTCCAAGTAAGGTGAAGCTTGTGTTTTTAGAACATTTAAGATAAGAGTCATACATGCCGTATTAAATTTACGGCACTTAAACAGCCGTAATCACCGGAGCATGACTGCAAGTTCATGTGTTGCTCACATGTTCCATTTATAAGATATATCATACAATAGCATAAGACAAAAACAATAAAAACATTTTCATTTTTTTACGGAATATTTTTCAGAATAAGGGCTCATTTTTATGGGACTTATTGTTATAGTTACTCAGCCGGAGAATCAGTCCGGGTAATATGGGGGCTGCGAACGGCGTCAGGAAAGGACAGTAATGGCATGCTGGTAAGAGATATCCTTGATAAAACGAACATTTCCTTCAGTTTTGAATTCTTTCCTCCCAGATCAGAGAAGGCATGGGAAAGGCTTTTTCAGACGATAGCGGATTTAATGCCGCTCAAACCGTCCTGGGTGAGTGTAACATACGGGGCAGGAGGGTCAACACGTGAGAATACCCACAATCTGGTTGTCCGAATAAAAAGGGAAACTGACCTGACAGTAGTTTCTCATCTTACCTGCGAAGGCTCAGATAAAAAGGAAATAGAGTCAATTCTTGCAAATTACTGTGACAACGGTATCTTGAATATTCTGGCATTGAAGGGTGATCCGCCTGCGGATGAGAGAAAAAATGAAAGTATGTGCAGCGATTTTGTCCATGCAGTTGATCTTGTTAAATTTATCAGGAGATATTTTCCCGAAATGAGCGTCGGAGTCGCCGGTTTTCCGGAAGGGCATCCCGATACCCCTAACAGATTGAAAGAGATTGAATATTTGAAAGCCAAGGTCGACGCAGGCGCAGACTACATAATTACCCAGCTTTTTTTTGACAACAGGGATTTTTATGATTTCTGTGAGAGATGCGAATTGGCAGGCATACGGGTTCCCATTATTGCCGGCATAATGCCTGTTCTGACCCTCAATGGAATGAACCGAATGGCCGAGATAGCATCCGGGTCAAGGTTTCCGGCCAGCCTTATCAAATCTGTTGTCAGGGCAGATATTGACAAATATGTTGAGAAAGCAGGTGTTCACTGGGCAACCGAGCAGGTGCGGGACCTTATTGATAATAGCGCGAAAGGAATTCATTTCTATACACTTAATAACGCTAAGGCGACCCTGGAAATCTATGAAGCCCTTGGCGTTAAGGACTCTAAGCAGCTTTCAGACTGATTTTTTCATCCTGTTTAAATCACCCTCTTGACAATAGCCCAAAACGGATTATCTATATATTCATTCGCTGGATGGATTTTTGCCATCCGGAGGGGTTTTGTCTCCGGTGATCAGAATACAAAGATACATTTCCGTTTATTAAAGGCTCATGAATTTCATACAAAGCCTGCTGTCCCTGCCGGAAAGCTCAATGATCCCGGGATCAAAATATATTTGTAATAGGTTGCTTTAAGGCTGAAAATGCCGAAGATCAGGTCAGCAGCTTCAATAAAAACAGAAGTAAGGACAATTTAGCAAAAGGAGGTTTTTGGTATGAATATCAGACCATTAAATGACAGAGTGATTGTTTTGAGAATCAAGGAGGAAGAAAAGACCTCAGGAGGAATTATTATTCCGGATACGGCAAAAGAGAAGCCACAGGAGGGGAAAATAATTGCTTCAGGCATCGGGAAACTGAACGAAAAAGGAGAGCGTATCCCCTTGGAGGTCAAGAAGGATGATCATGTTCTGTTCGGAAAGTATGCAGGCAATGAAATCAAGGTTGATGGTGTGGAATATTTGATAATGAGAGAAGACGATATTCTGGGTATCGTCAGTTAATCAGGAGGTGTTTATAAATGGCGGGAAAAGATATTAAGTACAGTGCAAAGGCCAGAGAAAAGATGCTGAAAGGCGTTGATACCCTGGCTGATGCAGTGAAGGTAACTTTGGGGCCGAAGGGCAGGAATGTCCTTATTGAGAAGTCATGGGGTTCCCCTAAAATCACCAAAGACGGTGTGACTGTTGCAAAAGAGATTGAACTGGAAGATAAATTTGAGAATATGGGGGCGCAGATGGTAAAGGAAGTCGCCTCCAAGACGTCAGATGTTGCAGGGGATGGAACTACAACTGCGACAATCCTTGCCCAGGCCATGTTCCGTGAAGGATGTAAACTCGTGGCAGCCGGTTCCAATCCAATGGCAATAAAGCGCGGCGTTGACAAGGCGGTGGATCTGGTAGTCCAGGAACTTAAAAAGATGTCAAAAGCAACGAAGGAAAAGAAGGAGATTGCTCAGATAGGGACTATTTCCGCTAACAACGACAGCACCATTGGCGAGGTCATTTCCGAGGCTATGGAAAAGGTCGGCAAAGAGGGCGTTATTACCGTAGAGGAAGCCAAAAGCATGGAGACGACCCTTGAGATTGTTGAAGGCATGCAGTTTGATCGAGGTTATGTGAGCCCCTATTTTGTAACTAATGCGGAGAAGATGGAAGTCAGCCTGGAAGATCCCTACATCCTTTTAAATGAAAAAAAGATCAGCACCATGAAAGACCTCGTCCCCATTCTTGAGCAGACCGCAAAGATGGGCAGGCCTCTCTTGATAATTGCGGAAGATATTGAAGGAGAAGCACTGGCTACCCTGGTCGTCAATAAACTGCGGGGTACTCTCAAGTGTGCAGCAGTTAAGGCTCCGGGATTTGGAGACAGGCGCAAGGCCATGCTTGAAGATATTGCCGTGCTTACAGGCGGAAATGTTGTGAGCGAGGACCTGGGTATCAGGCTGGAAAATATTACCCTGAATGATCTCGGAGTTGCCAAACGCATTACGGTGGACAAGGATAACACAACCATTGTGGATGGCGGGGGCAGCCGCGAGGCTCTGGAAGGCCGCGTTAAGCAGATAAGGGCTCAGATCGAGGAAACTACAAGCGACTATGACCGGGAAAAGCTCCAGGAGCGTCTTGCGAAGCTGATCGGCGGTGTTGCGGTCATTAATGTAGGCGCAGCAACCGAGACAGAAATGAAAGAGAAGAAGGACAGGGTGGAAGATGCCCTTAATGCTACCAGGGCTGCTGTTGAAGAAGGAATTGTTCCCGGCGGCGGAGTCGCTTTTATTCGGGCTTTAAGGGCACTTGAAAAGGCTGAATTCCCCGGAGAAGAAATGATGGGATGCAACCTGGTCAAAAGGGCCCTTGAGGAACCGGTGAGACAGATCGCAAATAATGCCGGCTTTGAGGGTTCTATTGTGGTTCAGCGAGTTATGGAGGGCAAGGACGCCTTCGGTTTTAATGCTGAGACAGGCAAATATGAGGACATGGTCAAGGCCGGCGTCATTGATCCGACCAAAGTGACAAGGTTTGCCCTGCAGAATGCCGCATCTGTTGCTTCACTCCTTATGACAACTGAAGCGATGGTTGCTGAAAAACCGGAGAAGAAGGCGCCTTTACCGCCAATGCCTCCTGAGGATATGTATTAATAATGAAACCCGGGCAGACTTCCTGTCCGGGTTTCCATTTAGATATCGTTCAAATTATACTCCTGCACTTATAATGCTGTTAATCAGGCATGAATGTTTCTGTTTATCCTGAAAGGTATGGCCGTGTTCTGCAGTATCTGATCCGGACGGCAAAAATGTTGCAGGGATTTCATTTTTTTGCTATAAAACCCGTTCACAGAATGAACTACCCCGCGCAGAGCAGCGGGCTATCCTGAAAAACATTGACCGCCCCCGGGGGGCGGCGAATTGTCTGCCTTTTACCAGCCTTTGGCTGGCTGGCGGATTCAATCACTCCCAAATCCCGTCCTGTCGGGATCGGAGTCTGTTTATTGAGCATTTTCAAATGAAAATCCGGTATTAACTTAAGGAGAAAGGCATGATCAACGTTGAAATGCTTACCAAGTATTATGGTAATCTTTGCGCTGTAGATCAGATTAATTTCGACGTCCGGAAAGGGGAAATTCTGGGCCTGCTGGGACCCAACGGCGCAGGCAAGACTACCACGCTCAGAATGCTTACGGGTTATATCCGCCCCACCTCCGGCACTATTCATGTCAAGGATTACACCATTGATGAACATCCCCTTGAAATCAAGAAACTGCTTGGCTACCTGCCGGAATCTGCGCCTCTTTACCATGACCTTCTCGTATACGATTATCTGGACTTTGTAGCCAATGTCAGGGAACTCAGGGGAGGATCTAAGCTTAAAAGAATCCGTAAGCTGACAGAGCTCTGCGGGCTCAACGAGGTCATGCATAAACCGATAGGTGAGCTTTCAAAGGGATATAAGCAGAGGGTTGGCCTTGCCCATGCCATGATGAATGACCCGGAAATTCTCATACTTGACGAACCTACTTCAGGCCTGGATCCCAACCAGATCGCTGAGATTCGTGATATCATAAAGCAGATAGGCAAAGAAAAGACCATCATAATATCAACACATATCCTGAGTGAGGCAGAAGCCACATGTGACCGGATTATTATTATCAACAGGGGCAGAATTGTGGCTGACGACAGCACCGGTACCCTTAAACAGTCAGCAGGCGGAGAGTCCCTGATAAATATGACTTTCAGGAATACTGATTTCCCGGCAGTGGAGAAAACGCTGGGATCGATTAGTGGTGTATCCGGAATAATCCTGGTTGATGACCAGGGGGAAAGCCTTTCCGTAAGCATCAGCAGCCAGTCTTCGTCAGATATTCGGGCGGATATTTACAGGGCGGTAAAAGAAACCGACTGGATTCTGCTTGATTTTCACCAGGAATCCCGAACCCTTGAAAATATATTCAGAGAGCTTACCAAGGAGAATTGATATGGTACAGATTGCACATATCTTTAAAAAGGAATTTAAGGTCTATTTTGTCTCCCCTATTGCCTATTTTGTCATATCAATATTTCTTCTTGTAACCGGATGGTTTTTCTTTACGCCGTTTTTCCTTTTTAATCAGGCCAGCCTGAGGAGCTTCTTTGCGCTCTTCCCTATCATTTTCTCCTTTATTGTGCCGGCAATGACCATGAGGCTTTTTTCCGAAGAAATGAATGTAGGGTCTTACGAGATCCTGCTCACGATGCCGGTTACATACCTGGATGTGATTCTGGGCAAATTCCTGGCCAGTGTCGTATTCATAGCCGTAATGATGGTGCCGACCATTTCATACCCGATTACTGTTTCATTGCTGGGACAGCTTGACTGGGGACCTGTAGCAGGAGGGTATATGGGCGCAGTCCTGTTGGGTGCGGCCTTTTCCGGCATCGGTCTCTTTGCGTCATCCATGACCAGGAACCAGATTGTTGCCTTTATCACCGGCATGGCCATATGCTTCAGTTTGACGCTGATCGACAAGATGCTCTTTTTCCTTCCCCCGGCCATGCTGGGTTTTATGCAGTATCTTGGAGCAGGATTTCACTTCCAGAATATTTCAAAGGGCATAATAGATTCGAGGGATATCCTGTATTTTCTGAGCGTAACTTTTGTCGGTCTCTATGCTACATATCTTGCTATTAGCGAAAAAAACTAAGGGGATAATAAAATGGGTGTTACAAAAAGAGCAGGCAGTTATATAAAATTTTTTGCCTATCTGGTTATTGTGGTCCTGATCAACGTGGCTGGCATAACCCTCTTTGTTAGAAAGGACATGACAAAAAACAAGGCCTATTCGATATCGGAGGCAAGCCAGGCTGTGGTTTCAACCCTGTCCGAACCTTTGACCATCAAGGTCTTTTTTACAAAGAATCTCCCTGCACCTCACAACAATACAGAGCAGTATCTACGCGATCTCCTTGAAGAGTATTCTATATATGCAAACAGGTATTTCAACTACCGCTTCTATGATGTCAGCCCCGAAGATGCCGCAGGTGGCCACGAAACCGAGAGTAACAGGGAAATGGCAAGGAGTTATGGCATATATCCTGTTCAGATTCAGAATATTGAGGCAGATGAAATCAAGTTCCAGAAGGCATATATGGGTCTCGTGCTTATACACGGCGATATTGTTGAACGGATTTCAAACATAACATCCACTGACGGACTGGAATATCAGCTTACAACAGCAATCCGCAAACTCAACAATAAAGTCAGCACTCTTCTCGGTTTGCCTGAAAAGATCAGAATAAAACTGGTGATGTCTTCTTCCCTGAGAGATGTTGCCCCGCATATCGGTATTGAAAATATTTCAGAAATTCCTGAGCAGTTAAAAGATACGGTGGATAAGCTGAACGGCAGGCTTTATGGAAAGCTGGAATTCGAATATGTGGATCCTACAGAGGAAGGAAACCTTGAAGATATATTAAAAAAATACCGCATCCTGAACCTTAAATGGCCGGCCCTCCCGGATGGGAAGGTAAAGGCCGGAGAGGGAGCGGCGGGACTTGTTATGGAATATGGCGGGAAGGTGGCGGAAGTACAGTTGATCAGTGTTTTCAGGCTGCCTGTCATAGGAACCAGGTATCAGCTGGTTGATATGAAAAATATGGAGGACATAATCAGCGAAAGCATAGAATCACTTATAGATATTAACGAAAACCTCGGATACCTTGCAGACAGGGGAACTGTCAGCCTGTCCGGAGAACAGAAGACTGGTGCTGCGGGTCAGCCGGGTCAGAGTGAACTGTCAAACTTTCAGTCTCTGACCTCCCAGAACTATACAATTAAGGAAATCACACTTAAAGACGGCGTTATCCCGGAAGGTATCAAATGCCTTGTTATTGCAGGGCCTGCAGAATCCTTCACTGATTATGAGCTTTTTCAGATTGATCAGTTTCTGATGAAGGGGAACAGCCTGTATCTTATGCTGGACGCTTTAAAGGAATCAGAGACCTCCGGTTTTAACCGGATGCCGACTTATCTCTCTCAGAAAACGGGCCTTGAAAAACTGCTTGAGCATTACGGAATCAAGATTCTTGACTCCTATGTAATGGATGAAAACTGCTACAGGCAGAAAATTCCGGCCCAATTCGGGGGAGGAGAGCGCCCGATCTATTTCGCGCCTGTGATCCAGAACAGGAATATCAATGGCAAGCTGGACTTTATGAGAAATATTAAGGGCATGGTAGCGGTAAAGATATCTCCCCTGAAACCTGATGCGGAACGTATTGAGAAAAACGGTCTGAAGGCACACAGGTTGTTTGCGTCTTCGGACAGGTCGTGGGAGATGAAGGGAATGATAAGCCTTAACCCTGCTCATATAAGGCCCCCTCAGTCAGCCGATGAGATGGGGAGCCTGCCCCTTTCATATATACTCGAAGGGGAATTCCCGAGTTATTTCGCAGGGAAACAAATTCCTGAGAGGGTATCCGGAGAAACTGAAGCAGACAGGGAAGGCCATGAGGAATCAGCTGAAAAAGGAAAGGCCGGCGACCTTCCGGAAATTGTGGGCGAAGGCAGAATTATCCAAAAGGGAAAACCCGGCAAGCTTTTTATTACAGCTTCTTCAGAGATGCTGACTGACAATGTGATTGATGAGAAAGGCAGAACCCCCAATGCCATATTTGTCCTCAACGTGCTTGACTATCTGAATAACCGCGAAGGGACCGCAGTAATGAGGAGCAAGGAACAGACCTTTAACCCTCTGGATGAGACGGGACAGGCAACAAAGACCTTTGTGAAGTCATTTAATATCGCGGGCTTACCTGTAATTGTAGGCATTTTCGGCCTGCTCGTATGGTTTGGACGCCATTCCAGGAAAAAGCGTATTCAGACAATGTTCAAAAAATCCTTGTAAGGGGTTAATAAGTCATGAAAATCAGGAAAGAATATGTCATACCTGTCGTTTTAATTATTGCACTCTCTCTTTATCTGACGATGCGCAGTACCGACAGGACCAACTACCAGTTGCCTGAACTTCCGGCAATCATTAAGAAGGATGTTTCGAAGATTGAGATCAGGAGACCGGATTCTTCGGTTCTTCTGATAAAAAGGGATGATGGATGGGAGATAAGCCCCCAGGGATATCCTGTCAATAAAACCGAAGCCGGGTATATACTTGAGACAATAGACGAACTCAGAATTACGGCCCTTGTATCTGAAGCAAAAGACTACAGGAGATATGATCTTGATGAAGGCAAAAAAATCATTGTCAGGGCCTGGTCCGGGGATGTGCTGAACAGGGAATTTGAGGTGGGCAAGCCTGCATCAACCTACCAGCACACATTTGTGAGGCTGCCCGGAGACGAACGGGTATATCATGCCAGGGGAAATTTCAGCGGCAGATTAAGCCAGAAGATGGAAAATTTCAGGGACAAAAATGTCCTTGCCTTTGATCAGTCCGAAATAACCGGAATTGAGATAAATAGAGAAGGACAGTCAACCGTATGGGTGCGGAAGGAAGTCCCGGTCCCTGATATAACTGAAAAACAGGATGACAGGGAAGTCGTGCCTGAGAAAGCGGAAATCATCTGGGAGGATAAAGAGGGAAAGGCAATTGAGAGGTCAAGCGTGATCCGACTGCTCAATGCTTGTTCCCGGCTCACCTGCGAAAACTATATTGAAGGCGCGGAAAAGGAAGACCTTGCAGAACCGATTTATTCAATCATATTTGCGGGCGCAAAGGAATACAGGCTTTTGATATTTCAGAAGAAGGACAAGGATTTGAAAGGGTATCCGGCCATATCCTCTGAAAACAACTATCCTTTCATCATTTCGGACAGTAAAGCTGACGATATTATGCAGGTTGATTCCGGAGGCAGTAAATAGCAGTACTTTCAGGTCTTACACACAAGTATAATTAGCGGCGCAGAATACATAGCACAAAACAGGCGCAGAGGCCGAAACCGACTGAGGCGCTTAATTATAGAACTATATGAAGCCGGAGGTTCGGGATGCCCGTTATAAACCGCCGGCTTTTTATTTTACAGAATTCAGGAGGGGCAAGGTAGATGGACATACAGGAAATCACTATTAGGGTTGAACGTGAAAGTGTGCTTCTAAGGCAGATTATGGCGGAAATTGAAAAGGTGGTGGTGGGGCAGAGGTACATGGTTGAAAGAATGCTCATAGGGCTGCTTTGCGATGGGCATATGCTTCTTGAAGGGCTGCCCGGTCTGGCAAAAACAACTGCCGTAAAGACCCTTGCCGCTGCCGTAAAAACGGAATTCCAGAGAATCCAGTTTACCCCCGATCTTCTGCCGGCAGATATCCTTGGCACCCAGTTCTACCGCCCCGGCAGTTCCTCTTTTGAAATCAAGAAGGGCCCCATATTCCATAATATTATTCTGGCCGATGAAATCAACCGCGCCCCTGCCAAGGTGCAGAGTGCACTCCTCGAGGCCATGCAGGAAAAACAGGTCACAATCGGAGGGACTACTTTTCCGCTTGAAAGGCCTTTTCTTGTCCTTGCAACACAGAACCCCATTGAACACGAAGGGACCTATCCACTGCCTGAGGCGCAGATAGACAGGTTTATGCTCAAGATTAAGGTGGACTACCCTTCGGCCGATGAAGAAAAAGAAATAATGGAGCGGGTTCACAAGGGAGTCTCCGAAAATGTAAAAGCGGCAGTAGATGTTTCCAGGATAATATCTGCCGGTGAAACAGTCAGGCTGATACATATGGAGGACAAGATCACAGACTATATACTAAACCTTGTCAGGGCCACAAGGCAACCAGGGGATTTCGGCCTTGATATCGCGCCTATGATCAGTTACGGAGCGTCTCCAAGGGCATCTATCTGGCTGGCGATGACATCGCGTGCTCATGCGTTCCTCAACGGTCGCGGCTATGTAACTCCGCACGACGTAAAATCCGTGGCTCCTGATGTCCTGAGGCACAGGATTATCCTGAGCTATGAAGCGGAAGCTGAAGAAAAGAGCACCGACGACATCATACGAATACTCCTTGAA
This sequence comes from Deltaproteobacteria bacterium, assembly GCA_016927455.1. GTDB lineage: Bacteria > Desulfobacterota > DSM-4660 > Desulfatiglandales > Desulfatiglandaceae > JAFGMQ01. The sequence goes on from JAFGMQ010000089.1 coordinate 14,624, forward strand.
AGAATTGAGGTCCCGTAAAGTGATACAGAGGGAGCTTTTCAGAAAGATCCAGAAGTTCCATTTCAGGACAAGGCATCTGGCGAATGACGTATTTGCCGGACAGTACGTAAGTGCCTTCAAAGGACGGGGCATGGAGTTCTCTGAGGTCAGGGAATACCAGATCGGCGATGATATGCGTACCATCGACTGGAACGTTTCTGCCCGTTTCGGGCATCCGTTTGTAAAGATTTTTCACGAGGAGCGTGAACTTACGGTAATGCTCCTTTTAGACCTCTCCGGGTCTCAGCTTTTCGGTTCAAGGGTGAAGCTTAAAAGGGAACTGCTTGCTGAAGTTGCGGGCATGCTCGCCTTTCTGGCAATACGCACCAACGATAAAGTCGGGGCCATCCTCTTCAGTTCCAGAGTGGAAAAGTACATCCCTCCCAAAAAGGGCGCATCGCATGTATGGCGGCTGATTAAAGAGATATTTTCATACGAGCCTCAGGACAAAACTACTGATATAGAGGCTATACTGACCTACCTGAACAGGGTGGTTAAGAGGCACGCGATTGTCTTCCTGATATCGGACTGTATGGATACGGGCTTTGAGAGATACCTGAAACTTACAGCAAAAAAACACGACATGACAGTTATTCGAATTTCCGACCCTGCTGAAGACAGATTGCCTGAGGCCGGACTGATTAATGTCAGGGATCCGGAGACCGGGCAGGCGGCTGTAATAAATACAGGGAGCAGGTATCTGAGAGACAGGTGGCAAAAATTCAGGGAAGAACAGTCTGCCTATCTGTCAGACCTTTTTAGAAGGGCGGGGGTTGACGAGGTGAAAGTTTCCACAGACGGCCCGATAATTGAACCTCTGACGCGTTTTTTTGAAAAAAGGAAAAGGCGGTTAATGCTATGAAGGGACATTTCCTGAGTCCGGTTTTTTTTAGATCCCTGAAACCTGCTTCAACCCTTTTTTCTTTTTTAGTCAGGGTATTTTTTGCTGTGCCGGGTATCCTTTTCCTGGTCATAATATCCTGTGCCGGGACTGTGAAGGGGGAGGCGGGAGGAGCGGGATTGCGGGCCTCGCTGGACAGAGAGAGTGCCCGGCTGGGCAGCACGGTGGTGCTTGACCTCAGCTACGTGCTTCCCGAAGGATCAGAATTGGCGCCAGGTCCAGAGGTTAAGGGGCTTGAAGGTCTCACTGTCATAGACATCCGGGAGGAACCAGGCAGGATAAAGGTGTGGCTTCTTCTTGACAGGCTGGGATCATGGAAGACCGGAGACCTTTCTCTGGCCTATCTCGACAGGGATGGAAGCAAACAGGAATTGAATACGGAACCGGTATCGGCGATCATATTGTCAAATCTGGGCGAAAAGCCGGAAGAAGCACAGTTGAAACCTCTTCAGGGCATTATCCCCCTGAATCCTGTATGGCTTAACTATCTGCCATGGATAGCGGTCCCGGCCGGTATTTTACTATCTGCTGCCGGGCTTTTCTGGTGGAGCAGAAGGATAAGGGGTTCCAGGGCGTACGGCATTCAGCAGGATCCTCCCCATATAAGGGCAAAAAAGCAGATTGATACGCTGGAAGCGGAAGGTCTTTTTGAAAAGGGATATGTAAAGGAATTCTATTTTCGCCTTTCTGAGATAATAAGGCGCTACCTTGAGGAACTCAGGGGTTTTCCTGCATTGGAATATACTACGCAGGAAATTGCCGTCAGAGTTGATAATGAGAAAGACAGAAGCCTTATTCCCCTGTTGCGCCGAATAGACCTTGTCAAGTTCTCGGACGTAATTCCTTCGCAGGCAGTAAAAGAGGAAGAAATCAGAATGGCAGTATCCTATATTCAGGAAACCGGGAATATCATAGATGTTCAGGCAGGAGAAATTGAAAGATGATGTTCAGATTCGCATACCCGGTAATTCTTGCACTGCTGACTGCTGTATTCGGATGGCTTGTCTTTTCGCTGTGGAGAAAACCCGCATGCATCACATATTCAATAACCTCTGTTATCGCTCAGATGTCGGGGAATGCAAACCGTTTTCTGATAAAACTGCCATTGATCCTCAGAACGGTTTGCCTTGTCCTTCTGGTATTGGGTGCCGCAAGGCCGCAGCTTTACAATGTCTCAAGGGAAATTCTTTCCCCCGGTGTGGATATCATGCTCTGTCTTGATACCTCCGGATCAATGGAGGCAATGGATTTCAAAATAGACTCCCGGGCTGTGACCAGGCTTGCGGCAGTAAAAAAGGTTGTAAATGAGTTTATAAAGAAGAGGGAGTCAGACAGGATCGGGCTTGTAGTTTTCGGGGAAGAGGCCTTTACTCAGTCGCCTTTGACTATGGACAAGGGCCTGCTGCTGAGCCTGGTTGAAAGAATGGAAATCGGCATGGCAGGGGACAGGACTGCAATAGGATCCGCTCTGGCGATCGGGGGAAAGCGTCTCAAGGATTTGGAGGCAAAGGCAAAAATTCTTATACTCCTTACCGACGGAAGGAACAATGCAGGTTCCATAACACCTCAACAGGCTGCAGAAGCAGTCAGGGCCTTCGGGGTCAGGATCTATTCCATAGGTGTCGGAGGCACAGGCCCGGCGCCCTTCAGGGTCAGGACTGCATTCGGCACGCGGATTATCCATCAACGGGTCGATCTCGATGAAGATACACTCAGGGAAATAGCAGGGATTGGCGGCGGAAAATATTTCAGGGCCGCGGACAGTGAAAAACTTTCTGAAATATATGATATTATTGACAGGGAGGAAAAAACCGAGGTGAAGGTAAAGGAATTCTTCCACTTCAGGGAACTGTATTTATATTTTCTTATCCCTGCTTTGATACTGCTTCTGGTTGAGATCTTCTTAAAAGTTACGATATTGAGGGTTATCCCATGACTTTCGCCAACGCCTGGATACTGCACTTTCTCTGGCTTCTTCCTCTGACTGCTGTTGTGCTTGTTTTCCTGTCAAGGCAAAAGGAAAAGGCCATGAACCGTTTTGCAGATCCGGATCTGCTGGTTCGCATGACAGGGAAGGCCCGGAAGGGAAGACGGTTTTTAAAGGGTTTGTTTCTGACTTTAGCCCTGGCAATGGTTTTTATTGCTGCGGCGGGTCCCCGCTGGGGAAGCCGCTTCCAGGAAGTAAGGCAGAAAGGGGTGGATATTATGGTAGTTGTGGATGTATCGCCCAGCATGATGGTTGAGGACGTAAAACCGAACAGACTTGAGCGGGCCAGACGTGAAATAACCGATTTTCTGAGAGTTGTGCAGGGGGATCGTGCAGGCCTTCTTGCCTTTTCCGGAGCTGCCTTTGTCCAGTGCCCTCTGACCCTTGATTACGGTGCGATAGAGATGTTTCTGAATGCCCTTCAGGTTGGCTTTATACCAGTTCCCGGCACTGATCTGGGAGGCGCCATTGAAAAGAGCCTGGCCTCCTTTGATACAGAATCCGAGACCGACAGGGTCATGATCCTCATAACTGACGGGGAAGATAACGAAGGAAAGGGCATTGAAGCGGCGAGGAAGGCGGCGGGAAAAGGAGTAAGGATTTTTGTCTATGGCATGGGAGATGTTTCCGGAGGGCCTGTCCCGTCTGATGAAGGCAGGGGCGGGTTCAAAAAGGACAGAGAGGGCAGACTGATATTATCTAAACTGGATGAAGAAGGTCTCAGGAAAATAGCCCTGTTGAGCGGGGGAACATATGTCAGATCAGTTGCAGGGGACCTTGACCTGGATATCCTCTATTTCGATGGCATTAAGCAAAGGACCGATCCCGGGATATTAAAGAGCGGTAAAATCAAGGTGTTTGAGGAAAGGTTCACTTTTTTCATCCTGGCCGCTTTTCTGTTCCTGATACTTGAGGGCATGATTGACGAATACAGAAACCGGGGCCGTGAAGGAGGTAATGCATGAGGTCCGGACTCCAAAGGATCTTTACGGCCGATTCACAGGCCTTGAGGCCGGCAGAGCATTTATTATGGCGTTTTCTGTTTGCTGTCCTGATATCTGTATCCGCAGTAATTTTTGTCTGGTGTCAGGCCCTTTGCTCTGAGGACCCTGACGTGCTTTATGAGAAAGGGCGCTTTGCCGAGGCGGAGAAAATATATGCTGATGCCGATATGGATAATCCGGACGACCTGAGGTACCGTTATAATCGCGGATGCGCTGCATATCAGAATTCTGATTTAAATAGTGCCATGTCTGCGTTTTCCAGCGTCCTGCGGAGGGCCGGGGCTGAGATGAAGATGACGGGGAAAGACAGCAGGCAGCTTGCTTTCAAGGCCGCCTATAATCTCGGCAACACTGCATTCAGGCTGGGCGATTTCCAGGCTGCGGCAGGGTATTACAGGCAGGCCTTAATGTATGATTCCGGATCCGGGGACGTCATGCACAATCTTGAACTGGCCCTGCGGGAGGCGGAAAAACAGAAAAATCAGGAAAAGAAAAAAGAACCTGAGTCAGAGAAGAGCCAGGATCAGTCGCAGGACAAAAACAATCAGGAGAAAGCCGATAAGAAAAAAGAGGACAGGGAAGGAGAAAAGCCGGAGGAAAATGCCGATGATAATGGATTAAAAGATCCTGCCGAACCTGAAGAAGACAGGGAAAAGGGAGCAGATCAGGAAAAGACGGAACAGGACCAGGCAGAAGATCTCCCGGGAGACCTGAAACCGCTCCGGGATATTCAGACAAAAAAGGGTGATGACCAGGCAATGGCCGGGGAACAGGAAAAAGAAGATGGGATCGACAGAAAAAGGGCTGCGGCCCTGCTTGACAATATTAAAGAGGATCCTTCAAGACTGCCGCAGTTTCAATTGCGCGGAGAGGCAGGTCGCGGAGTGGGCTCAGGGAAAGACTGGTAGATGACAAAAAGATCTTTTTTGATATTATTGGTTTTTCTTTCCATGCTCATCCCTTCCCGGGCATGGGCGAAGGTATCCGTGCAACTGAATCTGGACCGAAATCAGGCAGCGGTAACGGATTCTATAAAGCTCGTCATCTCTGTTTCCGGGACACGCTCAAGCGATTCGGTTCCTGTTATTAAGGGTGCAGATGACTTTAACGTCACAAGCGGAGGGACGAGCAGCAGGTTTGAGATTATTAACGGAAAAGTTAATTCCGGCATTGAATATACATTTTTCCTTCACCCGAGGAAAGAAGGTTCCTTCCGGATCGGACCGGCTGAGGTGATTATTGACGGCAGGACATTCAGGAGCAATACCGGGGAATTGACTATTCATAAGGCCCGGGCCGGCATTGCACGAGGGAATCTCTTTCTGACTGCAGCGATTTCTTCTCCAGAGGCATATATAGAAGAGCAGCTGATATATACACTCAGGCTCCACCGAAGGATAAATGTTTCGAATATCTCCCTTGAACTGCCTGAGTCAAATCAATTTGCGCTCAAGAAGCTTGAAGGACCACAGGAATACCAGACCGTGATCGGGGATCATACATATCAGGTTCTTGAACTCCGGTATGCGCTGATCCCCTCAAGGGAAGGAGAAGTTGAAATTCAGCCTTCCCGGATGCATATGACGGCCTTTGAATCAAGCCGTCGCTCCCAGATGAGGAGCTTTTTTGATGACCCGTTTTTTTCAGCAGGCCAGCCCAGGACAGTTGCAAGCGAATCAGTTGGCCTGACGGTTCTTGCGCTGCCCGAAACAGGCAGGCCCCCTGGCTTTACGGGGCTTGTCGGGAATTTTGAGATAGATGCCACCCTGGAGCCTGCATCCATAAAGGCCGGAGAATCCGCTACACTGACATTGCGTCTGGCCGGACAGGGAAATGTAAACAGCATCCCGGACCTGAAATGTCCTGATCTCGAGTACGCAAAGGTCTATGCTGACCAGCCTGTTTTAAAGGTGGAGACGGATGAAAAGGGGTTAAAAGGCCTGAAGACCATGAAATGGGCATTGGTGGGTGAAAAGGAAGGAACCTTTCAGGTGCCCTCCTTTTCTGTAAGCTTCTTTGATCCTGAAAACAGAAAATATCTGACCCTGAACACCTCACCTCTTTTTCTCTCCATACTGCCGGGGCAAAAGGAGCAGGTTGTGGCCTCCGCAGCAGCAGGGGATGAGGGCAAAGAAGGCCAGGCCAAGAAAGAGGTAAGGGAGATAGGGAGAGATATCCTTCCGGTTCATACATCCATGGATGTCCTGAAAAGAGCGGAGGGGTATAAAGCCGGACGGCTGTTTTTTACAAGCGCTGTTATTCTGCCCTTCCTTGTCTACCTGGCAGCCTTTGCCGGGGTTCGGATCAAAAGGAACAGTCAGAGGTCAATGGCCTCAATAAGGGCAAAAAAGTCGGCAGGAAGGTTTATAAGAGAATACCGGAAAAAGGGATCCTTACCAGATGAGCTGTCTTCAGCAATACGGAATTATCTGAATGACAGGCTCAGCCTGAATCTTGGTTCCCTGACTGCAGAAGAAGCGGCAGGGATCCTGAGATCAAACGGGGTAAGCAATGAAACGGCACTGAGGCTGTGTGCTGTCCTGAAAAAGATCGAAAACGCTGTTTACACGGGCAGGGGAAACGATCCATGCGATACGGGCGAAGACATTCCATCATTAATAAGGCAGGTTGAAAAGGAGATTCGGTGAAGATATACGTCTGGATATCCGCAGCAATCCTTATGGCTGTTTTCTCCGAAATGGATTATACTTATGCCCGGACGGAGGACTGGCAGGAGATATTTTTCAGGTCGAACCAGGCCTGCAGAGCTGATAATTATCAGGAGGCCATTGAAGGATACAATCTGCTGATAGCGTCGGGCTGCATTAACGGGCATATCTATTACAATCTTGGAAATGCATACTTCAGGGAAGGAAGGATCGGGCATGCCGTCTTAAACTATGAAAGGGCTCGCCTGCTTATCCCGAGGGATGCGGACCTTAATTTCAACCTCCGTTATGCAAAAGACAGGACGCAGGATGCAATTCCGGAATCAGGGCCTTTCATAAACAATGTATTGTTCTGGATTGACTCATTCAGCGCCGGGGAACTGCTGTGGTGCTTTTCTGTTCTGAATCTCCTGTTCTGGGCTGTTATGATAGCAAGGCTTTTCCGCAGATCGGAATGGTCTTATTATGTGTTTCTTATCCTCCTGGTGCTGTGGCTTTCTGCAGGAGTTTCCTTCGGGTTCAGATGGCACCAGGTTGAAAATGATAAAAGGGCGGTTATTGTGCAGGCAGAGGTTGATGTGCTGGCAGGTCCGGACAGCCGTGACACAACCCTTTTCAAGCTCCATGAGGGCGCTGTTGTTCATAATGAAAGACAGGAGAACGGCTGGTATCTGATCAGTCTGCCTGACAGGAAAAGAGGATGGATACCGGCAAAGGCAGCGGAAATGGTGAAAATCTGAAATTGTGATTATCAGCAGTATTCTCTGGAAGAATACTGGCAGGTTTACAGGCAGTTCTGATCAGGTGAGCTTGTCACAACAGGGAGGAAGATAATGGATAACAGTGTTTATAAGATCATTGAGCTGGTGGGAACAAGTGAAGTGTCATGGGAAGAGGCTGCAAAAAATGCCGTGGAAGCCGCGAGCACGAACCTTGTTGAGCTGAGGATTGCTGAGATAAAGAAACTGGACATGAAAATCGAGGGCGGCAAGGTCACTGCCTATCGCGCAAGGGTGAGCATTTCCTTTAAATATGAACGGGTAATTTAGCTGCCTTCCCTCGTCTCTATTTTAGCGGCGACAAGAAAACAGCGGCATGGACGGCCCTTGAAACTGTACTGTAATTGCATTGCAGCCCCGGCCATCGGTCCGGTCCGTCGGGTTTTTCTATTGGCGGCGCGTGAAAGAGGTGAAATGACGCATGCACTGAATCCGGCTTATTGCAGGGCAGACCAATAACGGATAAGGCTTTGTTTGGAATATGGCATGGATTTGGCAGCAGACACAATCAGAAAGGTCAGGCAAACCATCCTGAAAAACAGGATGCTTGGCCGTGGGGATTCCGTAATAGCTGCTGTTTCCGGCGGCCCTGATTCGGTATGCCTTCTTGATATACTCAATGAACTGAAGGCAGATTTCGGGCTTGAGCTGACAGTCGCACATTTCGACCATGGGCTCAGGCCAGGAGAGGATGAAACCGAGACCATGCTGGTAAAGTCACTTGCCTGCTCTTTTAACCTCCCCTTTGAGGCAGTAAAGGCCGATATTAATTCAGGGATTTCAGGCTCTTCGCTGGAGGAAAAGGCCAGGAATGCGAGGTACGACTTCCTTGAGAAGGTCCGCTTGAGGCTGTCGGCTGATAAGATAGCCATGGGTCATAATTTGAACGACCAGGCCGAGACGGTTCTCATGCGCCTTTTACGGGGCAGCGGTCTGTCAGGGCTCTCAGGAATGGCTCCTTGCAGAGAAGGAGGAATAATAAGGCCGCTGATTGAGCTGACCAGGGCTGAGATTGAGTCATACCTGAAGGAAAGGGGACTTGAATACGCGATAGATTCCTCAAACCTGAAAAACCGGTTTTTAAGAAACAGTATCCGTAATGAACTGATTCCTGTCCTTGCAGAGTACCAGCCGCGGATTGTCGAAATTCTGGGGCAAACTGCCGGGATAATAAAAAGGGAAGATGAATGGCTGGAGTCGGAGGCCGGGGAGTGGTTTAAAAAGAATGCACATACACGAAAGAGCGGGGAAATTGTTATCTCATCGGCCAGCCTTGCCGGGCTTGCGCCGGCTTTGAGGAACCGTGCTGTCAGATATGCCTTGAAAATGGCAGGGGGCGGTCTCCGGCGCATAAGTTCACGTCATATAGAGGCCGTCAGCGAACTGGCCGAGGGCTCATGCCCCCATGCGGGGGTGGACCTCCCGAATATGGTCACGGTAAGGAGGATCTATGACAGCATGGCTTTTTCCCGGGGCAGGAAAAAAGGAACAGGGGGCTTTACGTATGCTCTTGAAGGGCCAGGGCCTCATTACCTGGATGCCGTGAAGAAGATCATTACCCTGGAGGAAATTGACGGGGGAATGCCGTCTGATATAAAGTCATCGGGTTTGACTGCATTTCTTAATGCAGACCTGCTTTCCTATCCTCTGATTATAAGAAATTTCATGCCCGGAGACAGATTCGTTCCCCTTGGCATGAAGGGGCATAAAAAGCTTAAGAATTTTTTCATAGATATGAAAATACCTTCAGAGGAGAGGCTGCGTATACCTGTTCTGACCTGTCGTGACAATCCGGTCTGGGTGTGCGGCATGAGGATCGATGACAGGTACAGGGTGACGGCCGGCACCAGAAGGATATTGAAGGTCACTATGGCGGGTTTGTAAAGAGGCTGATTTCTGTGCAGGGATTCACCCGTTTGTCACTGTGACAGGACAGGGGCATGCCGTGCAGCACAATCCCTGACCGTCCCGGGCGCGGTGATTTTTACATGCCCCTTTGAAATTCGAATCGTTTCGGCAGGATAATAGTCTTTTGATGTTTAAGCGTTCAGGCCTTCAATAACCTGCTGATACCTCTTCTTAAAGGCGGGCGTATTACCCCTTTTTCAGTAATTACGGCAGAGATATACCTCGCCGGAGTAATGTCAAAGGAAGGGTTAAGGGCCTTCAGGCCTGAGGGGCCGATATTCTTTTTCCCGAAGCGTAAAACCTCTTCACCGCTCCTTTCTTCCACCGGGATCATGTCTCCGTTCTCCAGCGCATGGTCAACAGTTGACAGAGGGGCTGCAATATAAAAGGGGATCTTGTTGGCATTCGCCAGAACCGCAAGCTGATATGTCCCTATCTTGTTTGCGGTGTCTCCGTTAGCGGCAATCCGGTCTGCCCCGGTTATCACCAGGTCAATTTTTTTCTGCCTCATGAGGTACCCGGCTGCGCTGTCCACAATGACAGACACAGGTATGCCGTCTTCCATCAGCTCAAATGCCGTCAGCCTTATGCCCTGAAGCCACGGGCGCGTCTCATCTGCAATTACTCTTATGTCTTTTTCATTTTCATGTGCGGCGCGAATAACGCCCAGGGCAGTTCCGTAGCCGCCGGTAGCAAGCGAGCCTGCATTGCAGTGGGTAAGTATGGTCGCTCCCCTGGGAATGAGGCTCAGGCCGTTTTTGCCGATTCTGCGGTTGCATTCGATATCCTCGGCCAGGATGTCTATGGATACCTGTTTAAGGGCGGATTTAATCGTATCAACCGGGCTGTCCGCCATTTTATCGACCATTGCTGACATCCGGTCAACGGCCCATTTAAGGTTTACGGCGGTTGGACGGGCATTGAGCATTTCATCAGCCATTTCCCCGAATCTTTTCCTGAAAACAGCAACGGATACTGTCCTTATCGAAGATGCACCGAGAGCCAGACCCATCGAGGCTGCAATGCCAATTGCAGGTGCCCCCCGGATTACCATATTCCGGATAGCCCTGATAACATCCCTGTATCTTCTGCAAAAATGCCAGCGAATCCCGGACGGTATCTTCCTCTGGTCAACCATCCTGATATATTTGCCGTACCATTGTATTGTCGGGACCATCGGTCAGTCTCCCGGTCTTTAATCATAATTCTCCCAGGGCAGTAAAGGAAGGGCAGTCTTTCCGCCTATCCAATCCGTTCCGTCCATCCGTATGGATCAGGTTTCTCCTGGTACTGTATGGCAATTATTTCATTGTAAAGCCTCTGGGAAAGCTCGCCCATTTTACCGCCTGAAATGTTGTAGTCCTGACCCTTGAAGGTAATCTGACCCACGGGTGATATCACCGCAGCAGTGCCTGTTCCGAAGGCCTCGCGCAGGGTCCCGTCCTTGGCCGACTTAATTACCTCTTCAATGGAAATATTGCGCTCCGACACCTTCAGGCCCCAGTCCTTAACAATTCGAATAACCGAGTCTCTCGTAATTCCGGACAGGATGCTGCCTGAAAGGGGTGCGGTGACTATTTCGCTGTCAATGACGAAGAACATGTTCATGGTTCCGACTTCTTCCACATATTTTCGCTCTTTTGCGTCAAGCCACAATACCTGGGTAAAGCCCATTTTCTTTGCCTTTTCTGCAGCAAAAAGGCTGGCTGCATAATTGCCGCCCGTCTTTGCCTCGCCGGTTCCGCCCTGGGCCGCCCTGACATAGAAGTCTTCAACATATATCTTTACCGGGTTGAGTCCTTCTTTGTAATAGGCGCCTACAGGGCCTATGATGATGAAAAACAGGTACTCGTCTGCAGGCCTGACGCCAAGATGGGGTTCAGTGGCAAACATGGTGGGCCTTATATAAAGTGATGTGCCAGGGCTTCTCGGCACCCAGTCCCTGTCAAGCAGTATCAGCCTTTTCATACCCTCCATGGCGACATCAATGTCAACTTCCGCCATGCAGATCCTTCTGGCAGAGCGGTTGAATCTTTCAAAATTATCCCTTGCCCTGAAGAGGTAAATTCCGCCGTCTTTGGCGCGATAGGCCTTGAGGCCCTCGAAAATTTCCTGGCCGTAATGAATTCCCATAGCTGCGGGGTCAACAGAAACAGGTGAGTAGGGGCCAATATGGGGGTCGAACCATCCTTTTGATGTCTCATAGTTCATTGTGAACATGTGGTCTGTGAAGATGTCTCCGAACCCTAAATTTGATTCATCAACGGGTTTGGTTTTTAACTTGCCTGGTTCGACTTGCGTAATTTTGATGTCCATGGGGCGCTCCTTTCATAAGAGTATAAAAAAATATTTTCATACCACTATTAATCAGCAAATACAACAGAATATAAAACCTGCAATATTTCGATTATATCCTGCCGCCCTGCGGGAAAGAAACTGCATGTTTTTAATCCGCCAGGCAAGAAGGGACCGTGAATGCGGTAAGAAAGAGGCTTGCGTGGATCCGGATTCTATCTGATGAGTAAAATCATTATTCATCGTCACCCGGCAAAGTACCTCAAACTCCTTCCCAGGGAAACCAGAGACCGAATCAAAGAGATCCTTAAACAACTCTATCTTATTGATATTTAACCAATGTCATTCCAAAAGCAGGTGACGTTAGCTTTAACCGGCTGTTTTTGAAGCTAAAAACAATTGTTTAAGCCAAAAAACAGGGCAATTTTAGATGATATTGATGTTATATTAAACATCTGCCTCGGTCCGACCAGGATTTGTGCACCCCCCTGTTTTCCTTAATGCTTCCTGTCCAGATAGCGTCTGATAAGAATTACAAATTAATTTTCTCACAGCCTTAGCCTTTTTATAATTCCTGCCAGACCTTTCTTCAGTCTTTTGTCTTTTTCAATACGTGCTGACAGCCGGCGGCACACCTGTGAAACAGC
>JAFGMQ010000090.1 GCA_016927455.1 Deltaproteobacteria bacterium
ACATTGCAGTATTCTTGGTTATTAAGCGGGGAAGAAGGTATTTTAGCTGGGCAAGTTCAACCTGAAGTTTTCCTTCCCTTGTCTGTGCCCGCTGTGCAAATATGTCGAGTATAAGCTGAGTTCTGTCAATAACCTTAAGGTCTATTTGATCTGTTATGGAACGCACCTGTGACGGATTCAGTTCCTGATCGAAGATAATAATTGTGGATCCCTTCTGGAGTGCAAGAATTGCAAGCTCCTGAAGTTTTCCAAGTCCCATAAGAAATCTGGAATCAGCCTTTACGCGCTGCTGCAGAATAGTTTCCACAACATCAATGCCGCCTGATTCAGCAAGCTCTTTTAATTCTGCCAGGGAGTCTTCAGCCCTCTTTCTGGATGCTGTTGTAACGCTTACAAGCAGGGCCCTTTCCCTCCCTGAATCCGCGTCATACAGAGCCCTTGATTGTGAAAGCTCTTCTTCAAGCGCCTGAATCAGGTCAAGACATCCTATTTCCAATTGGTGGTTATTTATGGCAGGCAATATCCGACAGGAATTTTCATCTGAAACCCCTGGCATAATATGCCCCATATATATCTGATCAGGCAGGCCTTCTTCATTTATTGTTACTGCTGCCATCAGATCAAGTCGTAAAAGGGCCAGGTCTGTAATGTCATCCCTGTCTAACGGTTCACTTTTAAGATGGGTATGTATGCACCTTAAGCCTTTCAGCCTGCCTGGAGCCGTTCTGTATTCACTTGTATCCGGAATAATAATACCCTGTTGTTTGCCAATGATTACATATGCTATTCTTCCTAAACGGTTTACAAGAAGACCTATTTGACGACGAATTTCATGCGAGATGGAGCATATCTCACGTGACAGTTCAGGTGTGACAAGAAATTCCGTAGGTATGCGGCGACGGTACAGATTTTCAAGCCTGCGAATCTGATTTGACTTTAGCCCCAGGGTTGTCCCGAAAATTTTCTTCATGTCAGAACAGTATCAGATTCATAGACCCAGATCCTGGTTAATCAAGACTATCTTTATCCTGCCCCTGGGATAGGATTTTTCCGTAATTGTCCAGTAATTACATATCCGGTCCGGACTGCTGCACTCTTCACAGAAAGAGGTCTTAATGCAGGGTGTTTTTTTATCAAGCCGCATTGCATTTGCCGGTGCCGCATAATTCTTTATTCTGAACATTGCCTCATCCAGATCGGAAACGATTTTATTTCGACCTGCAAGGATCAATACATTTTTAGGGCCGAATGTAATAGCCGCAACCCTGTTCCCTATCATGTCAAGATTGACGAGAACGCCTGTGTCAACTACCGCATTCGTCCCGGTAATGAAAAGATCAGCAAGCAGGGCCTTACGCCGCATCTCAGATTTCTTTTCAGTTGAAACGCTTTTATCAAACACATCAATGACTTCAAATCCTGAGTTTCCCTTTATGGATTCATACAGTCCGGTAGCCATAAATGTCATTGATCCGCCCCATGACACGCTTTTCGCCCCTGTCTCAGGGATTATGATATCTTCAGCAACCCTTTTTGCATCTTCAGCATCTTCAGCTGTAAATACTTCAAAATTATTTGCTTCAAGGGCTGTTTTCAGGTTATCAATACGCTTCTTCCAATAGTTATCAACCGGCTTATCCATATTACCTCCTTCCGGGTGTCGCCTGACAGACAAAAATATCTTTCATCATGCCAGAGCATAATTTGAAACAATAGCATGACACTCTTTATTAGTTAACATTAGTTATTTGTTGTAACACTTTAGATATATTAATATAATATTCTGTCAATAAAGTGTCTTCCTTTTTTTCTGCTGTCTTCCGGTTACCAGGCCAATAAGCAGACCGGCCAAAAGAACAAGTGCGCCCGCAGCAAACCATTTATGTCTTTGCGACAAATTCAGGCTTTCATAGCGGGTTTTCAATTCCTGAAGTTCCGCCCTCGCAGATTCAAGCTTTGTGACGGCGTCATCATAGGCTGCCTTTACATTTATGTAATCAGCAGATTCCTTAATCAGTTCTTCATGCTGTTTCCGCAGTTTCTGGTAGTCACCAGGATAATTTTTAAGCTCCTTCCATTCCTTTTCAATGCGGTCGAGTTTTTCTTTTAGCTTTTCATTCTCGTTCCTTAAAGAAAGGGCTTCCTTTTCCCAGGGAAGCCGGGTAATAAGGTAGCGATTCATTACCCAGCCTTCCCTGTCTTTCAGATCAGATTCGAGTATCTGGACACGGCTCCAGTCATCCTGGGCCTCAAGCACCTCCACCGCCTGCCCTGAACTCAGGAATGTAATGATTTTATTCTGTATGCTCGGACCGCTCCGAAGGGTAATCTTGATTGAATCACTTACATATGCCTTTTCAGCTGAACTCACCTGCGTGAATGAACACACAAACAATATAACCATAAGGATAATTTCAATTTTTTTCATTCTTAATACCTGAGATAGATGATGTATTCCGAGTATTCCCTAAACATTCTTCCTTTTGTACCTGCCGGTCAGCTCTCCCTTAGAAACGATATGGCCTTTCATGGCCGTTACCAGATCATTTTTTGTAGATCCCGGAGGAAGATCAATCTCAATATCCAGTGCAAATATTTTAAAGAAATACCTGTGAGTCCCGCCGGGAGGACACGGCCCGCCGTAGCCCAATTTCCTGAAATCATTCAGACCATGCCTTGCTCCATTTTCAAATACCTTATTGGGCGGCATATGTTCTGGAAGCCCTGTCGCAGTTGCGGGTATGTTAAAAATAACCCAGTGTACCCAGTCTCCTGCCGGTGCATCAGGATCATCGCAGATCAATGCAAGGCTTTTTGAATTTTCCGGGATACCGATCCACTCAAGGGCCGGAGAAATATCCTTTCCGTCACAGGTATATTCCGCAGGAATCATACCCCCCTGGTCAAAGAAAGGGCTGGTGATTTTTATTGCCATAAAATTACCTCCTTTGCCTATCATTTCTCCCGGCTTAATTCTCCTTTTTTTTCCATCTGACCTTAATATCTTTAATAGCTGTCGATGGATACTGGCCTTCCCCGTCTTTTTCAAGGTATTTTACCATATCCCAGACAGTATTAAGGGCAATAGAAACACCTACAAGCGCTTCCATTTCAACGCCGGTTCTTGCCTGAGCCTTTACCAGGCATCTTGCCTCTATATGGGTCTCAGATACTTCAAACGTAACCGTTACAGCGTCAAGCGCTATCTGGTGGCAATGCGGAATAAGAAGGTGAGTCTGTTTTGCTGCATTGATACCTGATATTTCCCCTACCAGTAAAGGATCTCCTTTCTTTATCATTCCGCTTCTGATTTTATTGAGTGTATCAGTTGAAAGCACTATTATTCCCGATGCTTCCGCTGACCTTTTTATGACAGGTTTTTCAGTAATATCTATAATCCCCATTTTCTTACCATCCTCTCTGATTATTTAAAAAACTCCTTCTTTTTTGAAGCCTCTTTCTTTATGCGGTTAACGGCATCTTCAAGCGCTGGAAATACATGTTCCCGGGTATCTCCACCTACGACAACAGCCATTACTTCATCTCCAACCTTGAGACGCCCGCCATAAGTCTCAATCTTTACATCAACTATGCCTTCCATAGCCTTTATTTCATTAATTATATTATCAACAGATTTTTCGTCAAACAAAACCTCTATCTCCGTAACGGTTCCTCCGTTCAGAGAAAACCCCCTGACTACACCCAGGTGGCTTGCAATCATACCCATCCTGAAATAATCAGGATTTTTCTTCATTTCAATAATCATGCTGTTCAGGCTCATGATTTAACCTCCTCCAGTTTACTAAAGAATATTTGTTTTTGAACCCTGAACCTCAGTTTTCCCGGTCCAGGTTGAAGAGCCTCCTTGTAACATCGATATACATGTCCAGGGACGGCCTGTCTGACCTGCCCTTCAAAAAAAGTATGGGGTCATTAAGTATCTTTTCTGCAACAGACTTTGTCAGTGTTTGAACTGCCTCCTTCTGCTCCGGCGTCATCTTGAGCAATACGCCATCACTCTTTTTGAGTTCAGCCCGGATTATGGACTCGCTCTTTTTTTTCAGGGAAATAATCGTCGGCACGGCCGCCAGTGTTTTTATCCATTTTTCAAATTTAATGCATTCTTCCATTACAATCCGCTCTGCCTTTACGGCTTCCTGCTGCCGGTGGGCCATATTCATTTTTATAACACCTTTCAGGTCATCTATATCATAGACATATACGTTGGAAAGACTGTTAATCTGTGGCTCGATATTCCTTGGCACTGCGATATCAATAAAAAACAAAGGCCTGTTTCGCCTTTTCCTGATAGATTTTTTTGCCTGATCACAGGTGATTATATATTCTTTTGATGCAGTTGAAGCAATTACAATGTCAACCTCCTGCAGCTGAAGGTCAATTTCCTCAAAGGAAACAGGCCTGGCATCGATTATTTCTGCAACCCTGACAGCCCGATCGAAAGTTCGGTTTGCCACGGATATTGATCCCGCACCCTGCGCCCTGAGATTCTTTGCCGCAAGCTCCGCCATTTCTCCAGCCCCGATAAGAAGCACCTTTTTACCCTTAATTTCATGGAAGATTTTTTTTGCCAGTTCAACAGCAGCATAGCTTATTGATACGGCTGATTCGCAGATTAGAGTTTCGGTCCTTACTCTTTTTGCCACATGAAATGCGCGGTGCATCAGCCTGTTAAGGATAACTCCGGCCGTCTTCTCTTTAGTTGCCTGCGAATATGCCTCCTTTATCTGCCCGAGAATCTGTGGTTCTCCTGTAACCAGTGAATCAAGGCTGGAAGCAACCCTGAATACATGCAAAACAGCATCCATATCCTCATGTGTATAGAGATTTGGTGAAAATTCAGATTCCGGAATATTACCCATCCTTGACATTAAAGAAATTATGGATTTTCTTGCCTCTGAAGCGTCTTCTGCTGTAACCAGTGCCTCCACTCTGTTGCAGGTGGAAATAAAAAGGCCTTCCCTTATGCAGTCAATATGCCTTATGGCATCAAGGGCCACAGCAACGCCTTCCGCCTCTGCTGCGAGGCATTCCCTCAATTCAACAGGCGCTGTCTCATGGTTCATGCCTATATTTATAATCTTAATCATAGTGCTTCCTGCAATCCAAGACTCCTGAAACTGTGATAACCTCCCAGTAGATGGCTTACCCCTGCAAATGTAAAAATTAAAATCAAGAAGCATATTATACTCAGCACCGCAGCCTTTCTTCCCTGCCAGCCGGCGGCAAGTCTCTGATGAATAAGAGCTGCATAAAAAAGCCAGGTGATAAGAGACCAGACTTCTTTCGGATCCCACTGCCAGTAAGCGCCAAGGACCTGCTGAGCATAGACGGAACCTGCCACCATCCCAAGGGTAATAAAAGCAAAACCATATGAAACAGAGTAATAATTAACTGTATCAAGGGTTGCAAGAGACGGCAGCCTGTTAAAAAATGCCCCCATTCTTTTGTGTTTAATATGATATTCCTGGATCAGGTACATTACGGCTGCCATGAATCCTATTGCAAGCATGCCATTACCTGCAAA
Source organism: Deltaproteobacteria bacterium (assembly GCA_016927455.1). Lineage (GTDB taxonomy): Bacteria > Desulfobacterota > DSM-4660 > Desulfatiglandales > Desulfatiglandaceae > JAFGMQ01. The sequence continues at coordinate 5,546 of JAFGMQ010000090.1, forward strand.
AATGACTGCGATATGAATTGTAAGCCAAAGGCTCCTGAATACAGGTTTTACAGGAACTTCTATCCAGGGCATGGTTGAGGAAAGGATCATCAGGAATAATGCAAGCGGCGCTACAAAAGAACCTAATACCTTCAGTCTGAATTTAAGCTGAAAAACCAGGTAAACACCTATTATGCTCCATGAGAAAAAGGAAAGCGCCTCCTTGAAATGAATAACAGGTGCTGCGCCGGAAGACAGATAATACCTGTAAACCCAGAAAACTGTATGGCAGACAAATCCTGCAGAAAGAATCCAGTATGACCACCAGAACAGAGTCTTTTTCTGTTTGAATGCAAACAGAACCAGCCCTACTGTCGCAAGCAGTTCAAGAAAAACAGAAATATAAAACCAGGTACTTCCCATTCGAAATCCTCATATCCAGGGGCAACGGCCCGATTGCATACAGACTCTCTTTTTTTATAACTATATTTCCGGCTCTGCATAAAAAGCATAATAGATTACTCGATCATTTATGCTTCAAGGGTTTTAAACGCCTAACTCCGACCCTGTGCTTCAGGCATTGATCTAAAGAAAGCTCACTGGGGAGTGCGTTCGTCAGTATTTCTTCAATTTGCAGATGATCATTCCGGGCCAGGGCATCAAGAATTTCCGAATTGATAATCTTATCGAAAACCCGCTTATTTTCATCCTGCGACAGCCCTTTTTTTAGAACTTCCTTTCGGATATCACCCATTATTGACAGCAGAGAATCGTATTCCCTGCCAAACTGACAAGACAGCTCTTTTCTGATTTTTTTTGCAAGTGCCGGACTTTTTCCCGACGTTGAAACTGCAATTAAAAGTTCTCCCTTTCTGACAATTGAAGGTACTATGAAATCGCAGTCGGAAGGCTGGTCAACTGTATTTGTCAGCACTCCGGATTTCCTTGCACTTCTGCTGATTTCATGGTTCAGCTTTTTGTCGTCAGTTGCTATTATTATTATAAAAGCGTCCTTTAAATATATTTCATTATACTCGATTCCAATGTGGCGGATCCTGCCCGATTCAACCAGGGTTTTTAGTTTTTTTGTCAATTTTCTGCTTATTACATCAATTAAAGCGCCGAATTCAAGAAATGTCTCGATTTTTCTCTGTGCGACCCTGCCTCCTCCAATTACGAGGATCTTTTTACCTTCAAGCTCAATAAAAATAGGGTAATAACTCATTTTGCTCCTTAAATATACCTGTCCACCATCTGGGCTATCAGCCTCTCGACACCATCAACTCCATCCTTTTCTGATACTTCCTGAACAAGCGCCTCTATTTTTCCAAAAGCAGCTGGATCACGGGTTAAATCATCGGTTGAAGAATAAAGGCCGCCTCTGCGTCCGACCCTGTAGATAAGGCGTTCCGATTCAGAAAGCCCCTGGTATTTTTTAATAACACCGAGCATTTTATCTCTGTCTTCGGGAAATTTCCCTGACACTTCTTCAAGAAGATTCATTATATGATCACTCGTTACAGTGCTTGAAATTCCATCCAGGGTCTCAATAAACAACCTGATTTCTTCAACAAGCATGTCATCGGTCTGCATGCTGAAACTTCCGTCCTTCAAATTCCTGAAAAGAGGGGCACGCTCAGGTATTCTAAGGCTTCTGATCCTTATAAAATGCGGGTTTATCTGATTCAGGACCTTTGCCGTTTCAACCGCATGCTCCTTCCACATCGACTGCCCGCCCAAACCTGGCATTACATATTCCGACAGTTCAAGTCCGGCTTCAATTATTCTTTTTCCTGCCTCAATATGCTGCTCAGCAGTAACCCCTTTTCTTATGAATTTGAGAACCGGATTATACCCGCTCTCCATACCCACATGGACTCTGTCCAACCCTGCGTTTCGGATTCTGATCAGCGACTCCAGTGACTTCCGAACTATGGTTCGTGATCTTGAATAAGTTGTTACCCTGGTAATCTCAGGAAAGGTTTTTCTCAGGAACTCAAGAATTTCAACCAGATCAGGCGTCCTGAGTATGAGATTGTCAGCATCCTGCAGAAAACAGGCTCCGGTACCGTAATACAGCCATGCAGCAATGCTTCGGTAGGCTTCGCTATAGCCGGGATCTTCAAAGATATATCTGACTACCTCGTTATTGACTGACCCGCTGTAGCCCAGCCTCCAGGAAAGCGCCTTTATGTCGTCAGCTGCCTCTCTGGCAGTCCTTATGTCATCCTTCACTTCCCCGGTGCTTCTCAATGAGAACTTTTCTTTTTTATATACAGGACAGAAAAGGCACTGATTCCATGGACAGTTACGTGTCACCCTCAACAAAAGGCTTCGTGCTTCATTAGGGGGTCTTATGGGCCCCTGTTCAAATAATAATTTCTTTTCAGTCATGAATAATATACCACCTTCTTTTTTATGGTTCTTCAATATGCCCTGACAAAAAATACCTGAGTTATTATTATCAGTATAATATCATATTTCCCTTCAGAAATCACCTTTGCAATCATACCCTAAATCTGATTTGAGGCAACCCTGACTGATAAAATGGAATTCTATAATTGAAGAGGGTCACGAGTTGTGCAACCTGTTTCTCTGGCTGGCAGTTGAAAGTATCTTCATATATAAAAGGTTATCCGGCCTCCTTTTGATATAACTGCAGGGGTTAACCAAGCCTGTGCCTTAAGTATGTGTATCTTTTCTGGGTTTTATTATTCCTGACTCCAATCCCGAAGGCTTTTCTGGTTCCAACAATAACTGCCAGCCTCCTGGCTCTTGTCACCGCTGTATAAATAAGATTCCGCTGCAGAAGCATATAATGCTGAGTAAGAACAGGGATAATAACAGCAGGATATTCGCTTCCCTGTGACTTATGAACAGAAATTGCATATGCCAGAACTATTTCATCCAGGTCCGTGAAATCATAGGTTACATCCCTGCCGTCAAAGCAAATGGATACTGTCTGATCCTCAAGGTCAATTTCACTGATTTTCCCGATATCGCCATTAAAGACCTCTTTATCATAATTGTTTATTATCTGCATAACCTTGTCATTGATCCTGAACTCTCTATTACCTCTGAACAGCCTTTCTTCCCGTGGATTAAGAAGATTCTGAAGTTCAGAATTAAGGTTCCCCGCCCCTACTGTCCCCCTGTGCATCGGGGTGAGAATCTGGATATCATCAACAGGGTCAAGGCCAAAGCGTTTCGGTATGCGGTCTTTCGCAAGTTCAAGAATAATCTTAAGCACATCTTCCGGGTCTTCCTTTTCAATAAAGAAAAAATCATCATTCGGTTCTGTGGACCTAAGTTCCGGGAGTATGCCGCTGTTTATCCTGTGGGCATTCGTTATGATAAGGCTTTCCTTCGCCTGCCGGAATATCTCATTCAGCTCAACAACCGGCACATAATGAGATTCAATGATATCATGCAGCACATTTCCCGGCCCTACAGAAGGAAGCTGGTTGACATCTCCTACGAGAATCAGTGTAGCATAATATGGAATTGCCTTTAGAAGGTAATGCATGAGCATTGAGTCGATCATTGATGTCTCATCTACAATCATAAGGTCACAACTCAGGGGCCGCTCTTCATTTCTTCGAAATCCACCTGATCTGAAACTGTATTCAAGCATTCGATGAATTGTCATAGCTTCGTGACTGGTGCTTTCAGCCATTCGTTTTGCTGCCCTGCCTGTTGGCGCTGCAAGAGATACCCTGGCACGATGTCTCAGGAAAATCTTCAGAATTGCATTGATAATGGTTGTTTTTCCGGTTCCAGGTCCTCCGGTAATCACCATTATCTTATTCTCAAGGGCGCATCTGACTGCCTCAACCTGATTTTCTGCAAGGGTTATGGAAAGCTGCCTTTGCACCCATTCAATTGCTTCACCTGAATCAATCCCTGTTATGGATTTGGGTGTATTTGCCAGCTTCTTCATAAGTCTCTCTGTTGTGACCTCTGAAATATGGAACCTTTTGAGGTATACGGCCTTATTGTTCTCCTGAAATCCATCGATACCGATGTTCAAGTCTTCAATTACAATTCTTTTTTCAAGTTCGATATTTGAGAATGCCTTGATTAAAACACTGCGATCTATGTCAAGTATATCGTGACTTCTATCTAAAAGCGACCAGTAAGGATAATAGACATGCCCCTGGTCTGCGAGCTGATTAAGAACATAAAGTATGCCAGCCCCAGCCCTCAGCTCAGAGTCTTTTGCGAATCCCAATTTCTCCGCAATGCCGTCTGCGGTGGCAAACCCGATTCCATGTATATCTGTTGCCAGCCGGTAGGGGTTATTCCTGAGCAGCTCGAGAGATCTGTTGCCGTATTGCCTGAATATCTTTACGGCATGGGCTATACTGACATCATGGCTCTGCAGAAAGAGCATTACATTACGAATATCCTTTTGATCCTTCCACGCCTTTGTAATAAATTCAATTCGCTTGATGCCTATTCCTTCGACTTCTGCCAGTTTTTCACTCTCATTTTCGATTACCTCCAGAGTATGTTTTCCGAATTTCTTTACCAGCCGCCCGGCCATGACCGGGCCAATCCCCTTGATTAATCCTGAGCCAAGATACTTTTGAATGCCATAGATTGAAGCGGGAACAGATGTTTCATATTGCTGTATCTTGAACTGCTTGCCGAACCTGGGATGAATAATCCATTCACCCCTCATTTTTAAGATCTCTCCAGGGGAAGGAGGCAGAAGATGTCCAACCACAGTCACATACTGCTTTTGTCCAGAGACCCTGACCTTTGCAATAGTAAAGCCGGTTTCCTCATCGGCATAGGTAACACTCTCTATATGGCCTTCAAGATTGACAATCATATTATGCCCCTGCCTTCAGTCCTGGTAAAAGTGCAGAAAAAACCCCCATTAGAAAGAAATCTCCAATGAGGGCATTATTATCCTGATAAACCTGATAATCAGAAATCAACCAACAGCATCTTTCAGGGCTTTTCCAGCCACAAATTTAGGCACATCTTTGGCCTTGATCTTTATTTCCTGTCCTGTCTGCGGATTTCTTCCTTTCCTGGCATTCCTTTTCTGGGTTTTAAAAGTACCAAAACCGACCAGCGTGACAGATTCCTTTTTCTTCAGTGCCTTAGTGATTGAAGCAAATACCGCGTCAACTGCAGCCTGTGCATCCTTCTTTGTTTTTACCACTTTTGCAACCTCATTAACCAAATCACCCTTGTTCATCTTTCCTCCTCCTTTTTTTTGACATTTCTAAAAACCAGTATCCTGCCAACTAACTTACCCAAACATTTCTAATATTTCAATGAAAAGCTGGTGGATTTTACACTAATCCAGCAGTTTTACCTAATAAAAAATATTAAAAAATGTTAATACCACGCTTTTATAATCTTCCGCTTAAAAAATAAATGGCCCTTGACTGTGCTGCAGCATTCCAGAAAGAGATTAATGCCTGCAGTTTATCGTTCAGGTTACCTTCTCGTGAATATTTGCCGACCTCGTAATACAGCTGAGCCCAGACAGGGATACTGCCGCTTTCTTTAGCCAGAATAATATTCTGACGTGCGTTTTTTACTGCGAGATCAAGCATATTTATCAATGCCTGCTCCTGGCCCACCTTTACGACATTGCCGAATTTGTCTATCTCGGCCATAAGTGAATAATATTTTGTAACCAGGCCGGAAGTTGCATAGAAAAGTTCCATCCCAGCACCCAGACGGGCCACATCACTAGTCGGAGGAAAGTTTATAAAACCCATATAGGAAGCATATGTCAAACCAAAGGATAAATCCTCCTCCATGAGTTTCATCCTTGCCAGTTCAAGCGAAATCCCCATTTTATCGGCTTCCTGCTCGATAAAAAGACTTTCGAAATTCCTCATGTTGGCATCTGCTGCCACGGAAAAAAGTGTTGCAAGTCCTTTGACAGCTTCAGGACGGGGCAAACCCTTCTCTCCAAATCCCAGACCTATATTAAGCCTGTCCTGAGCAAGTTCAATTGAAACCTCGCTCATTTTATAAAACATGACAGTAAGGAACATCTTCTGAAACCATCTGTCCAGAAGCTCCTGCTGTATTCTGGCCTGCTGAGGTGAAGAAGATTCCTGATCGGATGAAACGCCTGAATCGTATATAAAAGAAACTGATATCTGCTCGTTTCCCCTTGACATGAAAAACCTGAGCGTATCACCGATCCTCGTCTGCTGCAGTAATTCTCCAACATCACTAACGGAATTTACGGGATATTCATTAATACGATAAATTATATCCCCTGCCAATATCCCCGCACGAAATGCAAGGCTGTTCGGGACAACTGCGTTCACCAGCAATCCCTGGCCGTAGGGGGATTTTGTCACCGTTATTCCCAGTGCAGGCCGGGTACTTTCCTGTGTTGACGCTGCTGCATCCTGCATGAGTTTTTCAATTGCAATCATGCTCCTCTCAAAATTCTGGGACAGCAGGATACATCCCTTTGCCTGAATAACCTTGGCATAAGTATCAGCCAGGGTAACCATATCACTCAGTGTACTGATTCTTTCACTGTCCAGTCTGGTATAAAAAGAATTAACCCTTTCCTGTGAAAACCTGTAAAGGTCAATGTAATTTTTAACGGCCTCTTTAGGATTACCCTGCAGGGTAAACAGGGTTCTTATTACATCTGCCTGAAGATAGCCGGAAAACCCTATGGTAAATGACAGAACAGCACGACCGTAGGCAACACTTATGTTTCCCTGGAGCAGTGCATCAAGGGACCCCTTGTAAAGGGCGTCTGCTGCCTCCATGTTCCGGACTATGTCCTGGCTTTTGTAGCTGTTGGGGATTAATTTATATTTGGCTTCTGTCTCTTTATATCTGACATGCCAGGCCCTTACTGCATCTCTGGTCCGGTCAAAGACACGCTTAGGGATATCGGGGAAGATATCTTCTTTTGGTCTGACCTTCAAGAGCCTTTTTCCTGTTAAATGCTCATATGCCTCATAAATATCCCTTGCCTGAATAATATTGGCACCTAAAGAATGGCCGAGATCAATAAGGTCTACCATGGACTCAGTTACAAGATCATAGCCGTATCTGCTGCCGTACGGAATAATGACAGTTTTTTTCCCTGCCCTTACAGCCCCCTGGATCTTTTGAGGAATGCCTCCGACAGGTCCTATGGTTCCATCCGGATTGATGGTGCCGGTCATGGTAAAATCATCCCTGATACGATCTCCCTGAATAGCAGCCATAACGGCCACGGTAGTTAGTCCGCCTGCACTCGGCCCATCCACACGGCCGAAAATATCATAAGAAATCTTATAATTGGTGAGATCTATACCAAGGATCTGACTTGCCATAACAGCAGCCATCCAGCCGGCCGAACTCATCATGGGACCTACCCCGCCGGCAACGCTCTCAAAGATGCCAACAGAAATTTTTTTCTTTGGATTTGGTTCAGCCGTTACATAGCCCCTGCTGACACCACCCGTTTTCATTGCCGAATTAACCCAGAGCCAGTCAATGGTGACTTCGCCTGCATTTATTGATTCGGAGGAGAGAAAAACCAGGATACAAAGACATGTTAACAGAAAATATCGAAATCTCTTAATCCTCAAGGTGAATCCCCCTTTTAATAATCACCATAGACAATAGACATGGGAAAAAAACATACAGTTATTGAAAAAGAAATAGACTAAAAAGACATAGACTCTTCGGACCCGGGTGGCATTTCACCTGGTGGCTGTGAAGGAACATAAATTCTATCCACCCTGACTAACTCTGAATAAATCCACCCTGAAGACTGCTGATCATACATCAATACCTGATACCACGAGCCCGTTTGTCCTTTTAAAACAAAAACCTGACCTTCATTAGCATTACCAACAACCTGATATTGCATTCCAGGGCCAGATCTTAAATTAGCCTGACTGCTGACTACAGTAACCTGGCCAGACAGGGAAACATCAGCATTATGAACCGGAGGGGTTTGTGAGGAAGGTGCAGCATCCGGAAGTACAGTGATTACATATCCAATGTGAAAACCTTTTTTATCAAGATATTCCACCTTAACTCTTTCACCCGTCAAAGGCATGCGTCCGGGATGATATTTAGTCCTGATGCCAACAAGAAAAACCATTTCGCTTCCGTCAAAACCCCTAACATAAATATTATGGCGAAATGCACGGCTTTCCTGAATTCCCGTGACTTTGCCTTCATAGACTTTAAAGGCCATACCCTTGCAGGGTAAAGAAATGAGGATTAGAAGAAATATGGAACACAAGAAAAAATATTTTTTCATCTCTGATTCCATTGTATTGGGATATACATTGTGACATATTTCATTTTAAATCATCACTTACAAGAAAAAACAATCAATTGCAAGTACTTTTTACCTGGTTTTTATGAGCCTTTTCCTTAAAAATCAGCTCTTGACAGTTATAGTTCATAAAAATATTTTTGAAATCCGGGACTAAGTGTAAGGATGGAAGATCTCTTTTCGCTTGTTAAAATAATCCGTAAGGTTGAAGCCCTTTTTCTGCCTCTGCTTCCTTCCAGTTTTCAGCAGAAACCTCCAAGCTATCGTCTTGGCGCTGTATGGATTGAAAAGCTCACCAGGCATGAAAACGAATCAAAATGGAAGTCTGCCCTTCTTTATTATATCAAAAACTATTTATACAGGGCCTATCATGAAAAGGGACTGGCATCCCAGGGACAGCTGTCGGAAACAGAAATAAAATGGATGCGATGTATACTTGCTGTAATGGCCGCTGTTATTCTGGCCGCCTTCATCCCTAAGGCAGAGCTGCTTTCACCTCTTATTAAAGGCATCCTGCTTCTTGGCAGCAGCATATTGATACTGTTTGGTTCTGCCCTGTTTTCCATCAGTGCACTATGGGCAGCCTGGGGATTTCTTTTCCCAATTCTCGGAGCAACAGCCCTTGAGAGCGCCCCCTGGAGCCTTTTCTTCCTTTCCTGCTGGGTTCTGATCTGGCATCTGCCTGCCCTGAAGAAAGGAAATTCCTGGTCATGGTATGATTGGGTTGCAACCCTTCCTGTGCTTTTTTTCTGGATGGATGTAATAAGATGGATTCCCTCATGGACGAGATGCCAGAATGCCTATCTTTCTGTAATTCTCTGGGGTATTCTGTGGACAGCTCTTATTGTTAATAAAAATGCCCTTATATCCAAGTCTATTCAGTTATTTCTGCCTTCAAGCCTCCTTTGTTTTTTTCTAACCCTGACACTCGGAAAAACATGGTTTTCAGGCCTTGTTTTTTTCCGGAACTGGAGATGGGTGCTGTGGGTTGCAGCAACCTTCTCCCTTGGCATGATTCTCTCAAAAATCTCTCCTGCCATTACTGCCTTTAAGTCCCTGTTTCGCTTCAGCACGTTTATTGTCATATTTCTTATATTTGGCGCCCTAATTTGTTTTTTCAGCAACCGGGATTTTTTATATGACCAGATAGACACCTCTGCCGTTCTTTTAGGCAGTGCAACCTGGCCATTATGGTGGTTTATCGGCGCCGGAATAATTATGTTTATAAGAAAGACTACAATGGTTTTGCTTAACTGGATTCAGGCCCTGCTGCCTTCCTGGCTGCTGCCGGTATCTCTGTTTGTTTTTCCTGCTGCAGCACTGTATTTCGACTGGATACCATTCCTTATTCAGGCGGTAGGGAAAAATGTTTTTTTTATAGCAGCATCTTGCCTGGCCCTGGTATCCTGCATATTTGCCTTCCTGAAAAAAGAAAATGCCCTGCGCGAATGGATTTTCTGGAGCATGTATATTATTTTCCTCCTGCAGCGCCACTGGTCTTCTGCCCACAGAATGGCTTACGAAACCAGCGCCGAGCTTAACCTTACGGGTTTTCTTCTCCTGGCATTCTGGCTCATGTGGCTGGGTTATGATGTAGTTGGCGAAAAACTGAGTGAATATGCAAAAAATGACCAGGACCGAAGAAAAACAGCAGCCCTTCTGGGGGCATTCCTCTGGCTGCTTGCTTCATCTCTGTGGTCAAGCTACATCGATCTTAATCTAAATACCCGTCAGGAAATACAGCTTAATCTGTTCATGGGATTCAATTTTTTTGGGTGTCCGTTCATTATTTACAGGATGATTCTGGGGGAACGGCTCAACAATGAAGTTCTGCCATGGCCATGGATTCTGCTGGCAGGGATCGGCCTTGTTCAGCTTCTCCAGGGAGTTGAACACTATCTTGTGGGCTTCATCCAGGGCTGGACTCCCGATGAACTCCATTCACATCTTTACAGCATTCATGTTATAGCTGAAAGGCCCATAGAATCCATCATGCCAAAATGGGTGCTGGATCCATCATGGAACTATCTCTGCCGATTTGAACGCTGGCTCGCAGCGATGAGCCTGATCATTTTCCTTATATCTTTCATAAAAGCCAAACCGGAATACCGGCTGGAGACAGTCTTATCCGTTACATGTCTGACAAGCCTTGCAGCAGGAGTAACTGAGAGTTACTGGTTCCAGTGGCCTTCAATGTCACCGTTCTGGTCTGTGATTTTCCGTCCCTGGCAGATTGACAGGACACTCCTGTCCTGGGGACTCAGATTTCTGGAGTTCTTCTCTCTATATGCACTTGCAGGGATAGCATGGGGGCTGGTATTCACCCTTGTACAGCGGACAAAAACAGTTACGCACCACAAATAAAACCACCTTATTAAAAATCCAGGACATCTCTGATTTTTTTTAAAAGCTCCGGCAGTTGATAAGGCTTTGATATAAAATCAGACGGGCCTGTTTCCACTTTATTCTTAAGATTTCCTTCCAGGGCGTAACCGCTGGCGATAATAACCTTGATGTCAGGATCAATTTTAACGAGTTCATCAAAGCATTTGAGACCTCCCATGCCTGGCATGCCGACGTCCAGAACCACCAGATCAATCTTACCCCTCTGTTCTTTGAAAAGCTCAAGCGCCATTTCTCCACTGCCCGCCGTCAATATATTGTATCCGTACATCTTAAGAATATCAGACCCGATATTGAGAATTCCCTTTTCATCGTCTACGAGCATGATGGTCTCGCAACCGCCCTTAACATCCAGGTCAGACTTCTCCAGGGGTTCAAGTTTCCCGGCGCCTGAATCCAGGGCCGGAAAATAAACCTTGAAGCAGGTTCCCATATCTGGCTCGCTCTTACAAATTACGTATCCCCCGTGACTCTTAACAATGCCATAAACAGTGGCAAGGCCTAAACCTGTTCCCTTTCCCGGTGGTTTTAAGGTAAAAAAAGGATCAAAAATGTGTTTCTGAATCTCTTTCTCAATTCCGTGACCACTATCTGCCACGCTGAGCAGAACATACTCTCCAGGCAATACCCCCGGATGACTGCTGTATGAAGAGATTTCGTCAACGGTTATATTCTCTGTCCTGATGCTGAGTGTCCCCCCTTCAGGCATCGCGTCACGGGCATTTACAGCAAGGTTCATTATTATCTGCTCAAGCTGGATCGTGTCCCCATTTATTATCTTTATGTCATCAGTCAGGTCCAGTTGTATGCTTATCATCTTTGGAATCGTTTTTGTAAGCAGCTTATGAACATTTGCAACTTCCTGATTAATATCAACAGGCCGTAATCTGCTTTCAACCTTACGGCTGAAAATCAACAGCTGTTTTACGAGTTCCCCGGCCCTTTGGCTCAACTGCTCAACCTGGCTCAGATAATTATAGTCCGGATCATCCGTGTCCTTTCTCATCATCAGCAGCTCGACATAGCCTCCAATCGCCTGAAGCACGTTATTGAAGTCATGTGCTACTCCACCAGCCAGTGTGCCTACTGCCTCCATTTTCTGGGCATGCATAAGCTGATCTTCAAGCCGTTTTTTTTCCACTTTAGCCTTTTTTCGTTCAGTAAAGTCAGTAATGATCGAAAGGGCAAAACTCTCTTCTCCGATTTGCATCCTGCGCAGCCTCAAGCCCGCAGGAAATATCTCTCCGTCCTTCTTTCTGCACATGCATTCATAACCTGAATTGGTCCTGGAAAATGATTTTGCGAATCCCCCTCTGATATCATTCCCAAAGAAATCACCCCTGCACAGTTGATCAATGCCAAGGGATAGAGCTTCCTGATAGTTATATTCAAACATGGAAATAAATGTCTGGTTTACATTTATTATTTTTCCGTCAAGGGTGCAGATACATACGGCATCAGGTATTGTATCGGTCAGCATCTGAAGCTGTTTCCTGCTCTGGTTAAGCTCTTCATTTCTTTGGATAAGTTCCTGATTGATCTCGCTTAACTCCTTTGCATGCATTTTAATCTGTTCAAGCATCAGGTTAAATTTCTCTGCCAGAAAACCTATCTCATCTTTCCTGTCAATATCTGATCTGACTTCAAAATCTCCGCTCCCGAATTTCTCAAGAGTATTGACAAGGCTATAAACAGGCTTCGTAATAAACCTTGTGCTTAAAATCCCTAAAAACACACCCAGTATGAGAGCAACCGCGCTAAGCCCAAAAATAAGAAACTTTATCCTTCGTATCTTTTCCTGAACCAATTCCCAGGAATGGTACATTGTGTCCGTTTCGATGGTATTCAGGTTCTGAAGAACGGTTACAAAACGGGAATGGACATCCCGAAATTCATCAATAGCCGTCTTTTTCTCTTTACCTGAGGTTTCCCCGCTGTCGTAATCCTTTAAAACCTTCATTGTCAGGTCAATATACCTGGTAAGAAAAAGCCTGTTTATCATCACGATGGTCTCTTCTTCAGAAGTCCCCGGTTCCCGCTTTTTCAACTGACTTAGGAATTCCCTCAATGTGAGGATATTATCATGGATGATACTTCGAAGGGCCTCCTTTCTGCTCTCTTTTTCAGCAAGGAGGTATTCATTAACAGAACTCAATATGTTAGTGCTCTTTTGAATAATCTGGGCAATCAGGTGACGCGCCTCAGCCTTTTCCATTACTTCCACGGAAACCAGCATCTCTGATTCATAAAACTGAATATATGAGACAGCGCCAATAAGAACAGACATTGCAACAACAATCAGAAATCCTCCGATCAGCTTTGTGCCTATTGAAGACCTGATTGAAATCTTCATATTCAACTCTCCTTACTTCGCCGAAAGATAATCTGAAACAACCTTCCACTTCCCGTCTCTTACAATCCCTATCCTCAGCCGGTCAGTTCCCCTGTGATCTGTTGATGAGAAACTAATGGGAGCAGTTATGCCTCCTGTGCTGAATTCTTTGATATTCTCCAACCCCTTCTTTATTCCAGGCCCTGATAAATCATCTCCTGCCCTTCTAATTCCCTCAGCCATAACTCTGGCCGTTGTCCAGCCCTGTATATATCTATGTGATGAGCCTTCAATCCCAATACCCTTCCCGGCATTATATTCACTGATTTCACGGATACCGGGAATCATCTCATCCGTAAACAGAAAAGGAAGAAGACCTAAAAATCCTTCGGCAGAATCCTCTGCAAGAGCGATAAGTTTCTCATCAACACACCAGTTCAATCCTATGAAACTGGTCTTTAGCCCCAACTTTCTGGCGTCTTTGAGAATAACGGAAGTTGCCCATACTGTTTGCTGTATTATAGTGTAATCAACCCCCTTTTCTTTGATCCTCTTCAGTTGATCGACCGCTTCAAAGGCATCAAGAGATACTATCTCTTCCGCCACGATATCCATGTCGTTAGAAGCAGCATAATCTCTCCCATCGGCTATGGGAGACCTCCCGAAGGCAGTATCACTGTATATTAAAGCGACTCTCGGTCTGCGTGTTTTTTCTTCCCGGTTTATAAGGATGTATTTCAAGGCTATTCTTATCTGATCAGAGTATGTCACTCCGATAAGGAAATTATACGGGGCTTTTTCGGCCTGGCCCAATTCAGAGGAATATGAGGCAGACATAAAGGGGATTCTGTCTTTTGTGACCTTCGGCATGAGATATTCACTGTCCCCTGTGCCCCAGCCAAAGACAGCATGGACATCCTCGTCTTCAACAAGCATCCTGTAAACCTTTACAGCGCGTGTAAAAAGATATCCGTAATCCTCATCTATCAATCGTATTGTGCGTCCGTTTATCCCCCCTTTTTCGTTAATATGTTCAATACAATTTCTGATACCATCTGCATATGGAATTGAAACCTCATGGGTAAGGCCGGTCAAGGCAAATATCCCTCCTATCCTTATTTCTGAAGAATCCTTTTTGCTCGAACATGCAAATGAAAAAGGAACGATAATGACAAAAATAATTAGAATGCTTTTTAATGCCCTCATTATCCCCTCTTTAAAAATGGAGTCTGACCTTGCGGTTTTTTAAAGAATATCATATGTCAGCAATATAATTAATATTTCAATTTTCCATTGCATTGTTTTAATATGGTTTCCACAATTTTGTATCCTTTTGATACATTAGTTTTATTTTACATCGGTATAGATTCAAATGTCCATCCTTCATTTGTCAATATATTTTGAACTGTGTTTTACTATCTTTTAAATTGACAAAAAAACCCTTCCCTGCAAAATTAAACATTTATCAAATGGGCTGAACAAGCCAGCCTGCATTTTGTTGCAGAAAATTGTTATTTCAAAATCTCTTCAGGGGAAGACAACTATGAAGCCTGAATTCATTGAAGCGCGTGACTTGCCTGATGCCTGGTTTCAGTGCGTTTACAGCCTGCTTGAAACCGGACGCAGATATGTTATTCAAAGAGGCAGTTATGAAGGTCAGAGGAGACTTGAATTTGACTTTATTACCGTACATATAAAATACCCGGGTGTACGACCACTGCTCCCTGATATCCCTCCATCCCTTGGAATTCCCAACCCTGTTGCTGAAGGCTATCTTGATGAATATCTTCCATACCTCATGACTTCCGCAAAGCAGCCCGGCGAGGATTATACCTACGGCCAGTATCTGGAACCTCAGATCGCTGAAGTAATTCGCATGTATTCACAGGATGGATACGAAACAAACCAGGCATATATGACAGTGGGGGATCCGCAGGCGATTTTTCTTAATGACCCCCCGTGTCTTAGAGGAATTGATACACGCATAAGGGACGGAAGGCTTCATTTTATAATATATTTTCGTTCATGGGATTTATGGAACGGTTTTCCGGCCAATCTGGGGGCTATTCAACTTCTGAAGGAATACATGGCTTCAAGCATAGGCGTTGAAGACGGGGAAATCATAGCCTCAAGCAAAGGCCTTCATATATATGACTATGTATGGGATCTGGCCAGGCTGAGAACAATGAAGGATCAATCATCCTGATGGTCGGGAAAAACCCTTACTCTTCTTCGCATTTCATTTCTCTGCCATTGAAATTCAGCTTAATTATGCCTCAATGCACAGATTAAATGATCACGAAATATTTGGAGAAATACTTTTTGGATCCGGCTTTTTTAATTTCCATCCAAAATCACTTGTTATGGTACTGTAAATCCTGATAAAGAAGCATTCAGCATGGAAACAATCAAGACCGACATAATGGCTATGAGTGTGGATGAAATTGAGGAATGGGCTTCCGGTATGGGCCTTGAAGCCTATCGAGGCAGGCAGATTCGCCATTGGCTTATGAAAAGGCTGGCCAGGTCCTTTGACGAAATGACTGACATCAAAAAACCTTTGCGCCTGCTCCTGAAAGAAAGCGCTGACTTTGACTTCCTTGAAAAAACAAATGTCCTTTTATCACAAGACGGTACGGAGAAGTATCTGTTCAGGCTCAGGGACGGCAATATGATTGAAGCTGTGCATATCCACGAAAAAGACCATTCAACACTCTGCATATCATCCCAGGCAGGCTGTGCAATGGGATGCCGGTTCTGCCTCACGGGCAGGCAGGGTCTGAAAAGGAACCTTACAGCATCGGAAATCCTTGAACAGGTCATACAGGTAAAGAGATCTGTAAAAGAGCCTGAAAGGCTTACAAATATAGTCTTAATGGGCATGGGAGAGCCCCTTGCCAACTACAGGAATGTCCTTAAGGCTGTTGGGAATCTGATCAGTTCAGACGGGATGAACTTATCCCATCGTAAAATCACCCTTTCGACCTGCGGACTTATTCCTGAAATGAAAAGGCTTGGAAGGGATATTGGGATAAATCTTGCTGTGTCTCTGAACGCTGCAGATGATGAAACCCGAAGCTATCTGATGCCTGTAAACCGAAAATATCCTTTGAGCAGACTTATCAAAACGTGCAGGGAATTTCCCCTTCCCAACAGGCGCATGATAACTTTCGAATATATACTTATCAGGGATATTAATGACCGCGAAAAGGATGCAATAAACCTTTGCAGCCTTCTGTCCGATATGAGGGCAAAAATAAACCTGATTCCCTTTAATCAGTCTTCAGACTCTGACATGGCACAGCCTTCCATGGAAAAGATCCTGAATTTCCAGAAAATACTTTTAGATAATAATTTTACTGCCATTATAAGAAAAAGCAAGGGAAGGGATATTATGGCCGCATGCGGGCAACTGGCAGGCCAGGCTGCTGCCAGTTAGTGTGCCATGATTTCTGTCTCACTTTGTAATCACGAATATATTGCTGTCTATACATTGAAGCCGGAACTTGATTTTATCTTGATTTATAATTAAATAATGCTTTAAAAGAAGAATTCTAATTAATATAAGGCAGACTATATGATGGAAAATAATCACCAGGACCGTATTGAACTCGATTTTAAGAAGGGAACCGGATTGTTGCCTGCAATTGTCCAGGATTATGAATCCGGGAAAGTATTAATGCTTGCATATATAAACGAGGAATCATGGAAAAAGAGTATTCAGACAGGAGAAGCCCATTACTGGAGCAGATCGCGCAAAGAACTCTGGCATAAAGGCGGAACCTCAGGGCATACCCAGAAGATAATTGAAATCTTTGCTGATTGCGATAATGACACTGTAATCTTCAAGGTGGAGCAGACGGGCAAAGCAGCATGCCATCTTGGATATGAATCCTGCTTCCATAAAAAAGTAAATCGAGACGGCACATTTATCATAGAAGAAAAAAAAATATTTGACCCTGAAAAGGTTTATAAAAAATGAAAAAACTGAAATTCGGCATCCCGAAAGGAAGCCTTCAAAACGCTACAATTGCGCTTTTTGAAAAATCCGGGTGGAAAATAAACGTTAATGATCGCAGTTATTTTCCAGATATTAATGATGAAACAATCGAATGCAATATCTGCCGGGCACAGGAAATGTCCCGCTATGTAGAAAACGGTGCCCTTGACGCAGGCCTTACCGGAAAGGACTGGATTGAGGAGAATGAATCGGATGTAGTTGTGGTGCAGGACCTGATCTATTCAAAGACGAGTCAAAAATCCGCTCGCTGGGTCCTTGCGGTCCCTTCTGATTCCCGAATTAAAAGGCTTGAAGACCTGAAAGGAAAAAAAATCTCCACTGAGCTTGTCAACTTTACACAAAGATTTTTCAGAGAAAGAAATATAGATGTCAACGTGGAGTTTTCATGGGGGGCAACAGAGGCCAAGGTGGTTTCGGGGCTTGCGGATGCCATTGTTGAAGTAACTGAGACAGGAAGCACAATCAAGGCTCATGGTCTTAAAATTCTGTTTGAACTTATGGAAACCAATACCCAGTTGATTGCAAATCCGGCATCTTATCAGGACAAATGGAAAAAGGGTAAAATCGATCAGATAACTCTGCTTCTCAATGGCGCTCTCAGGGCTGAAAATATGGTGGGATTAAAGATGAATATCCCGCAGAAAAGGATAGAGGAGGTGATCAGGATTCTGCCAAGCCTGAACGCCCCCACCGTTGCATCCCTTTATAACTGCAACTGGGCTTCTGTTGAAGTCATTGTCGAATCAGAAACAGTAAGGGATTTAATACCTGAATTAATAAATGCCGGCGCTCAGGGAATAATTGAATATCCCCTGAACAAGGTTATATGAAAAGGTGGCAAATGCAGCATATGAGTCTTAAGGTCGGTAAATGAGCAGGATAACTGAAAGGGCTCGAAAGATTCCTCCATTCATTGTAATGGAAGTTCTTGAAAAAGCGCATGAACTTGAAAGAAAAGGCAGGCATATTATTCACCTCGAAATCGGTGAGCCTGATTTTTCTACGCCATCATGTATATGCGAAGCAGGAATGGATGCGATCCAGAGAGGGGAGACCCATTACACACACAGCCTTGGCATTATTGAGCTCAGGGAAGCCATATGTGAAAACTATAAAGAGAAATATGGAGTAAGTGTGGATCCCGGGCAGGTCATTGTTACTTCCGGCACTTCCCCTGCCCTGCTCATGATTTTTTCAACCCTTCTGGAATCCGGTGATGAAATAATAATATCCAATCCCCATTATCCCTGCTATCCAAACTTTGTAAATTATCTTGGGGCAAAACCCGGCTTTGTAAATGTATATGAAGAGGACGGCTTTCAGCTCCGGCACGATGAAATAAGGAAAAAAATTGGCCCAAGGACTATGGCAATCCTCATAAATTCCCCTTCAAATCCTGCGGGAAACCTTCTTTCAGCCGAGAGAATGGCCGCGATTGCCGAACTGGGTCTGCCGGTTGTATCGGATGAAATATACCATGGGCTCGTTTACGGAAAAAAAGAACATTCCATTTTGGAATTCACAGATAATGCATTTGTGCTCAACGGATTTTCAAAGCTCTATGCAATGACAGGCTGGCGACTCGGCTATCTTATAGCCCCGCCTGAATTCATACGCCCTCTCCAGAAAATACAGCAGAATTTCTTCATTTCGGCAGGCACAATATCGCAGTGGGCGGGCGTTGCCGCACTGAAAAAGGCTCAGGCCGATGTCGAAAAAATGAAAAAGATATATGATGAACGCCGGCGGTACATGATCAAAAAGATTAGAGAACTGGGGTTCGGTCTTGCTGTTGAACCTGAAGGTGCATTTTATATGCTTGTGAATGCAAAGCATCTTTCCGGCAACTCATATGAACTGGCCTTTGAAATACTTGAAAAGGCCGGGGTCGGCGTTACGCCCGGGATAGATTTCGGCAAAAATGCAGAAGGTTATCTGAGATTTTCTTATGCTAATTCTCTTGAAAACATAAAAGAAGGCATGAATCGCATTGAAGAGTTTATAAGGAAAAAAACAGGAAATTAGTCTCTCAAGTGCCCGATTAATACTATTTCTGCCCCGGTATTTCACAATCTTCCTGCGGGAAAAAGGAATTTGAGGATCCATGGATGTTGAATTCTTAACAAGTGTCTTTGCTGAACATCAATACCCGCCACCGGACAGGCCTGAGATAGCATTTGCCGGAAAATCCAATGTTGGAAAATCTTCCCTTATCAACACACTTGTAAACCGGAAAAAACTTGCAAAGACAAGTTCAAGACCGGGCAGAACCCAGTCAATAAATTTCTTTTCCCTGGGCAATGCCATATATCTGGTTGATCTTCCCGGTTACGGTTTTGCCCGTGTTCCTCTAAATATCAAGATGTCCTGGAAATCAATGGTGGAAACATACCTGCAGAAACGTAAGAATCTGATGGCAGTAATTGTAATAATGGATATCAGGCGTGACGTAAGCCAGGGGGATATTGACCTCTTAAGTTGGCTTAACCAATACAACATAATTGCTGTCCCTGTGCTTACAAAGGCGGATAAACTCTCACGCCAGCAGGCAGGGAACAGATTGAGTTTGATAAGAAAGCAGTTTTCAGGTCTTTCAGTGGACACCCCGCTGGTTTTTTCAGCAAAAACAAGCCTGGGACGTGAAGAGATATGGAAGAAAATCGGCCAGATCACAGGGTTTGAGTCGAAGATATAGCATAGTATTAAGGTGGTCCTGCGAAATCAATCCCATAGGCCTTGATTTTTTTATGAAGGTTGCTTCGTTCAACACCGATAGCATCTGCTGTCTGCGAAATATTTCCGTCGCATTCCTTCAATTTACTTTCTATGAATGCCTTTTCAAATTCATTTTTTGCTTCTCTTAATTTGCCTGATGAAAAGGCAGTCATGAGATTATGTTCAACATCAAAGGATGCATTATAGGGCGAAGGGATGTCTTTTGCCAGAAGGACCCTGTCCTTGGTCATGATCATGAGCCTCTCTGTAAGGTTTTTAAGCTCGCGGATATTACCGGGCCATTCATATTTCTGAAGGACCTTAATTGCCTCCTCAGAAAACTCTTTTTTTTCAATATTAGTGCTTAAGGAAAATTCCCTCAAAAATTCTTCCACTAACTCGGGAATATCTTCCACCCTTTCTCTGAGAGGCGCTACCCTTATCGGGATAACATTGAGTCTGAAATAAAGATCTTCTCTGAATGTCCCTTTTTCTATTTCAGCCTCAAGATCTTTATTTGTGGCTGCAAGCACTCTCACGTCCACCTTAATCGTCTTCACACCTCCAACTCTTTCAAACTTCTTCTCCTGTAGAATTCTCAGGGTCTTTGATTGAGCCTTTAAACTCATATCTCCAATTTCATCCAGAAAAATAGTGCCTTCATGGGCAAGATCGAATTTTCCCTTCCTCATGCCGGAAGCACCTGTAAATGCACCTTTTTCGTGTCCGAAAAGCTCACTCTCTATAAGTTCTTCCGGGATTGCAGCACAATTCACTTCCACTATTGGCTTATGGTTTCGTTTGCTCAATCTGTGTATGGTATGGGCAACGAGTTCCTTTCCAGTTCCGTTTTCACCTGAAATAAGTACCCACGCGTCTGTAGGAGCTACTATTCTTATCTGCTCCCTTAGTTCTGTAACAGCCTTGCCGTGCCCGGTAATGCTGAATTTCTGCTTTTCTTTAAAAAGACTGATCTCCTCTTCAAGGCTGTTGTAATCAAGCGCATTATTTACTGACAAAAGAAGTTTTTCCAGCGAAAGAGGTTTTTCAATGAAATCATATGCGCCAAGCTTTGTTGCCTTTACAGCAGTTTCAATACTGCCATGACCTGACATCATAACCACCTGAAGGTTTGGATAAGCATCCTTTATCTTAACCAGGGTCTCTATTCCATCCATTCCCGGCATCCATATATCAAGGAGGACAAGGTCGGGCATAACCTCCTCAATCTTTTCAAGGGCCTGAGTCCCGCTTATTGCACTGGTGACTTCAAAACCTTCATCGGAAAAAATACCTTCCAAAGTCTGTAGGATGCTCTCTTCATCATCAACTAATAAAATGCTTCTTGCCATAAAACTGCCTCATGGATCATGCAATGTCTTTTAAAGATAATAGCTTTCTGATAATTTCCTGTTTCTATTTTCTCATCATTTTAAGTGCTATTTCAGCAGTTTTTTCAGATGCTCCAACCTTACCCAGGCTTTGTTTAACATATTTCATTTTGTTTTTCATTACATTCATGGCTTCCTTGTTTTCAAGAATATTCAAAATTTCACCGGCAAGCCTCTCCGGAGTCGCTTCATTCTGAATTAATTCACTCACAACCCTTTCGCCTGCAATAAGGTTGACCAGCCCAATAAAAGAGGTCTTGATAACTTTTTTTGCAAGCCAGTAGGAAAAAGGAGATATCTTGTATACGATGACCATTGGGACACCCATGACAGCGGTTTCAAGAGTTGCCGTTCCAGATGTCACCATGGCAGCGTCGCAAATGCTGAGGGCACTGTAAATGCTGCTTTCGCATACCTCTATTGAAATCCTTGAACCTTCTATAAAAGACTGGACGAATTTTTGATCAATTGTCGGAGCCAATGGTAAGATGTATTTGATGCTGCCATATCTTTTCTCCAGAATTTCCGCAGCGCTGATCATAACAGGCAGCAGATTCCTTATCTCTTCAATGCGGCTTCCGGGTATTATTCCAACAACAGGGCAGTTCGATTCAGGGATAGACGGGAAGTATTCCTTTGAAACCGAATCAAGAACAGGATGTCCTACATAATCAACTGCAATTCCGCTATTCTTAAAGAAATCCACCTCAAAGGGGAGTATTACAGCCAAATGATCAATACGCCTGGCAATCTTTTTTACCCGCCCTCTTCTCCATGCCCATACCTGAGGCGCAATATAGTACAATACAGGCACATTAAATTTCTTTGCCGTCTTTGCAACATGAAGATTAAAGCCGGGATAGTCGATAAGGATTAAAAGGTCAGGACGGGATTTTTTCAGGATAGTCTTGATCTGTTTTGCTGCCCTGGCAATTATTCCAAGCTTGGAGAATCCCTCGGTCAGGCCCACAACTGCCATATCCGAAGACGAAAAAATAATCTTAACTCCAGCGTCTTCCATTTTTTTGCCTCCAATACCCCAGAAAACAATTCCCGGGTCAGAACGCATCATCGCCCTGACGAGATTGGAAGCATGCAGATCGGCTGAGGCCTCTCCGGCCACGATTACTACAAATTTAAAGTTTCTCACGTCAATTCAGCAAATGGCTTTAAAACTCCTGCATCCGGTTTCAATCTGATCAATGATATTAAGGGCAACCTTAAGTGCCCTTACACCATCCTGTCCACTCACAACAGGTCTGGATCCGTCAACGACTGCCTCAACAAATGATGAAATCTCATCAGCCAGGGCATCGCTGTCCGGGTATTTCATCTTATTTGATGTGATTTGAGGAAAGCTGTTTGAATTATTACCTTCATTCAGCAGACCGGTTACACTGACTTCTTTCTTAAAGCAATCAACTGAAATATATGCATCCGGCTGGAAGATCCTGATCTTTCTCAAAGTTCTGTTAGACACCCTGCTCGCCGTCAGGTTTGCTACAGTACCGTTTTCAAAGATCATTCTTACATTGGCAATATCTGTCTTATCCGTGACAACGGACAGACCCACAGCATGAACCTCTTTAACTTCAGACGGAACAGCATTCAGGATAATGTCCAGGTCATGGATCATCAGATCAAGGGTTACATCCACCCCTGTTCCTCTTGTAGTAAAAAGATTCATGCGATGAGATTCAATAAATATTGGATTTCTCAGCAATGACTGCATTTTCACTACTGCCGGATTAAACCTCTCAACATGACCAACCTGAAGAACAAGATCTTTTTCCTGTGCTATGCGGATAAGCATGTCCGCATCTTGAAGATTATATGTGATAGGCTTTTCAATAAGCAGATGGACACCTTTTGAAAGGATATCTCTTGCAACCTCGAAATGATTTTCAGTGGGCACTGCAAGACTGACTGCATCCACCATGTCAAGCAGGTCTTCGTGCCTTTCAAAGGCATTCGTATTATATTTTCGTCCTATCTCATCAGATCGGGCAGTATTTGTATCCACCACGCCTGCAAATTCTACAGACGGGAGAGCCATATATTTCTGAACATGATATTCTCCAAGGTGGCCTGCCCCTATTACTCCGACTCTAAGCTTCTTTTGCTCCAATTATTTACACCCCGGTTTTCCGCTTATTTAAAATCCTTATCCCCTGTTCTGCCTGCAGATACTGATTTATTTTTTGTTTCATCAGCCAAGTTTTATAATGCATTCTCATATGGATATAATGGCTATGCCTGAATTATCAGCATAATCCACCATCTCCTTCCTGTTAAAAACCAGTGTTTTTCCGGCCTCTATCGCCAGTGCAGACGCCCTGACACTGGACATTGTCTTTACTGTTTCAAATCCAACGGTCGGCAGGTCAAATCTGAGATCCTGGTTCGGCTTGCACACTTTAACCACAACTGCCTTCTCCCTTGCAAGCGCCCCTCCTCTCCTGATAGTCTCATCAGTGCCTTCTATTGCTTCCACAGCAAGCACCGTCTTTTTCCTGACAACCAAACACTGGCCTATATCAAGGCGACCAAGCTCTTTTGCCATATTCCAGCCGAATCTGATATCTTCCTTTTCGGCTCGACTCGGCCTCCTCTTTGTTAAATATCCGGGTTCAGCAAAAAGTTCAGATAAAAAAGATACAGAGCTTATTATTTCTATTCCTTCCTTTGCCAATGCCCTGTCAACTGCCTTCAGAATATTGTCATCGTGAAATATGGCAAGCCTTGAAATAACGGCAGCACCCGCAAGGTCGGGCATAACATTTTCAAACATTCGCCTCTTGGTTATTGACCCCGCCATTAAAGCCCTGCAGACCCCGTTTTTTTTCAGGGATTTGATCAAGTGCCCAAGTTGACCCAATTTTATCCAGACAATTTCATCAACCCTGTCTGCCAGAGACAAGTCCGTTTCGCCAATATGAGCAACTGCGATAATACGCAAGCCCTTTTTTCTTGCGGCCTCAGCCACCATTAATGGAAACTGCCCGCCACCGGCTATAAGGCCCAGATTTTCCATATTACCGCATTATTCCCCTCTTTGACCCATGAAGAAAATCCAGGAGCATCTTCAGTTGAGGAGAATCCGGCACCTCCTTTTTTACCTGCTCTATACCTTCTTCAAGTCTTTTTTTCCCGCGCCAGATAATTCTATAGGCCATCTTAAGGCCATCGATTGTTTCCTGCGAAAAGCCCTGTCTTGACAATCCTTTTCTGTTAATCCCGAAAAGCCTTGCTCTTGAACCGGCCGTAATCATAAAGGGAGGAACATCCTGAACAATTCCTGATTTGCCGCCAATAAAGGCATAGGCCCCGATTCTTACAAATTGATGGACAGCAACAAGTCCGCCAAGAATAGCGTGATCGCCAACTGTTATGTGGCCGCCGAGTGTTGCACAGTTGGACATTATAACCCTGTTCCCTACAAAACAGTCATGGGCAATGTGGGCATAGGCCATGATGTAGTTTTGACTGCCTATGACCGTTTTCCATTCCTGTTTGGTCGTTGCCAGATTTACTGTGACATATTCCCTTATAATATTGTCATTGCCAATAATAATACGTGTATCCTCCCCCTTATAGGTTAAATCCTGCGGAGGGTTGCCAATGGAGCAAAAGGGATATATCTTGTTTCTTTCTCCAATTTCGGTATGACCTTCAATAACCACATGGGCTCCGATCTCCGTATCACGACCGATTATAACATGATCTCCAATGCTGCTGAATGGCCCTATTTTAACACCAGGCCCGATCTGGGCTTGCGGGCTTACTACCGCTGAAGAATTAATTCCCATTATTTTCCTCTTTAAAATAATAAAGCTGAACGCTTATTGAACCTGCACAATCAGTCATTTACCCAACTGAATCCTGCCCTCGGTCAGCCAATAGTGGCAACGAGTTCTGCCTCAGCAGCCAGATCATTCAAAACAAAGGCCTTGCCAGCCATTTTCCATACCTTCGATCCTGTCCTCAGGGCCTCTACCCGAAAGATGAGTTGATCACCGGGAACCACCGGTCTGCGGAATTTAACCTTGTCCATTGACATGAAATATATTGAGTCACCAAATCCTTCCTTCTCATCAAAAACAGAAAGCCTTGCAAGAACTCCCCCTGTCTGGGCCATAGCCTCAACAATAAGAACTCCGGGCATTATCGGTTTCTCCGGAAAATGACCCTGGAAAAAGGCCTCATTGACCGTCACATTTTTAATTCCCGTAGCTTTTTTTCCAAGTTCCAGCTCGGTAATGCGGTCAACCAGTAAAAATGGGTACCTGTGCGGAAGTATTTTTATAATATCTTCATAAAATAGGGGTAATTTCATTATTGAGTTTGCTCCTTAAGCCAATTTCTTTTCAAGTTCTTCTATACATCTTTCGCAATTTCTCAACCTTTCATTTAACTGAGGCATTCTCGTGATAAGGCCTGAGGTTTTAAGCCAGAGACGATGCGGCATTGCAGGGCATCCTGAAACGACATCTCCCGGGCTGACAGATTTTGCAACACCTGACTGAGACCCTATCATAACCCTGTCGCCTATTTCCACATGATCTGAAATACCGACCTGTCCGCCTATAATGACCTCACGGCCCACATGAACGCTGCCGGAGATACCCGCTTGTGCCACTATGATAGTATTTTCACCGATCACGACATTATGCGCAATCTGAACCAGATTATCTGTCTTGACGCCGCTTTTTATCCAGGTCTTACCGAGTGCAGCCCTGTCAATGCAGTTATTTGCTCCAATCTCCACATTGTCATCAATCTGAACAATACCGAGCTGTGGAACTTTAACAGACTCGGCGCCATCTCTTACAAAACCGAAACCATCGCTTCCAATAACCGTTCCTGAATGAATTATTACACTGTTTCCTATCAGACAGTCCTGCAAAACAGTAACATTAGGGTAAATCACTGTATTTCTGCCAATCCTGACCCTGTCACCGATAAAGACTCCCGGGAATAAAACAGAATCATCCCCCACACTGCAATCTTTCCCTATATATACCCCGGGATAAATGGATACATTTTTTCCTGTCCTGGAGCTTTCGTGAATAACAGCAAGCCCGCTAACTCCATCATGCTTCGGAACTGGAGGAGAAAAAAGTCCTGCGACTCTGGCATAGGCGAGGCCGGGATTGGAAACAACAACCTGGGGCCCCTTGAAAATAGAGTTTATTTCCGATACTATCAAAGCAGAAGCCCTGGTAATGCCAAGGCTCTCTTTGAAGCGGCGATCAGCAAAAAAACTTATCTCCCCGGGTTTGGCAGTGTCAAGTGAGTTTACTCCTGAAATATTGACATCTTCGTTTCCATGCACCGTCCCGGCTATCAGCTCGGCGATTTTCTTAAGTTTTATTTTCACCCTTCAAATACCTTATTGTTTCTCCTGGTCGTAAATCTGAATAACCTTCTGGGTAATATCAATGGCCCTGTCAACATACAGAAGGCCTATTCCTTTTCTTTCAAGGATAACAGTATAGCCTTCCTTCTCTCCAATCTTATCGACTATCTGGTCTATTTCCTTGCCGACTTTGTTGGTCAGAGCTAATTCTTCTTCTTTCATTTCCTGTGTGTATTCATCATACAGGTATTTGAAATGCCTTCTTTTTTTAGCTAATTCCCGCTGTCTGTCCTCTTTGGCATCAAGGCTTAACATCATGCTTTGCTTTTTTAATTCTTCCTCAAGTTTCATTAATTCATCTCTTTCCTTGTCGAGTTTTTTCTGCAATGCCTCAAATTTAAGCCTGAATTCATCCTTTATTTTTGCAAATGTCTTTGACTTCTCCTGAATCTCCTGAACATCGATAACGCCAATTTTAATCTTTTCTGCGCAAAAAGCATAGTTTTGCAGGCCCAAAATAAGTGCCATGCCCAATACCCAACAAAATATTTTTTTCATTTTACCCCCCTCATCTGTTAAAATCTTCTGACAGCCCCGCATTCGCCCATTCACATCCCATGGCTTCTAAATTTTTTTAATCTCTACGGGTATAATTTCCCGAAGCTTGCTTCGTCTTGTCATCCCGGACTTGATAAGCCTGCCCCGGACCTCGTTTCGGGGGGATCCAGTCAAGCATGTTTCTG
>JAFGMQ010000012.1 GCA_016927455.1 Deltaproteobacteria bacterium
AAGCGAATCGTTCAGTTCTTCTATCAGACCGGCCCTCTTTTTAAGAGAATCATCCAGTTCCCCTATCAGACCGTCCTTTTCCTTAAGGGATTTATTTAGCTCACGAATCAAATCAAGGCGCTTTTTATTGTTCTTTTCAGACTCATTAAAATGCCTTACCAAATCATTTATCTTTTCTCCTCGTTTTTCTCTATCCTTCTCACTTTTTTCGAGCCTTTCCCTGTAAATCGATAGAAGCTCTTTCAAAGCCTTTTTTAAAACAGGGTCAATTATCATCTGGAAATTTCGTCCCAATCCCATTTCAACAAATAATAAGTCACTCTGCTCTGGTCTCCCGTTTGCGAAATTTTTCATGCCAGGCCTTTCAGGCGGAACAGGAGACGTTGACCTGTAGTTCTTATGCAAATCGTCATACAACGCCAGGTAATTCCTTGCCTGGACATCTAAAGAATACTTTTCCAGAATATTTTTGCGGCATATCTCGCTCATGTACTTTCGTTTATCAGGATCAAAGACCAGCGACAGGATAGCCTCACCCATAAGTCTCACATCGCCCAGGGGGGCAAGTCGCCCTGTCTCATTTTCAACCACCATATCAGGCATACCTCCAACATCAAAAGCGACTACCGGCGTTCCGCAACTCATGGATTCGAGCATGGTATTTGGCAAATTATCTTCCAGAGAAGGCTGGATAAAGATATCGGCTGCGGCATAAGCCCTGCTGATTTCCACATCCGACTTAAGGTATCCCAGGGGGACTACTGGCACACCAATCTTCTCAAGCTCATCATTGGGATAGCCAAAACAGACTATTTTAACTTTATCTGTCCTGACCATTTTTTCAAATCCTGGATTGGTGCGGCAGTGTCTAATAGCAGACATCAATTCCTTAAAACCTTTTCTCTTTTCATTTCCATATTCAGCGCCGAATAATATGATGACTGAATCGATATCAAAACCTATTTCTTTCTTTGCCCTGGCCTTCGGCACAGGCACAAAAAGATCAGTCTCCAGGGAATTTGAAATCACCTCAATACGAGAATCCGCAAAAAGCCTGCTCTTTCCTGCGCATCTTGCCATCCATCTGCTTGGAGTTACAATAGTCAAATCCATTCCATTAAAATACTCGAGCTTATCCTTTAATATCGCGGCAGGCAAATCATAAGGATCATCACTTAGCTGTGGACAATTAAGGCAACCCTCCTGATAATTTTCACACCCGGCAGAATAGTGACATCCGCCTGTAAATGCCCATTGGTCATGAAGGGTCCACACGACCGGCTTGCCTGAATCCAGAAGCATCTTTATTGTTTTGGGTGACTGAAAATCAGCGACCCATTGCAGATTAATAACATCAGCCTGTCTTACAGCAGGTATTCCCGAAACATCATAACCGGGATAGGGAACAGAGAACATTGTATTGCTTAACTGTGTCCTGTGGTAATTAATGTAGTGCCCCTGTACAACCTCCTTAATAAAAAATTCCTGATCACTTTGTTCTGCTGTCTTGCGAACAGTTGCAAGCAGTACCGAATCATCCTCTGAAACCTTATTCTTAACCACCGTCCTGCAATCAAGGCCATTCTCCCTCAGGGCCTTATGCAGACGATATGCAGCCCTGGCCGCTCCTCCCGTAATATCGTAAGTATCTATTTGAACAATCTTCATAATGCCCTTATTTCCAGTTGGCCCGGAATTTCAGCTGTAAAATTAAAATGTTATCCGGAGCAGGTTATATACGATTGTGAGAAAATACTGTTTTATCCTCATTAACCTGAACAGTTGAAATTCATACATCCTTCAGGAAGGGGTCAATAAAGTCCTCAATTTCCGGAGTCAGGTTATTCTTCAACATACGGGCTGCATATACCTCACCATATACCCTTCCCAGAACATTGGCGATAACCTGTTTCAGTATCTCAATCAGTTCTTCTTCCGCTGTCACCCCGTAGGTTTTCCTGATCAATTCAAAAAAGTAGTGAATATATTCTTTGCACTGGCGCTCTATCATTACAAACGAGGAAGGCCGGGATTGTAAATTATCAGGGAAATGTTCCAAAAAAATCTTTTTCATCCTGTTTGAAAAAGAATATTTCGTGACTATTACATCAATAATCTGTACTGCCCTGTTTTCCTTTTTACTGCTGCTTTTCCTGTTTTCCAGTATTTCCGAAATTATTTGTTTTGAATAACCCTGAATTATATTGGTCAGGGATATCAAATCCCTTATTAAAAGAGATGAAAGATCGTCTTTAACACGATTCATGATTCGCGCGCAGGCAATTGAGTTCACTACTGCCCTGTTGAACCTGTATTCCGCCGAACGATTATGTGAATGCTTAACCCTGACTTCAGGCTGATACATTATCCTTCGACCATTTTGCAGGTTTTTAAAGGCCCATGCCATGTCTTCAGCAAAATCAACTTCAGGAAAAGGTATATCCAGAAGAGCTTCTTTCTCATAAATCGCACATATATTGTCCATTCGAACGGTCCTGTAGGCCTCATCGTAGGGCATATCCTGGAATGATTCCTTTGATTCAATATATTGAAAACAGGCATCCTGCCCAAGGTAACTGCTGTGGTTTTCCACCTCAAACCTGGCATATGCATCCGAATCATCATGAGGAATCTGCTTTGCATAAACAGCCACAACACTGTTCCCGCTCAGGGATTCTTCCAAATCTGAAAGCCATGTGTCTGAACATGGAACAGCATCCTGAACAAGATAAATAACCTTATTAAACCTTGCAAATGACAGGGCATAATTTCTTGTTCCGGCATGATGAAAAGTCTTCTTTTCAATCCTTTTCAAAAGGGCGCCTGCCTGTTCCGCTAATTCCGCAGTCCCGTCTATTGATCCTGAATCAACAACGATCAACTGAATTTCCCCATTATATTTCTGACGGGCAATTTCTTCAAGACACTGTGAAAAAATCGATCCCCCGTTATATGTTGGGATTATAATGCTAACCCCATCGCGCATAGCCTTAATCATCCCTTCCTTAATTTTCCTAATAATTCCGAAATTATCTGCAGGGGTCTCATAATTTTCCACGATCTGGAATCGAGGATAGCGTTTATGTTTTTCTTCAGGATATTATTTGCGCATTCAAGTTCGGAGATGCCGGCCTTCAACATCATAAACTCGGCATCCTGCTCATTAACTCTATTCTCAAGATCTTTGATACAGGCTTCCTTTTCTTCAAGCCCTTTTTTAAGGGATTCCATATAGCCATCCATTGCCTGTATCTGACTGGCCTGACCCTGAAAAATCTCTTCCATTATCCTGTCCGGCTTTGCAATTTCCTCGAATTCAGGGCTTGAATATCCTTCGGGTTTCTTAAGCAGCACCTTAAGGATATAAATGAATGCCAATGATTCCGGGCCGCAAAGATAGTCCATTGTTTTTTCTGTGGGATGAAGGTCAAGCAGCTTCAGTCTCTCTCTTATTATATCAGCCGGCAAATCACGAACCTGATAATCAATCGAATCAATATACAGTCCTGCACTTTCTATAAGCCCGGTTATGGTCTTCAAAGTGAAATACTTCAAATGAGTATTGTCAAGAATTCCAAGTTTTTCATATTCAAAGCTCCCAAGCAACAGTTCCAGCCTGATAGCTATGTTTGCAATATTCGGCACTGAGATTAATATACAGGCATCGTCTTTAAGTATATCCTTTACCCTTGCGAGAACTCTTTCCGGGGCCTTGAGATGCTCTATTACATCTGCAAATATTGCAACATCGAAGCGGGAACCTGACAGCTTTTCGCACCATTCCAGGTTTTCAATATCGCCAACGATAACGGATCTGCAATATCTTTCAGCCTGCCTGGCATCCTCTTCATCAATCTCCAGCCCCACTATTTCGCAGCCATTCTCTTCCTTGAGTACCTTTGACATGTGGCCGCCGGCACAGCCGAACTCAACAACATTCTTGTTTCTGCCTGCCAGATTTACTATCTTGGTATGAGCGGAATTGGTTTCACTTAGGTTTATATCTTTAGAGTATTTTCCCATTGGTCAACAGGGTTTCATCAAATATAGTTTATTTCAACAGGCACATATACCATTGTATGAATATGTTTTAAGGTCTTTGATACGGTACTGAAAACCACACCGTTATCAACCCAGTCGAATGTCCTTGTATTGAATCTTCCATGATCATCACTTTCACTTACTGCCATGGTGACGCTATAATTACCGTCCCTGAGGATATTCCTGAACCGGAAGTCAACAATAAGATGATCTCCGGCCTTTTTTGGGGGGATATAAAATCTTTCCACAAACAGATTTGTTCCAATAATTTCAATTCCGTTCCTGTCTCTTATGTGAAATCCAACATTTACCATCTCACAATCTGTAAAGAATTCCATATGACCCCTGACAGTGATCCAGTCGTCAAAACTGCACCGGGTAATGGGCTGCTCACTGTCATTGAGCAGCTCCATATTCTGAATGCGGACCTGCCCCGTACCGGAACGCATATCTTTTGTTCTTTTAAGAAATTCCTCATCCTTTCTGAAAACCATATCTCTCGGTGTCTTTTTGTCATTGATCGATTGTCCGTCAATTTCTTTTCTAAGGTCCCCAAACCCGGGTATAATGTGGCCAGGCTCTTCCTGCATCATTTGATAATAATATTCGTCCACAACCTTTTCTGATTCGCCTTTTTTTATTATTACACCCCTGTCAAGCAGTACAGCCTCTTTAAAAAGCGATTTGACAGCACTCATATCATGAGTCACAAGGACAATTGTAACGCCATTTTGTATTAGTTCCTTCATCCTGCGCATACACTTGTGCTGGAAATAAATATCACCTACGGCCAGGGCCTCATCTACGATCAGGACATCCGGATCAACATTTATCGCCACAGCAAAAGCCAATCTGACATACATCCCGCTGGAATAGGTCTTTACGGGCTGATAAATAAAATCGCCTATATCGGCAAAAGCGGCGATTCTCTCAAAACGGGCATCTGTTTGATCCCGGCTCAGGCCGAGGATTGCTGCATTAACATAAACATTCTGCTCACCTGTAAATTCAGGATTAAATCCTGCTCCAAGTTCAAGCAGCGCGGATACCTTGCCTGTTAACTCAACACTGCCCGACGTAGGCCTCATTATGCCGCATATGATCTGAAGCAGAGTTGATTTTCCGCTGCCGTTGCGGCCTATGATTGCTAAATTATGGCCCTTTTTAACGTCAAATGATATGTTGCTCAGGGCATTGAAATCATCATGATACTTCCTGCGAAAAGGATGAAAGGTTTCTTTTAACCTGTCTGCATGGCTCTTGTAAAGCCGGTAGGTCTTGGTTACATTTCTTACGCTTATGATCGTGTCCTGCTTCATTGTAACGAACCGGATATACGGGGCCTGAGCACAAAGTACAGGCATGGATTTACCGGGCTCCGGCCCCGAACCTTTTTAACTGTCATTGCATCACTATAAAACATCGGCAAACTGCGGTTTAAGTTTCTGAAAGATTATCGCGCCAATTACAAATATAACAACAGTCACTGCCCAGAAATACATTGTCTGATACGGATGTCTCCAGAACGGACAGAAGTATATAAAGGATTCACGGTATCCCTGAACTATGTAGAACATGGGGTTCAGTTGCAGTATCTTCTGAATCCGCGGTGGCATGATTAAGATATCCCAGAAAATAGGGGTCCCCCAGAAACAGATCTGCAGCAGGACCGCTACGATCTGGCCGATATCTCTCACAAATACATTCAGGGCGGAAAGAGCCCAGCCAAGTCCGAGTGACAGTACGCAAAGACACATTAGATAGTAAAAAACCTGGAGGTAGTAAAGGCTGAAAGGCATTTTCTGAAAAACAATTAACCCTATAAAAACGAGTATAAACACTGAATGCGCAAAAAGAGATGAAATTATTTTAATTACAGGCAGTATCTGTGAATAGAACATCGTCTTTTTAATAAGGTGGGCATTTGAGACGATCAAACCGACCGAACCATTTATAATATCGGCAAAGACAAACCAGGCGCTCATCCCTGCAGCCAGCCAGACAACAAACGGGACACCGTTGGCAGGTTTAATCTTGAACCCGATGCTGAATACAAGCCAGAAAATAAAAATCATGACCATCGGATTTATGAATGCCCATATGAAACCCAGCAAAGATCCAATATAATGGATTGCCACTTCCCTTCTGGCCAGGGATAAAATCAGTTCCTTCTGGAGGAACACAAGCCTTATGAAGTAAAAAAAACTCTTTATCATATCTTTTTGCCCCTGCCGGTATCTCCCTGCCTTTTTATCAGGTACCTACACAAAAGCCCTGACCCCAGAAGCAGATAAAGTAATTGCGGTATCCAGGAAAAGAGGACCATCGGCCTGAATTCAAGGATTACCCCATCTGTTTGTGGGGGCAGAATAACC
Source organism: Deltaproteobacteria bacterium (assembly GCA_016927455.1). Classification (GTDB taxonomy): domain Bacteria; phylum Desulfobacterota; class DSM-4660; order Desulfatiglandales; family Desulfatiglandaceae; genus JAFGMQ01. The sequence continues at coordinate 6,417 of JAFGMQ010000012.1, forward strand.
CCCTGGTAAAACCCGTTGATTCTTACTGTCTCAAGATCCTTCTTTTTTGCACGGGCCTTCCATTGAGGATGGTACTGCTGGCTCAAAAACAGCACTGTTTTCTCAGGACAGGCTGTAACCCTGAAATGTTTTAAATCGTCGAAAGAGACAATTTGATTTATTTTCAACCGCTCACAGTCATCGAGAACACCGCAAAGAACAACATCCTGATAACATTTTCCCATTGTGTAGTCAATTATCTGTGCCTCTAAAACCGGCAGAGGATCTTTTTTATAAAAGCTGATCCCGTTAATCATGCCGGTCTTTTTGAATAATTTGTTATCAAGCGTTTCCCGGGAGAGCACACAACTCACTCCTGTAAAACTCAAAGCCTCTTCCCCCAGTTTTGAATCATTATCTATGGTCTTAAAATGCCGACCGTATGCTGACGTGCCGGCATCACTTAATTTCAGGACCAGTTTCTGATAGTTCACTGATGAAAGTGAATCGTAAGAGAAGATGCTCTTAATCATAAACAGAGACTCCTGGTTAGGGGGAAGTACGTTTACATTGCCAACCTTTGCGTATCTGTACCCGTCCTTCAGTTCTGCTTCCAGTTTTTCCACAATGGGAGATCCTGTATGGATCACTTCCAGAGGGCGCAGCAGCATCATGCTGTGGCCGTATAATATGACTGAGCACACTACCATAACCGGAAGAAACACAGGCAGGGGTTTTATGGTAAAAAGGAATATTCCTAAAAGCATACAGCAGCCTGCAATTATATACCCTGCGTGTAATTTTTCATACTGGCTGTACCAGACTGCTGACATTACAAGCAGCAATGCCGCGAACAGTAATGACGAATATTTTCTGCTGATACGGTTTTGCAGGATATCATTAAGAGCATATCCGCACAATACAAATCCCGGGATTAGAGCCCCGCCGAGGATATGCATTGGTGACAGATGAAAACCCATATGCCTCACCGCAAAAAGATAAGCGGCAGGCCAGACGGTTAATAACAGGCAGAAAAAAATAAACAGCTGCCACGCCAGTAAAATCCTCCATCGTCCGATCGCAAATGACATCAGCAAAAGGCCGAAATACAGGGGCGTAAAACTGATTCCGTTGAATACAAAAGGATAATCAGGCCTTACAGGATTTCCAGCCCAGAAGGCATCAAAGATCTGGCCGGCATAAATAAAAAAATCCATGGCACTTTCTGTCCCGGGCAGTATACCGGCAAAAAATGCATCGGATGCACTCAGTCTCGCTGAATTCAACGCAGCCACTGCCAGATCAGAAAGTACGGGCGATGCCATTGCCAGACCGGACACAGCGGATGCGGCCAGCCAAATCCCGTCAAAAACCTTTTCCGGCCGGCTTCTCCCTGACCCCCACAGGCGTATCACGGCGAACCCTGCGAGCAGGTATATATTCAATATTATGAATTGGGGGTATCCCGTCAGCAGCAGGCTGTATGTTGCAAAGGATATCCCCAGTGCCCTGGCATATGATCTATGGGCGACAAATCCCTCAATAAGCCAGAGCAGACAAACTGTCCAGCAGATCGTTGAAAGAAATATTACAAAGGTCAGCCAGTAGGATACATAGGCTCCTGTTGAAAGGCCAGCTGCAGCAGTGGCGCATGCAAGCGGGTTAAGGCCGAGGCTTCTTAAAAAAAGGAAAAAAAATATCCCGGTAAAACATACGGTTAAGACCGTCAGCACCGTATAAAACACAAAAGGATTGCCGGTAAAAAAAGACAGTAAATGTGATACGATCCAGGCCCTGCCAAACCCTGAAAACTGACCGGTGGGGCGGCCAAGCTGAACATACGGATTCCATGTTGATATCCAGCCGGCATGGTTGCCGTTCAAATGCTGGTTGATCTCCGGGATATATACACTGCTCTGATCGGAAAACTTTCTGTTGCTCACATTTCCGTCTTCTTCGGCGCGAACCCCGAGCTCAATATCGTTGTTATGAGGGAATATGACTTTGCCGCGAATAAATACCCCTCCAAAATATAAAAACTGCACCAGGAGAAGGAAAACAAATGCACCGCGGCAGCCCATTGCAGCCATTAACTATTTTCTCCTCAGCAATTGATAATTGCGCGGAAGACAGTCGCTCTCGATATTTTCAAACTCATCCATAAGATGACGCCAGACAAGGGCATGCGTATTTCGAAAACGAAAATCATCCCTTCCGTCAAGCGCAATATCCCCTAAAATTACCCAGTTGACGTTTTTTTCCTTTAACTCCTGAATCATTTGATTCTGCCTTTTCTCTGTTTCCCTGAACAGTAAATATATATCCCAAACAGGGGACCGTCTTTCCAGTATTGGATAAACCCCCGGCCAGTGAGGGATAAGAAGAAACCCTTCGTCTGGAGGCACCTTTTGCCTGTTTATCTCTGTTACACACCTTATTGAACGGGCAATGTACCTGTATACCCAAAGCTTTTCACCATGGATGTCCTCTTTTACAAAAACTCCCCCTGGTGAATTAGCCTTTACATACCAGGGGCTTGCCGTTACTGCTGAATAAAATGACATTATGAAAACACACCCCAGAAAAATACCGGCGATTGTCTTTTTAATTCTGCCCTTGAATAAAAATGGCAGGGACAGTGCCCCGATCAGAAAAGGCGGTATTCCAAGGGCAAGATGAGCAAGGTCTGCTCGTGAAAAGGCATAGTGCATATATAGAGCGCCTGTAAAGACTGATGCGACCAGCAGGGCCTTGCGTTTAAGGTCATCCCTGCTGCAGCGAATCAAATAAGCCCCCGCAGAAACATAAAAAACCGGAATTATGAAAAACAGCGTACCTGTTGATATCCCCTGCGCAATATCCATGATACTTTTTTGCCCGAAATCCACCCTCCAGGGCCAGGGTATGGGCAGGAAGAAGTTGGTGCTCCGGACCTTAAAGTGAAACAGGATACTCTTAACAATACTTTCGAAAAAGCCGGGAGCCAGGATTGAGATAATCAGCATTGGGGAATACCCGACAGCTATCCCTGCCCCCCAGATCATTATTCGCCCTGCAGGGTTAGTTCTGTCAATCCTGCCCCAAATGATCAAAATGATAAACAGGAACGAAACAAAACCGTACACGCCGTGATTTCGACCGAAAATCGCCGCCGCCCCGATAAATACGCCGGCTGCAAAAAGCCTTCCGGAGGAAGGCTTTTCTATCAGGAGTACTGCAAAATATACACCTGTTAATGCAAGGCAGTGATCAAAAATCTTGTAATTCGGTTCCATCCAGACAACCAGCAATACCCCCGCAACCGCCAGCATCAACCATGACCTTATTGCACGGCGCAGGGCCAGGAGGCCTGCAGTAATCCCGATAATCTGAAATATGGCAACGGATTTCCTGAGGCCAGTGATCCCGTTCCCGAATACCTCAGACCAGGCAGCCGACCAGAAATACCGGCCTGGATCATAAGACTGGAAGTCCCGCAGCGGTACCTCTCCAAGGGCGGTTCGCACTGTACCGTACCAGAGGAAACCTTCGTCAGCAAGGTTTACAAGGATATCCCCCTGAAGCCAGAAATAAACAACAGCAAATGCGGAGGCCAGCAGGGCGGCTTTTGCGACATCAGAAGGCCTTTCAAAATGGACTGGCTCGGCTTTCATTTTACATACAAAACGCTTTAAGAGGTTGAGCAGATGATCAGCTGTTCATGGTATCCGGGAAATAACCTTGACAGGCAGCTGCCTTTTCCCTAACATTTTTAAAGTTCTCCAGGTATTTCGAGGATAAAATTTAAGCCTGTTGACAATTTCCGATTATCGGGGACGCAGAGATCGGGCAAAAGGGGGCGTTTTTCAAAGGTCTCCTATCATATATCAGGAGTTGATGTCATTATGAGGTCTCATGGTTTAAAACTCTCCATCTGCCTGCTTTTGACAGTGGCAGCCCTTGCCGCTTACTGGCAGTTGCTGGACAATGATTTTATTCACCTGGATGATTATGAGTATGTCATTGAAAACCCCCATGTAAATAAAGGCATTACAAAACAAGGGGTAATATGGGCATTCTCATCATTTTACGCCAATAACTGGCATCCATTGACATGGCTTTCTCATATGCTGGACTGTCAGCTTTTCGGGTTGAACCCCGGCATGCACCACTTGACAAATCTCCTTTTTCACATCGGCAGCACCATCATGCTTTTTCTTGCCTTTGCAAGGGCTACGGGGGCACTGTGGCGAAGCGCATTTGTTGCCGCCCTGTTTGCGCTCCACCCCCTTCATGTGGAATCTGTTGCATGGGTAGCGGAAAGAAAGGATGTGCTGAGCGCCTTTTTTTGGATCATAACTATATGGGCCTATATCCTCTATGTGGAGAGAAAGGGCGTTTGCCGGTATCTCATGGTACTCGTTGTGTTTGCCCTGGGTCTCATGTCCAAGCAGATGCTCGTAACCCTTCCTTTTGTACTCCTGCTCATGGACTACTGGCCCCTCGGCCGCATGGATCTCGGACGGTGGACCGTCAGACCCGGTCCTGGTATCAGTCAATCAGGAATTTTTCAACTGGTCCGGGAAAAGGTTCCCCTTTTCGCGCTCACGGCGGGAGGCACTGTCATTGCCTTTCTGGCACAGCATAGAGGTGGATCCGTAGCGTCCCTGGAGGCGCTCACCCTGAATAGCCGGGTATGCAATGCCCTTGTTTCTTACCTGGCCTACATGTTAAATATGATCTGGCCTTCCGACCTTGCGGTTTATTATCCCCACACTGGAGCATATCCCCTGTGGCAGGTTGCAGGGGCCGGCCTGATTCTTCTATCTCTTTCTCTTGCCCTGCTCTGGTGGGGGCGCAGACTCCCTTATCTTGCAGTGGGTTGGCTGTGGTACCTCGGCACACTTTTGCCGGTCATAGGGCTGATCCAGGTCGGGGCGCAGGCCATGGCAGACCGCTATACCTACATACCCCTCATCGGCCTGTTCATTATTATTTCCTGGTTTATCCCTGATCTTCTGCAGAAACGGAAAAATTATCGGATCATGCTTTCCCTGCCTGCAGTTATTGTGCTTTCAGCACTTATTATATGCACCTGGCTGCAGGTTCGCCGCTGGTCAGATACCATCACGCTATTTACCCGCACCCTTAATGTGACTGCCGACAACTGGCTTGCGCACAATGCCCTTGGAACTGCACTGAAAAAACAGGGTCAGCTTGACAGGGCCATTGCACATTATTCCGAAGCCATACGCCTCAGGCCCCATTATCCTGACGCACATGTCAACCTTGGAGTTGCATTCTATTCCACAAACATGCTGAAGCAGGCAGTCTGGCATTTTTCCGAGGCGATCAGGATTGAACCGGAACACGACGGGGCCCATGACAACCTTGGAGTCGCCCTGGCCAGGCAGGGAAAGACTGCCGAGGCCCTTGACCATCTTTTAAAGGCCTTGAGTATAAACCCCGACAATGCAAAGGCTCACAACAACCTTGGCAATACGCTGGCTATTATGGGAAGATTTGACGAAGCGGTCAAGCATTTCAGAGAGGCGCTAAGGATCAATCCTGACTATGCAAATGCAAAACGCAACCTTGATAATACACTTAAAAGGTCAGATGCGCCAGGCAGTCCCTGGAAGACTGTGCCCTGACATCTTTCAAAGGGGGAGATGAAAATGAGATACCCCGCCGCAGGCAGCGCCGGTATTATTTTTTCTTTTCAGGGCACTCTGTCATATGATACCACGCTCCCTTCACAAGCCTCCAGCATTCAGTAAAATCGCGTTTTATGCCCTCCTTGGGTAAACCAAACATCCCAAACGGGAGATACCTCATATTCATGAAGGCCCTTGCACTCTTTCCTTCAATGGAAATATCCTTCACGATTACCTCAAACCAGATAATACCTCCCGACGAAAGGCCTTTGACATAGGTTGTCATGCCGACCTTTTCCCGGTAATCAGGGTCTTCAAACGAATAGCATTCAACAAATTCTCCTTTTATTTTGTGCTGCCAGAATTTTTCCACGCGTCCTCTTAATGCGGACTCAGTGTCGCCCGCATTCTTCATGGAAGCACACCCGGAGACACAGCCTGCTGCCGCGCACAGCAGCAGAAACAGCAGTATGGATATAAAATCACTTTTTCCATCTAATTTCATGATGTTCATCTCTTTTTAAATTACCGGCATCTATCTGAAGAGGGCCGAATTGTGTTAGAACCTGGGTATGCTGGAGATTTTCAGTAAAAGATCATTGAAGGGATTGAGAAGGCGAGTCAGAATGACTCGCCTTCTCAGGTTAAGAGGTTAGTTGTTTATCTATTTAATCACCATTTACATTGGCAAGCCTGTAGTGCCATGGAGCCATGCTTGACCTGTACAGATTTCCTACAAGGTCGTAGTTGAGATCAAAGATCGCAACGCCGATGGACGGCAGGGCATAAGGTGCCCCAGTATCATAGATAGGTCCTAGCTGACGCTGACCATTCCCAAGGGCTATATCGCGCATTGCAAAATGACCCATGGTGTAATCTGCAGGAAAAATCCACGGCAGCGGATTTGTCAGGAATCCGTTTGCATCGGTAATATATCCGGTGCTCGTCGGAGCAGGTGCCCCAACCCTTATTATGTTCACCTCATGTTTTATGTACTTGCATACAGGAGGTGGTTCCGGATGCCATGGCGATCCTGGAGGGGGTGTATATTCAGGTGTGGAGGTGGGGAGGTTTTCTTCCATATCCCACACATAGGGGTACCCGGTTACTATACCATTACCATACTGGTATTCGAACCAGTATTGAATGTCCATGCCCCAATTACATCCAGATCCATCTTCAACACTGCGGTAAGTTCCCACGGTGCCTACCTTACCTGCTTTATTACCTCTGTAATCGTACACGGCATTATAATATGCTGGTGCACCCGCGAATGGCCCATACAGTGTGCTGCTATTCCAGTACGGCCAGTCAGCAAAGAAGAAGTGATAATGCTTTGTGAAGAAGTCAATTACCACGTCCGTTGTGTAAGCTCCCTGGCCGGGAACCATAAAGGCGCCGTCAAAATAATGGTACCAGATTTCATTGTTTGCAAGGGCTGCCTCAAAGTCATCAAGGCTCCAGGTATTGTTGAAGGCATCAACAGCCCAGAGTCCGCATCCTCCGGTAATCTGAGCCGTTCCGATCAGATCATTTCCGTCCCTGAACCCTGGTCCGATTGTGGTGGCCCAGTTTTCATTGATATAATGTGAATCAGTCCAGTAAGGTATCCAGAAGAGTGTATCAACCGGATATACGATTGCGCCGCCTACATAACCGTCACGGTGGATTATAGGCAATTCATCTGTAACGGCTGTCCTGAAATCACGCACGGCAACAAAATTGGAAAGCTGCAGTCTCGCATTTGAAGTATCGCCCATTGAAAAGGCACCTGCAAGCACGTTTCCGCAGTCCAAACCCCAACGATCTACATTAAGTGGTCCATGCTCGACTGCGTCTATCAGTACTAAAGTGGGATCGCCGCCCGCCGCATTTGTCCATGCTCCAATGCGTGCAGGAGTAGGAGTAATAGCAGTATATTTATAAAAAAGGGCATCCATTACATCATAGACATTGACAGCATTATCCGGATAAACACCTGGAAGTACTACATTTGCCAGGACGTGCGTGTCTGAGTCGGGAGCATTGGGGTTTGAAAGCTGCCATACGCCGATAACCTCGACATGCCCTGCCTGCATTTCATATTTATCGTAATCGCTCAGGTTACTGAGATTTGATATGAAACCGCAGTCGTCAAGAAGATCTGCCTGGAACTTGGTCAGCCATCCCGGGAAATCCTTCTCGGTCTGCCCTGCACCTGGCGTCCAGTAGGTAAGGCCTGAATTATAAACGGTATGATAATCCTGGCTCCATATCCTCACCTCTCCAGCCGTATATGTCTGGCCGTCCGTTGTTGAGCCGGGGGCGGGTGCAAGGTCTATTACAGCCCAGAATACATCAAAAGGCGACAGCAGGATGATATGGTCATATACCTCGATGCTCTTTTTCCAGGATCTAAAACGCAGGTGAAAGGCAGTCCACTGGTTAGAGGTGTTCTCTATAACCATAAAGTTCTGCCACTGAGCGGTCCTGCCGTCAACAGCCCTGACATCATAAATAGGGAACATCAGGACATCGCCGATCCCGCCGTCATCAATAGCAACAGCAGGGATATCCGCCAATGCTACTGGCACTTCCTGTGCCGGTGCCTGTGCCACTCCAAATGTCAGGAATAAGCTTGCGGCAAGTAAAAAAACATAAAATTTCTTCATAATTACTTTCCTCCGGTAAAATATTTTACGACAAATTGTTCAAGCCCAGAAATAAACCCATTCAATATTAATATTTTTTGCATCCCTCCTTTCATAATTTTTTCAAGTGTATGTCAACCAATCCATAACGACTTCACCTGATTTCAGTGAGGTCCGGTTAATACCTTCCTTATCTTTTTCTGGTAAAGTAAGATATCATACGCCTAATGTCAAGAATTTCTTTACGGTCATCGCCTGTGCTTTCCAGGAGTTTTCATTTATTCGCCTGATCCGAAATCAATTGTCGCCAAATAAACGCTGCCCGGCTCCCCGCCGGTATAAAGCAGCCCAATTCCGAACCCTATTCCCGCATCCCTGAACTCCGGGTTCAGTATATTGCGGGGCTCCTGTCTCAATGGATCCAGTTCGTCCATGAACATCTTCTTAAACATGGCCTCGACCGCTTCCCCGGGATACCCGGCTTCCCTCATT
>JAFGMQ010000091.1 GCA_016927455.1 Deltaproteobacteria bacterium
CCGAAACGAGGTCCGGGGCAGGCTTATCAAGTCCGGGATGACAAGACGAAGCAAGCTTCGGGGAATTATACCCGTAGAGATTAAAACTCTAAATGGTGCGGCCCCAAAAAGCAAGATGTTTAACAGGCTCTGAAGTACAGGGCTTTATTTCTCAGGCTATTAAGGTTTTTATCCCAATATGAGTATTATAACTGCGTATAAGATTTCTCTATCGTTTATTGGCAGAAATATTTTCAGTGACATCGGATTCGCCATTGAACCCGGCGACCGGATAGGGCTTGTAGGACCGAATGGATCAGGTAAAACAAGCCTTTTAAGGATGATTGTCGGGGAATTATCTCCGGACAGCGGAGAAATTAGAAAGGCAAAGGGCTTCAGGCTGGGCTATCTGCATCAGGATGCGCAGGAAAGTCTGTCAGGCCCTCTGCTCCAGTCGATTATCAATTCTGTGCCGGGCAGGATATCTCTTGAGCATAACCTCGCCAATACTGAAAATGCCCTCAAAAACATTATCCATAAAGAGGATCAGGTGAAGCTGGCCAGAAAACTTGCCGATATACACCATGATCTGGACCGCCTTAATCTGGAATTTCCGCGTCATGAGGCTGAAAAGATACTCATTGGATTGGGCTTTGACATATCCGATTTTACCAGACCCGTTTTTTTACTCAGCGGCGGATGGAAGATGAGGGCAGCCCTTGCCAGCCTTCTTTTTCAGAATCCTGATCTGCTTCTTCTGGATGAGCCTACCAATAACCTTGATATCCCGTCTGTGCGATGGCTGGAGACATATCTGAAGGAATTCAAGGGGGCAATACTGCTTGTGTCTCACGACAGGGAGTTTCTTAACAGGCAGATTCAGCGTGTCATTTCCCTTGAACCGGAAGGGATGTCTTTTTACAGCGGGAATTATGATTTTTATCTGAATGCCCGGGAAGAAAAGCAGAATATCCTGAATGCGACTGCGAGAAAACAGGAACAGAAGGTAAAGGAGGCTCAAAAGTTCATTGAAAGATTCAGTGCCAAGGCAACAAAAGCAAGGCAGGCTCAGAGCAAGCTTAAACTGATTAAGAAACTTGAGATGGTAAAGACGCACAAAAAGGAAAAAGTAACGCGCTTCTCCTTTCCTGATATTGGGCGAAGCGGGCGGGAGGTAGTTTCCATTAGAGATTTATCAAAGGGATTTGGCGAAATACCACTGTATGAAAATATTGACCTTACAGTGCTCAGAGGGGATAGGATTGCCATTATCGGCGCGAACGGATGCGGCAAAACCACACTGCTCCGGATGATAGCGGGCGAAAGCCGGCCTGATAAGGGAAAGATTACCCTTGGCCATGAAGTAAGCATGAGCTATTTTGCACAGCATCACTCTGAAATGCTCCATCCCCAGAAGACGGTTGTTCAGGAGGTATATCAGGTAGTTCCCAACGAGACGGTTTCTTTTGTAAGGGGTGTGTGCGGGGCATTCCTTTTTTCCGGTGATGATGTGGACAAGACTATAGCAGTACTTTCCGGCGGAGAAAGGGCGCGCGTATCACTGGCAAGGCTTCTTGTCAAACCGGGCAATCTCATGCTGATGGATGAGCCTACAAATCATCTGGATATTTCGTCTTCCGAGGCCCTGATAAGCGCACTTGAAGGTTATAATGGCACCCTTGTGTTTGTCTCCCATAATCAGTCATTCATAAACAGGCTTGCCACAAAGATCTGGGATATAAAAAACAGACAACTTTTTGAATACCCCGGAAATCTGGTTGAGTATTTTGACCATCTTGAGAGGCTTGAGGCGGGTAGCGAGGGGAAGGAAAAACCCGGCCAATTAAATTCGGACCGCGAAATAAAGAAAGGCCCTGATCAGACCCGCAATGACCCTGACAGAAGGGAGATGAAAAAAAAGGAGAAAAAGAGGGAAAGGGCTGAGAGGCGTCAATTAATAAGCGATACACTGAAGCCTTTGATAACGGAAGTGGATAAGCTGGAGAAGGAAATTGCCGGGTTTGAGACAAGACAGAAGGAGATAGAAGGGATGCTGGCAGACCCCGACATCTTCCGCAACAAGGATACGGGAATCCCTTTAATGAATGAATACAAGGAATTGAGAGCAACTCTTGATTTGCTGCTTTTCAAGTGGGAGCAGGGCCATCAGAAGCTGGAGGCGGCAAGGAAAAGCCTTGATGCAGGAGAATTGTCAACAAATTGAAAATCCTGGAATATATTCAAAGCATAAAAAGTAATCCTGATTTTAGCGATTCATTCGTATATCATCACAGCATTCCGCCCTGCAAACCGGTTTTCGGGCCTCGCTTGAAGTTTCATGATGATATTCAGAAGGGAATAGAAAACCTTGCATCAGGCAGGCTGTACAGTCATCAGGTTGAGGCAATTGAGTATCTGAGACAGGGGCAGAATGTCCTCGTAGCCACGCCTACCGCCAGCGGCAAGTCCCTGATAGGGAACCTGTCGGTTATTGAAGAGTCCCTCAGGAATAACAATTCCAGGTCGTTATATATTTTTCCGCTAAAGGCCCTCGAACAGGATCAGTTAAAGAATCTTTCGGTATGGTTAAAGGGCATGAGAGGAAAAAAGATATCTGCCGAGATCTATGACGGTGATACAAGTCCCTACAGGAGAAAGAAGATCAGGGCAGATATCCCTGAAATACTTTTTACCAACCCCGACATGCTTCACCGCGGTATCCTGGCCCATCATCAAAACTGGGAAATACTGCTTAAAAATCTTTCTTTTATTATCCTGGACGAAGTGCATACATACCGGGGGATTTTCGGATCCCATCTGAATCAGATCATCCGCAGGTTAAAGAGGCTATGCCACAGGTACGGTGGCGATCCGCGCTTTATACTTTTTTCAGCGACCGTGAGCAATCCTCAGGCCTTTGGCGAGAGCCTGACAGGAGAAAAGCTGAGGGTAGTTCAGTCAAATGGTGCCCCGGGAGCGGGTCGGCATTTTCTGTTCATGAATCCTGAGACAAGCCCCAATTTTTCTGCTGCCAGGCTTTTTGCTGACTGCATCCGTAACGGGTTCAGGACAATTGCATTCACTCAGTCAAGAAAAGTTACGGAACTGATGCATGTGTGGGTTTCCAGGCTGTCAGGCGATCTGGGAAAAAAGATAAGCTCCTATCGCGGAGGCTTCATGCCGGAGGAAAGAAGACAGATCGAAAGACGGCTTGCCTGCGGAGAACTGCTTGGAGTTATATCCACCAGCGCCCTCGAGATGGGCATTGATATCGGTTATCTCGATATATGCCTTCTTGTGGGTTATCCCGGAACCATAATAAACACATGGCAGAGGGGAGGCCGTGTGGGAAGGGCAGGAAGGGAATCCATGATTGTACTGATAGCGAAACCTGATGCCCTGGATCAATATTTCATGAAGCATCCCGAAGATCTGTTTGAAAGATCATTTGAGGCCGCTCTGCTTGACCCCGACAATCCCTTTGTAGTTGAGGCCCACCTGCCATGTGCTGCAATGGAGATCCCGATTACTTCCGAGGATAAGAAATACTGGCCGGAAGATTTGGAAGATCGTCTTTTAAATTTAGAAAAGGAGGGCGAATTACACCGAACAGCAGAAGGGAGTCCCGTGTGGTTTGCATCGAAAAGAAACCCCCATCTTTCCGTAAATATACGCTCTGCAGGGGAAAACTATACAATTTTTGAAAAGGAGACAGGTCAGGCAATAGGCACAATCGACGGGATCAGGGCATTCAAAGAGTGCCATGCAGGGGCGATTTACCTGCACCGGGCCAATGACTACCTGGTTGACCGCCTTGACACTGAAAGACGGGATGTCATTGTCCACAGGGCGCGGGTTAAATATTTCACACGTACCCGGAGTGAAAAAGATACAGAGATTATTCAAACACATAGAAGCAGGCCTGTGGCCCAGTTCCTGGTCAGGGAAGGCAGCCTGAAGGTTACAGAAGTTATCACCGGCTATGAAAAAAGGAGCCTGCCCGGGCAGGAACTTTTGGGGGTGTTTCCGCTGGATCTGCCCCATCACACCTTTGAAACAGTGGGATTCTGGGTGGAACTGGAACCTGTCATAAAAAATCACATCGAACAGATGGGCCTGCACTTCATGGGAGGCATTCATGCCATTGAACATGCATGCATAGGAATATTCCCGCTTTTCGCACTTTGCGACAGGAATGATGTGGGTGGCATATGTTATCCATACCATCCACAGGTCGGGAAAAGCGCAATTTTCATATATGACGCCTATCCCGGTGGAGTGGGCCTTGCATCACACGGATTTGAAATAGTCCTTGAATTGCTTGAAAAGACGCGGAATCATGTCAGAAGCTGTGAGTGCGAGGAAGGATGTCCTTCCTGCATCCATTCACCAAAATGCGGCTCAGGCAACAAACCTCTTGATAAGCAGGCGGCATTACTGATACTCGACATACTCCTTGGCGATATTCCGTTCTTTGAGATTTCAGGGGAACAGGCTCAGACCGAACCCGCATCAACATACATGGAAGAGAGAAAAATACTTGATGAGCAGCATAGCCCCCGTATAATCTATCTGGATCTGGAAACACAGAAAATTGCACAGGAAGTCGGCGGATGGCAGAATGCCCATCTGATGAGGGTTTCGGTAGCAGTTATTTTTGACGGCTCTGAAAACCGGTTCCGGACGTTTTACGAAGATGAAATTGAAGGGCTTATGGATTGCCTGAAAAAGGCGGATCTGATCATAGGCTTCAACATCAAGGGATTTGACTACAGGGTATTGAGCGCCTATACAAATAATAACCTGAAAGAGCTTCCCACATTTGACATGCTCGAGGACATTCACAGGCGCCTCGGCTTCCGGATCAGCCTGGACGGGCTGGCAAAAGAGACCCTTGAAAGGGCAAAAACTGCCGAGGGCCTTATGGCAGTTGAGTGGTTCAAAAATGGAGAGATTGACAGGCTGACAGATTACTGCAGGGAAGATGTCGCAATAACCAGGGACCTGTTTCAATACGGCGTGAAAAACGGACACCTTGTTTACAGGGAAAGGCATCAGAACAGACGCGTAAGGCTGCTCGTTGACTGGAATCCGGATGCCATGGTAAGGAAAAGGGATAATTAATGATATAATGACATTTTGAGGTATATGGAGACGTACGGCGTGGGATTTTTCAGCAGGCTGATTGATATAATTTATCCTCCAAGATGTTCCATATGCAGGAAATTTCTTTTGGAAGGCTCAGCAGAACGCGGTGCTGAACACCCACATTTCTGCCGGGAATGCATTGGCGATTTCAGAGCATGCTCCTCTCCCCTTTGTCCTGTTTGCGGAAGGCCCTTTGAATCTGCATCCGGGGAAGATCATTTCTGTGAGGAATGCCTGAGGAAAAGGCCTTTTTATAAGATCTCAGCTTCTCCGTATCTTTATGAAGGAGGGATAATGAGCGCTATCCATCAGTTCAAATACGGGCAGAAAAGCTTTCTCGCAAAGTCACTTGGACCTCTTCTGGCAGCATTTGCCCAGACACGGATAGGAGGGCAGGAGGATTTGCTGACCATGCCTGTCCCCCTTCATCCAAAGAGATTAAGGGAAAGGGGCTTTAATCAGAGTCTTCTTCTGGCAGGATATGTGGCAAGGCATATTAACAGCAGGCTGGACTGTTTTACCTTGAAAAGAGTCAGATACACTCTGTCTCAAACCGGCCTCAAGAGAGAGGAAAGACGGAGAAACGTCAGGGGCGCATTTCAGGTGGAAGATGCCAATACGGTCAGGAACAGGGTAATCCTGCTGGTTGATGATGTAACTACAACCGGAAATACCCTGAATGAATGTGCGAAGGTGCTTGTGAAGGCCGGCAGCCGGGAGGTCTTGTGCCTGACCCTTGCAAGGACTGTGAACTGGTAATGAATTGAAAACTCTGTAACCCTGCAACCAATGAAACTCAATCCAGTGCTTGATATGGGTATCAAGATTGAGATCAGCAGAGTATAGATAGCTGAAAGGTCAAAGCTCAAAGCTGA
>JAFGMQ010000092.1 GCA_016927455.1 Deltaproteobacteria bacterium
AGGGCCATGCCGTTTATTGCGGCAACAACAGGTTTCTCCATCTTATCCATGAAGATCTGGACTCTGGCGCAGGCCCTGGCATATTCAACCGAGGCCTCTTTATTGCCAAGCATTTCCGGAAATCTGCCGATATCGGCACCTGCTGAAAATGCGCTGTTCCCGTAACCTGTTATTACGAAACCCCTGACATCCGGGTTATCGATATCTTCCTTCAGCAGGGAAAGGATTTCGTCGGTAATTTCGTCATTGAGGGCGTTCATTGCCTGGGGCCGGCGAATGGTTATGACCTTGACGCCATCCATGTAGTCCTTCAGGACAAAACGCTTGAAATCCTGATAAAAGGGCAGGGGCTCTTTCGGCTGAGGGAAGCCCGGCCTTTCAGACCCGAATTTTTTCATGATCCTGCTGACTTCTGCTTCTCCGATATCCCGCATGACATCGAAAGGACCTTTCCTGAATCCAAGAGCAATCTGGCAGCCGAAATTAAGGTCTTCTCTTGTTCCTATCCCCCTGTCAATGATATCAAATGACTGTGAAAAAAAGATTCCAAGCATCCTGTCCCTTATAACGGCCTTTAAATCTTCAGGGACATCCACAGGGCTTCCGGGTTTGGGAGTGACCCACCTGTCAACCGAGTTCAGGATCGATGCGGGTTCATAATGAGCCCCTTCCTCCATCTGGAGGGTATTTGTCTCGACGATAATGGGGTTGCCGTTTGCCATATTCAGGACAAAAAACGGTCCGGCAAAGACAAATTCTTCGGCAACTTTGTCAATCTGGCCTGCGGTAGCCTGCTTAAGCAGAAATGCGGCCTCATTGCACCAGTTATCGAAAATACGGTCCAGTTCAAAACAGATGGCATTGTCGGTAATGATGGGGGCCTTGCCTGTGCTGGCAAAGAACCAGAACAGATAATCAATTACTTCCCTGTCTGCCCTGTCCCAGTTAATTACCTCAACCGGGAGGCTGCGCCATGCGGGCGCAAAGAAATGAGTAACTGTGGTCCTTTCCGGGTGTTTCATATTCAGGAACAGTCTGTCTGCGGGAATTGAGCTTGTGTTTGAGGTAATAATCGCATCTTTACTAACTATCTGTTCTATCGAGTCAAATATTCTCTTTTTAAGGGGGATGTTTTCCGTAGCAGCCTCAATAATCAGGTCACAGTCCCTGATCTGGCTGTAGTCGGTAGTATAGACTATATTGTCGAGGATAGCCTTTGACTGTTCAGCGGTCATTTTTTTTCTTTCCAGGGCCTTCTGTGCATACCCGGCAAACCTTTTCTCAGCGCTCTGCAGAGGTTTTTCAATAACATCAACCAGAAAAAGCTTTATACCGGGGAGGGCGGTTTTAAGATAATAGCCGATGTCAGGGCCTATGGTTCCTGCTCCGATGATGGCAACCTGCCTGGGAAGCGGGCGGTCGGGCTTAATAAGTAAAGGGTTGTGTGATGATATGTACAGGTTCTTTTTCTGCTTCATGATTTCCTCCCTGAAAGTTGATTTGTTATTTTTTTAAAAGGGGCACCTCAAACACATGAAACGAATGCCCTCTTTTTTGATATTTTCCAGTTATTCCTTGATCATAGAAGTATACGTATACTGTATACATACCTTTTGTCAAGGCAAATGTTGTTCAATTGGGCGCCTTAGGGAGAGACTCGTTATTATTAATAAAATACTGCATGAATGCAAATACCCTTTAAAAAAATCTTGACAAGGGACAATTGTATACAGTATACATTGGTCTGCATATGTTCAAATCAATAATTTTCCTGTCACACATAACGACTTGAAAAATAATACGATATTTAATTTCGAGTAAACAATACAATGAAAAAAGGGGGCGGTTTAGGTTTAAAAATCAGTTTTTTGGGAGCTGCACACGTTTTTTTCACATATCCATGAAAAGGAGGGTTTATAGATGGCCAAGGTGTTATTTGAATGGGATTATTCATCATACCCGGGGGCAAAGGCATACCCTAACTTATTCAAGCCGATTCAGATAGGAAATATTATCGTTCCGAATCGGATAAAGTATGCAGCCACCGAGGATAATCTGAACGACCATAATGGATTTATTACTGATGCTGATGTGGCCTACATGAGGTCAAGGGCCCAGGGCGTTGTCGGGGGCCTTTGTTTCATGCAGGGAGTGTACATGGATGAAAAACGGCAGGGTCAGGGTTACGTAGGTCAGGCAGCATGCTGGGATGACAAGTACATTGCGGGCCTTAAAAGAATAGCAGATGCAATACATGGAGAAAGGGCCGTTGCCGGGTTTCAGCTTATGGATTGCGGAAGGGTCGGTGCCGTGGAAGTTGATTCTGGTCATGGGCCATCCACAGTTCCTCAGCGCCTGAGGATCTTCAAGCCCATGTTCGAGATGACAAATCAGGAAGTTAAGGAGATGGTAAAGCAGCATGTTGATGCAGCAAGGAGGGGTATCGAAGCCGGATTTGATGTCATGGAGATTTCAGGCATTGTCGGATACCTTATCTCCAACTTCCTTTCCAGTTATACGAACAGAAGGACGGACGAATACGGGGGAGATATAAGAGGCCGGTGTCAGGCCATGGTTGAAATTATACAGGGGGTAAAAGAGGTCTGCGGCCCTGATGTACCCGTTGGAATCAGGCTGTGTTCGGATGAGCTTCTGGATGATGTAAAGGGGAACACTCCTGAAGAATCGATGATGACCTACAAGATTGCCGAGGAGGCAGGAGCCGATTATATCAGCTGTACCCTTGGATGGCAGGAGTCCATTTATCCGGTTATAAGCAGGGATATTCCCCAGGGCAACTGGCTCCATCTTGCGAAGAGGGCCAAAGAGAACGTAAAGATACCCATTCAGATGGCCTACAGGCTCTTTACACCGGACAAACCCAATAAAGCGATAGGTGACGGCGAGCTGGATATATGGGAGATGTGCCGATCAATGATCGCTGATCCTCATATGCCCAGGAAGGTATTGGAAGGAAGAGAGGACGAGATCAGGCACTGTGTGGCATGTAACCTTTGTCTCGCAAGGCTGTTCCGTGATGCACCCATGACCTGCTATATAAATCCTCTTTGTGCGCATGAACACGATGACAGGTACTATCCCCATCCTGTTGATGAAGGTGCAAAGAAGGAAGTTATGATTGTAGGAGCCGGGCCTGCGGGCCTTGAGTGCGCCTATGTCGCGGCAAAAAGGGGGCATGAGGTTCATGTCTATGACAAGAGAGAAGAGCTCGGCGGCACTGTTCTTGAGGCCTCCCGTTCACCTTACGGTGACGAAGAGCTTATGACCTGTCCGGGATATCAGAAAAAGATGTGCGAGCTCGCCGGCGTAAACTTTCATCTCGGAACCGAGGTTACTGATGAAATGATCCAGGATGTCCTTCCCGATACCGTAGTTCTCGCCACCGGGCCTGTATATTCAAAGATTACGGCCAAAGGCGGAGACAGTGGCAGGATTGTTAATGTCCTTGATGTATTGAGCGGTAGGGAAACGGTTGGTGAGAATGTCATTGTGTGGGGTAATAGAAAACCCGGTATAGGTGTTGCACTTTATCTGGCAAAACAGGGTAAAAAGGTGACAATCGTAGGGAAGGAAAAGAGCGCCGGATTCGATATCAATCCTTCCTTCAAGTGGAGATACATGATTTATATGAAGCAGAACGGCGTTACGGCCTATAATGACTGTGATATTGAGGAAATCAATGATGGTGAAGTCATAATCAAAACGTACGATGGATACCGACTGCCGGTAAAATGCGATACCATAGTGGTTTCTGAACGTGAGGCAAACGATAGCCTTAAAAGCATTGTTCAGGAGGAGGGTATTGAATTCTTTGTTATCGGAGATGCACTGGTACCGAGGAATATGTCGAGTGCGGTGCATGACGGATATCGAATCGGTCTTAGGATCTAAGGAGGAGGTCAAAAATGCCAGTTAATGCTGAAAAAGAGATAAGTAACTTATGGAGGACTCTCCATGGTGCGCAGACTGAGATCTGTAACACCTTTTACAGATGGCGGGATGTGGCAATTGAGGTTGCCGGTCCGGGCGTCAAGCCGCTTGATGTTGCCCTTAAGGCCTCTGAAATGATGGGCAAGGATATTGGAAAAAACCTCCTCCCGCGTTTGAACTGGTTGAAGGGCGAGGAGGGTTTTATCCTGAATCTTGGAAATGCCATTGCAGGGATCTGGACGACAGAGGGAGGAATTGCCTTTGCCGAAAAGGGCGAAAATCCCGGCGAGGTTTTTATAAAATGCACCAGATGCCCGTGGCCGAGTGCTGCAAAACAGTTCGGCGTACCCATGGAAGAGGTTGCTCTAAGCAGGGAGAGGCTTTTTCAAACAATCCTGGAAGACGTCAACGTCTTTTTTAACATCAATCTGAAGATTGATATGCTTAAGGCCATCCCGAGAGGGGAAGGCATGTATTTGTTTAAACTTTATAAAGCAAACTAAATATATGGGAGTTGAAGATGGCTGCTCAGATAGATCCTGAAAAATGTACAATGTGTGGAGGAGATATTCAGCCTCTGTGTATTGAGGCCTGCCCGGATTCGGCAATACGGGTGCAGGACGGCAGAGTTGTGGTTACGGAATTTATTTGCGAAGACTGCAACGAATGCGGGTGTGTCTGCCCTGATCGTGCGATAAGTGTACCCCTTGAAAAAGTAACCTTCTAACTCTTTGACCTTTGGAGACTGGTTGCCGGCCATGGAAATTCAGGGTATCGATAAAATCGAGACCGGCTGGGGAAAGGCAGGCGCCAGTCACCAATCGTCAAATGAACCGGGGAGATGGAGATGAAAGTAAACAAAATAGATCATATATGTATTGCTGTAAAAAATCTCGGTGCTGCCAGGAAGATCTGGGAACCCCTGCTGGGAAAGTCAGGCCCGGATGATGCCTATATTGACGAACCTGAAAAGATTAATGTGGCAAGATACTGGGTTGGAGAAGTTGGCTTCGAGTTGATGGAGTCAACCACTCCGGACGGGGATGTTGCAAAATATATTGAAAAAAACGGTGAAGGTGTGATGCTTATAAGCTTTAATGTCGACAATACAAGAGAGGCCGTTAACGAGCTGAAGGCTAAAAATTATCCCTTCATACCCGATTCAAGAGGTGAAATTGCGAGGCCTTTCCGTGATTGCGAGTTTGCCTTTGTGCATCCGAAGAAACTGAACGGAGTCCTGACGGAAATAATAGACTACAAGTGGAAAGAATTCAATAACAGGTAATTATCACTGTTATAATAAAAGGTAAAATTTGACCAATATGTCATTTTGAACACACGGGGAATTCTTGATTTTACAGCATGTTACGTTTTTAAGATTTTCCTTTTCATTCGAAATGACAAGTTGAGGAGAATTTTTACGAGTCTGTCATATTTACAGGGCCTTAGTGTTGTCAGATAAGCGGCATGCTTCATGGGAAAGAAATACAGGACATTTGAAATATATCTGGTTCATGTTGAGCCGGAAAAGTGTGATGGATGTGAAGAATGCTATAAATTCTGTCCGGTAGACGTCTTTGATATGTCTCAAAAAGCCTATCCTGCCAGGCCTCAGAATTGTCTGGGGTGTGGAACATGCGTTGCTGTCTGCAAATCCAGGGCCATTATCATTACAGAAATTTAATTGCGTGTCCGGAGTTTTGGCTGCCTGCCGTGATTGATTCGGCGGATAATTGACCTTCCTGATTCCGTCATTATCGAGGTATGTCTATGAGTGATTCAATACTGGTTATTGGTGGAGGGATTGCCGGGATTAACTGCGCCCTTAATGCGGCAAGATATGGAACAAAGGTCTATCTTATGGATGACACTCCAAGTATAGGCGGTATGATGGCAAGGCTGGATAAGACCTTCCCTACGAACGACTGTTCCATTTGTATAGAAGCCCCTCAAATGTATGAAGTGGATAACGAGTCCAATATAGAAATCCTCACCAATACTGAGGTAAGGAAGGTGAAAAAGACTGCTGCCGGTTTTGAAGTAAGGCTTATTAAAAAAGCCAAGTTCATTGATGAAGAGAAATGCACCGGTTGCGGCGCCTGTATTGAGGCATGTCCTGTAAGCATTCCTGACGAGATGGATGGTAAAATAGGCGGTACAAGGAAGCTGATCTACATGGCTTTTCCACAGGCCGTTCCGAATAAGGCTGTCCTGGACCCTGAATGCAGATACGGCAGGATGCGTGAGAACGGGAGCTGTGTCGGCGGGTGTGTTGTGGATTGCAGCCAGTGCAGGGAATGCCCTATCGCCTTATGTGTTAAAGCGTGCCAGAAGGAAGGCAAAGACGCTGTACGTCTGTGGCAGGCCAACCAGAACCTTAACATTGACGTTAAAAGCATAGTTGTTGCCTCAGGAATCCTCTCAGCAGAACCGCCTGACGGGTTATACGGATATAATCAATATGCAAATGTAATCACAAACCTGCAGTTTGAAAGACTTATGAATGCGGGAGGTCCGACAGCCGGGCAGATTATCAGGCCGTCGGATCAGAAGCATGCAAAAAAGATCGGCTGGATTCAATGTGCAGGCAGGGGTCTGACAAAAGGGGTCCCATATTGTTCAAAGGTATGCTGCATGATAGCCGCAAAGCAGGTTATCATAACCAAGGAGCACGATTCTTCTGTCGAGACCACGATATTTTATAATGATCTCAAGGCATACGGAAAGGGATTCTGGGGTTTCTATCAGAAGGCCGTGGAGAACGGCGTCAGGTATGTAAGGGCCAGACCTTATGATGCCTTTGAAGACCCTGAAACCAGGAATATTAAAATCAGATATGAAGACCTTGATACAGGAAATCTGGCGGAAGAGGAATTTGAGATGCTTGTGCTTTCAACCGGCCTGATAGCAAGTGACAGGAATGAAAGGCTCGCAAAGGTGCTTAATATTGAGCTTGACGAACTTGGATTCTTCAGGGAAAAGTCCCCGATGCTTGCCCCTCTTGAGACCAATGTTGAAGGTATCTATCTCTGCGGCGGAGCTACCGGTCCGATAGATATTTCAGAATCGGTTGTTCAGGCATGTGCGGCGAGTATGAAGGCGATTTTAACGGCTTGAAACTGTCAATGTTAACAGGCCTGAAGGCTGCTGGATAAAAAAGGAACAATGCATTGATAGAAAAGGTGAATTTTGGGAGACATTCAATGACCGAAGATGTCAGGGTAGGTGTTTTTGTCTGTGACTGCGGTTCGAATATCGCGGGTGTAGTGAATGTGCCTGAAGTGGTGGAGTATTCCAGGGGTCTAAAAAATGTCGTATTTGCTGATGAAGGCAAGTGGTCATGTTCGGTGGATGCACTGTCGGCAATGCAGGAGTCAATAAAAGAACATGAAATTAACAGGGTTGTGATTGCTTCCTGCACCCCAAGGACCCATGAGCCCCTTTTCAAGGCCACGGTAAAAGGTGCCGGATTAAATCCATACCTGCTTGAATTCGTAAGCATCAGGGAACAGGTTTCCTGGGTACACATGAATGAACCGGAGGTGGCCACTGAAAAGGCAAAGGACCTGGTAAAGATGGGAGTGGCCAAGGCCATCCTTCTTGAAGAGGGCGAAGAGATAAGGCTTCCCGTGGGCAGGGAATGCATGATCATCGGAGGAGGGATGGCCGGCATGAATGCCGCCCTGAATATAGCTGACCAGGGGTTTAATGCGATAATAGTGGAAAAAGAACCAGTGCTCGGCGGACTGCTTAACAGGATATCCACCATTTCTCATGACCGGGAACAAATCCCTGCCTCTGAAATTGTTAAGAAAAGGGTGGAACTTGTGGAAGCACATCCCAACATAAAGGTATACACCGGTGCGGAGATAGAATCCGTTAAAGGCTATATAGGAAATTACAGGGTTGCGCTGAAGGGAAATGGCAATGGGTCAGGCCCGGCCTTTGAGGTTTCGACAGTTATTGTGGCAACCGGCATGAAAGAGATGGAACCTGCCGGCCAGTTTGAGTATGGCAAAGATCCCCGTGTAATAACGCAGCTCCAGCTCGAGGATAAGTTAAAAAACAATGACCTCGGTGGGATAAAAAATGTAGTTGTGATCAATTGCGTGAATTCAAAGAATGAAACGCGGGGCTGCTGCAGTATAGGGTGCCCCGTTTCCGTCAAGAACGCATTGGCAATAAAGGAAATCAACAGTGATATTAATGTTCATATACTGTACCGGGATCTGAGCATGATCAGGCAGGAAGGGGAAGCGCTTGAAAAGGCCAAGGCGGCAGGCATAAGGTTTGTAAGGTTTCCTGATGACCGCTATCCTGATGTGATGTCTGATAATGGGGAACTGGGTGTAAGAGTTTATGATGTCCTGATCGGCAGAGACTTTACAATGCCTTCGGACCTGGTTGTGCTTACTACAGGATTTATGGGAGATGATACTGTAGATCAGATTAAAGGGCATCTGAAGGTTTCTTCAAATGCGGACGGTTTTTTTCAGGAGAGGCATGTCAAACTCGGGCCTCTTGATTTTCCTGCTGACGGCATTTCTCTATGCGGATGTGCAAAGTCCCCCAAGACATTCAAGGAAAGCTGTGAGGAAGGCATAGGGGCGGCAATGAGGGTCTCAATACCAATGAATAAAGGATTTATTGAGGCCGAAGGCATTGTTGCGGATATCAACCTTGCAGACTGCAACGCTTGCGGGCTCTGCTATAAAAGGTGTCCATATAATGCCATTGAGCTGGATGCAGATAAAAACCCAAGGGTTATAAAGGCCCTTTGCAAGGGATGCGGACTCTGTGCTGCGGATTGTCCAAAGGAATGCATCACGATAGTCCATTATTCTGATGAGCAGATCCTTGCCCAGGTGGAAGCTGCTCTTGAAGAAAATCCTGCGAAAAAAATTATCGCATTTGTCTGTCACTGGTGCGCCCTGGGCGGTGTGGATATGGCAGGGGTGAGCAGGCTCCAGTATCCCGCGAATGCCAGGCTTATAAGGGTAATGTGCTCGGCACGTGTGTCTATCAGGATGGTGGAGCATGCATTTAAGCTGGGTGCAGCCGGTGTGCTGGTAGCGGGGTGCGAGTTCCCGACCTGCCACTATATAACAGGCAATTATGCAGCCGAAACAAGGTTGAAGAGGGCTAAAAAGAAGCTGGCCAGGGATGGATATGATCCGGAAAAACTCTGGAATGTGTGGTGCTCGGCAGCGGATGGGCCGAAGTTCGCGAAAACCATGAGGGATATGGTAAAAGCACTTGAGCTTGAATAAGGGGTTATAGAATATGGACAATAACATGCCTTCAGGTGATATGTTCAGCGACGTCAGCATGTTCAGGACATGCGAACAGTGTGGATACTGCAGTTCAGCGTGTCCTGTAACAGGCGTTAATGATTACAATGTGAGGCGGATTATCAGGCATATTGAGTTAGGGTTGATTGATGAAATTGCGCGGACCCCCCACCCATGGTTCTGTACAACATGCGGCAGATGTGAGAGTGCATGCCCTAACGGCATAGCAATACTTGATATCATAAGGCCCCTGCGCAAAATGGCTCCGGAGGAGTTCATTCCCGAAGGCCCTCCGTGCATTGATGCCTGCCCTGCCAGGATAGATATACCCGGATACCTGCGTCTTATCGCGGAAGGAAAACCTGATGAGGCATATTCCCTGATTCTGGAAAAAGTCCCTTTTCCGGGGGTTTTGGGCAGGGTATGCACGCATCCCTGTGAAGAGGTCTGCAGGAGGGGAGAAGTAAACAATTCCATTTCAATCTGTGCATTAAAACGGTTTGCTGCTGACAGGGCAGGGGACATATTCAGTAAAGCAGTGAAACCGGGCGAAGATACGGGTAAAAAGGTTGCAGTGATAGGGGCAGGCCCTGCCGGCTTGAGTACGGCCTATTTTTTGAGGAAGAAAGGCCATCAGGTAACAATTTTTGAGGCCAGTTCAAAGCCCGGCGGAATGATGAGATACGGGATTCCCTGTTACAGGTTGCCTGAAGAGGTGCTCGATAATGAAATTGACCGGATTTTAGGCCTTGGGATTGATCTCAAGACAGATATGAAACTGGGCAGGGATTTTGATATAGATAAGTTGAAAAACGATGGTTATGATGCTGTTTTCCTTGGCCCCGGAGCACAGCTCAGCAGGAAGATAGAGATTGAAGGCGCCCGGTCTGAAAATGTATTGTGGGGGATTGATTTCCTGAAAGATATCAGTGAAGGAAAAGAGATTTCTCTGAAAGAAAGGGTGCTGGTTGTGGGCGGCGGTAATGTTGCTGTTGATGTTGCCCTTACTGCGCTCAGAGTCGGCGCAGGTAAGGTTGCCATGGCCTGTCTTGAAAGCATGGAAGAGATGCCTGCCAATCCGTGGGAAGTAAAGATGGCAATTGAGGAAGGGGTTGAAGTTCTGCCTTCCTGGGGCCCGAAGAGAATAATAGGTAACAATGGAAATGTGAGCGGAGTGGAACTCATTCGGTGCACTTCGGTATTTGATGGAGGCGGTAATTTCTGCCCGGCCTTTGATGATACAAAAGAAATAATTGATATTGACCAGGTTATCCTGGC
>JAFGMQ010000013.1 GCA_016927455.1 Deltaproteobacteria bacterium
GAATACATTGAAGTATTTTGAGGATTACAATCTGAGTGTGACGCAGAGATTGTTCAAAAGGGCCGTTTCTGGATGGGCACTAATTAATAAAACAGTAATAATCCGGCCAGTACATTGCAAGGACTTTCAATAATTATGACTATAGACAAAGAAATGAGATTTGGAGTTGTTGCGATCAATAAGGGTTATGTCACCCCCGAACAGGTTATCGAGGCGCTGAATATTCAGGTAAAAGAAGATATTTCAGCCGGAAAACACAGAAAGCTCGGGATGATATTACTTGGACAGGGATATATAATACAATCTCAGATCGATGAAGTGCTTAGGGAATTGAAACAACAGGCTGGAAATTAAGGTCTCTTTTCAATTACACCTTTATACTTCGACCTTATTTCCAGCCATGGTCAAAACGAAAAAGGGATGCGTCCTTTTTTTTTAAAAATCTTCTCTATACGAACCGAGCATGCCTTATATTCCGCTGTCAGGGTCTCGGGGTCATATACCGGGTTTGTAAGCCAGTTTGCGTTTCCTTCCCTGAAGTGAAATGCCATCCACACCATTCCTTTTGGTACACGCGGGGTGACATTGGCCTTTACCTCAACACTGCCCCTCCTGGAAATGACCCTAATCTTTTCATTATGGTTGACCCCAATGGATTCCGCGTCAATTGGTGATATATCCGCAGTCTCTTCTCCAAGAAGGTCATTCAGGCCGCCTGACCTTCCTGTCTGTGTCCTGGTGTGATAATGGTACAATCTGCGCCCGGTGCTCAGCACCATTGGGTATTCGGCGTCAGGCACTTCCCTGGGCGGAGTCCAATCAACAGGCATAAATTGACCGAGCCCGCATGAGAATTGCCCATCCTGATGTAAAAAGCAGGTTCCACCGTGTTCAGTATTCGGACACGGCCACTGAAGACCGTCATTTTCTATCCTGTAGTATTTTATTCCTGAAAGGGACGGAGCCAGTACAGACACCTCATCATCCCATATCTCCTTGGCGCTGTCTGATTTCCAGTCATGTCCGAAACGCTTTGCGATCTGCTTCATAATCCACCAGTTCGGTTTTGCCTGTCCTGGTGGCTCAACAATTTTTCGAACCCTGTTGACACGCCTTTCGCTGTTCGTAAATGTGCCGTCATCCTCGCACCATGCGGCAGATGGGAAGATAACATGGGCAAACCTGGTAGTCTCATTGGGGAAAATATCCTGGCATACCAGAAACTCAGCACTCTCAAGGCAATGCTCCACATGCCTGATATCAGGTTCGGTATTTGCCAGGTTTTCACCGAATATATAAAAGGCCTTTACCGACCCGTCAACAAGTCCTTCCATCATATGTGGTATCATTAATCCGTTTTTGTCCGGCAGTTTTTTAACTCCCCAGGCCTTTTCAAATTTCGCCCTGGATGCAGGATCAACAACCTTCTGGTATCCCGGAAATACATTCGGAAGAGCGCCCATGTCACAGGCGCCCTGGACATTATTCTGCCCCCTCAAGGGATTTACTCCTCCGCACTCAACACCCATGTTTCCCAAAAGCATCTGTAGATTGGCCACAGACATTACATTGTTTTTCCCACAGGAATGTTCTGTGATCCCGAGTGTGTAGCACAGCATTGCAGGTTTTACACTGGCAAGCCTTCTTGCGGTTTCCTTAAGAAGATCCACGCTTATACCTGCAATCTCGGCCCCTCTTTCAGGCGGGTACTCCATTACCTTTGCCTTCAGTTCATCGAAACCCACACAACATGAATTTGTAAATTTTTTATCATAGAGATCTTCTGTAATGAGCACATGCATAAGACTGTTAATAAAAGCTATATCGCTTCCCACCTTTATCGGCACATAAAGAGATGCATGATCAACAAGAGCGTGCCTTCGCGGGTCGGCCACTATAAGCTCCGCCCCTTTCATAACAGCATTTTTTACAAATGTAGCTGCTACAGGGTGCGCCTCGGTCATATTTGAGCCGATCACGAAAAACATCTTTGCCTTTGCAAATTCACTAAAGGAATTGGTCATGGCGCCTGACCCGAAACTTGTCGCAAGACCTGCGACAGTAGGAGCGTGTCAAGTACGCGCACAGTGGTCAATGTTATTTGTGCCGAATACCGATCTGAAGAGCTTCTGCATCTGGTAGGAGTCTTCATTTATACTCCTGGCGCAACTTACACCCGCCACTGCATCAGGACCGTGTTTTTTTATTATGTCCTTGAATCTATTGGCAACAAGATCAAGGGCTTCGTCCCATGAAGCCTCCCTGAACCCGTCTTTTTCTCTTATAAGGGGGCTGGTCAACCGCTCGCCTGAATGAATAAAGTCATAACCAAAACGCCCTTTAACACACAGTCGGCCGTGATTGGGTTCTGCATTTTCAACGCCTGAAACCCTGATGATTTTGTTATCCTTTACATGAAGCCATAACTGGCAGCCTACACCGCAGTAGGGGCAGGTAGTGCGGACTTTTTTTATTTCATTGGCAGCAGCTTTCCCAAAAGCCTTTTTCTCAAATAATGCGCCTGTCGGGCAAACCTGCACGCACTGGCCGCAATGTGTGCAGTAATCATAATCTACCAGCGGATACCATCCCTGAGAATGGTCTTTCCTTGGGCCATAGGGCTCCGGAATAGCCCTGTTCACCTGTATCTCATTACATGCCTGAATACAACGTCCGCAGCCTATGCAGCGGCTGAAGTCCCTGACAATCATAGGTGTTGCATCATCCAGAGGGTGTCCTTCGTAGTTAAGCTCAAGATCATCAGCCCTGACACCATATTCTATGGCAAGATCCTGAAGACGGCAGTCACCATATGAAGGGCACATTATATTATGCCATGGCTGCCCCATGATCTTTGACTGGTTTTCGGTCCAGTTTTTACTGGATTGATCCATTATGAGGCAATTATGAGCACCAGAGGCAATAAGCATTTCAATATTTGTTTTTCGTGCGTTCCTGACAGTGGGGCTGTCGGTTAATATCTTCATCCCCTCCCCTGCCGGGGTATCACATGCTGTAAGCAGTCTGTCGCTTCCTTCAACCTGTACCAGGCAGATACGGCACCTGCCTGTGGGCGCAGCCCCGGCCAGATAGCATAGCGTGGGGATATTTATACCGTTTTTTTCCGCCACTTCCAGTATGGTTTGTCCTTTCTTAAATGATACCACCCGATTATTTATTTCCAGTTCTGGCATGGTAAACTTCCTTTCGATCCGTATTTTTTACCTGATTTTTCTTATCGCTCTTTCAGGACTTTATGATTAAAATGATTTCCAGGCCTTGCCTGTTTAGATTGCTGACATAAGAAGCCTGTAACACCTCAGACATCTGTCAGACTCGACCCTTGCCCTTGATGGTGTCAAACAGCTCTCCACCTCATCAAACCCGTTGACACGGATTTCAGGTTCAAGAACCGAAGGTTCCTCCCTTTCGGTTATGCCCGGATAAGGAAAAGATTCCCCCGGATCATAAACACCTTCTGCCGATGCAAGGGACAGTATCAGGTCACTTAATTCAGGCTTGCACCCCCCCTGCTGTAAATATTGAGAAATAAAGCGGGCCGCGTTTTTACCTGCCGCCAGAGCTCCAATCAGTGTCTGAGGTCCTGTAACACAGTCACCGCCGCCGAAGATCTGCTGTCTGTCTGATTGGAATGTTGTCTGGTCAACGATAAGCGTCTTCCATGACGTAAGTACATCTTCTTCAGGAAGCACACAGTCCACTACGCATACCTGACCGATGGCGGGGATGATTACATCGCATTCAATAACAAACTCGGATCCTTCAACCGGAACAGGCCTCCTTCTTCCTGAAGAATCAGGCTCGCCAAGCTCCATGCGAAGGCATTTTATTCCCGCCACTGTATCGTTTTCGGCTAATATTTCAACAGGCGCAACAAGATGATGAAACTTAATACCTTCTTCTTTTGCCTCCCTGATTTCCTGGGGATCAGCCGGCATTTCGGCTTCTGTTCTCCGGTAGAGAAGATTGACATCCTCGAATCCAAGCCTTCTGGCAGTACGCACACAGTCCATTGCCACATTCCCTCCGCCGATAACCACCAGTTTTTTACCTTCTGCAGGTTTCCTTCCCCTGGCCGATTCGGAAAGGAAATGCACGCCTGTCAAAAAACACCGGTATCCCGCGTCTTCTCCTTCACAGCGCATCTTGGACGAATCAGGGGCTCCGACCCCAACAAACACTGATTCATATCCCCGGGAGGCTATTTCTTCCATAGTAATGTCTTTTCCTACGTTTACACCATATCTTATCTCAACACCGAGTTTTTCAAGCACATTCACTTCGTGGGCGATTACATTACGCGGCAGACGATAGGAAGGTATGCCATAGGCTGCCATGCCGCCGGGCCCTTCCTGTGCCTCAAATATGGTGCAGGGATAGCCCCGCCTGGCCAGGTAATATGCACATGATATTCCGGCAGGCCCGGCGCCGATCACTGCGACTTTCTGTTTTTGAACACCCTGTGGGGGTGATTCAGTTTTAATAACACCATTCATCTCACAGTCTGCCAGAAATCTTTTTAAAGCGCGTATTGAAATGGGCTCATCCAGAAGACCACGCCGGCAGGCGCTTTCACATGGGCGGACACACACCCTGCCTATAGTACCTGGCATTGGACAGTCTTTCCTGACTATTTCCATTGCCTTTTCCCAGTTACCCATTCTTATATTTTCAATGTATCCTGGGATATCCAGATGAGAAGGACAGGCGTTAATACAGGGGGCAGTTATTACATGGGCATATTCTCCTTTTTTCACCTGCCGCTTTTTTTCAATCACTTCAATAAAGGTTTCTTCATATGCATCAAGAATATCCAGGACAGGTTTGGAAATGGTTCGGCCGATATCGCATTTTCCTGTCGCACTGATGTGACTCACTAGGTTTTTTATTAATTTAAGATCACTTTTCCTGCCTTTACCTCCAACAATCCTTTCCATAACCATGCAAAGTCGGACTGTTCCCAGCCTGCAGGGTGTGCATTCTCCGCACGATTCAGATGCTACCCGCATCAGGTAAGCATAAAGCATGTCAACAGGATCAATATTCCTGTCCCATATCATTACACCGCCCCATCCCATAAGTGATTTAAGACTTTTCTTTGAAAGCTGCCCGCTTATAACCGAATTGGCGGTATTAACAATACTATCGCCTTTTTCCCAGGTATTTAAAAAAGGAAGTTCCACTTTGCTATCCTCCATCTAATCTTTATGGATTGAGCTTTCAGTGTCAGCGACCGGCTACATGAATTAACTTTAGCCGAAGGTTGAACGCTGATTGCTGATCGCTTGTTACCTAATGTCTGCTGAACCGATCTATCTCAGTCATTGCCTCGATTGCAGTATCTATATGTTTAGCTGTGTTGAATGGCCCTATACTGAATCTGACCGCCCCTCCCGGAAACGTCCCTATGTTCTCATGAACGTGTGGAGCGCAGTGCAGTCCTGTACGAACAGCTATACCATAATCCGCATCAAGGATAGAACCTGCGTCACCCGGGTCTATCCCCCTTATATTTACTGTCAACACAGCGGCGTGATTTTCATCATCATCCGCACAGTAATCTATTACTGATTCGAGTTTTGAAAGACCATCCCGCAGCCGGCATAACAGTTCCATTTCTTTTTTATGGATTGATTCCATGCCATTGGTTTCAATATATCTGAGCCCTTCGGAAAGCCCGATTATTCCAATCATATTTACAGTCCCCGCTTCTAGCCGGTGGGGATAAATCCTGTTATGAACCGGACTTTCAGAATCAATACCAGTACCCCCGAAACGAACCGGTTCAATTTCAAGTTCCGGGCTGACAGCCAAACCTCCCGTTCCTGTAGGTCCAAGCAGGGATTTGTGTCCTGTAAAAGCCACTGCGCTTATATTCCAGTCCGCCATGTTTACAGGTATTATACCAGCACTCTGGGCCGCGTCAACAATCAGCAAAGCCCCTTTTTTTGCGCATATCTCACCTATTTCTTTGATTGGCTGGATAGCGCCGAGTACATTTGAAACATGGTTAATTACCACAAGCTTTGTATTTTTTTTTATCGCCCCTGATATATCATCGGGATCAATGCACCCCGAGCTGTCAAAATCAATAAGATCATAGGTAATATGACCCTTTTCTCTCAGGTGATAAAGAGGCCTCAATACGGAATTATGTTCCAGCCTTGTTGATACAACATGATCATCTTTCTTCAGTATTCCCTGAAGGGCTATATTCAGGGAATCAGTTGCATTTGATGTAAAAACAACCCTCTCAGGATCAGGAGTATTGAACAGCCTGGCAAGTCTGCTTCTCACATCAAAGACAATATCCTCCGCCTCAAAGGCAAGATCATAGCCGCCCCTGCCCGGAGACACCCCTTTTATTTTGTATAATTCAACCATATGTTCAAGTGCGCCTTCGGGTTTAGGGAAGGTGGTTGCTGCATTATCAAGATATATAAATTCGGGGGTCATTTTAATAACCGGCGCATGATTTTGGATTAGGTAATCCCGCAAAACGACGCGCGCCTCTTCTTATGCCTCCCGGGAAGAGCCCTTCCATCTCCATAAAACTCAATCCGGTTGCAGCCTTGATATCACGATTCATTGGCGCCCTGCCGTTGCTGTAATAGAATTCTCTTAAAAATCTTATAATATTCCACTGGATCTCACTGAATTTTTCAATCCCGTTTTCCGCACCGAGGATTTCAGCTATTTTCTCTGTCCAGTCATCCGGCTTCCAGAGAAAGCCCTCTCTGTCAAAAAGGATTGTTTTACCGGCAATCTCCCTGTATACCCTGGAAAGATCACCGGTAAGAGGTTCTGATCCATCAGAACGTATCATCTTTACCTGTTTCCGGCAAGCGCTTTGAGTACTTTTTCCGGTGTTGCAGGCAGATCTGTAATCCAGACACCGCAGGCGTCTTTTATAGCATTAATAACAGCCGGAGCTGTTGATACCATTGTCATCTCACCAACACCTATTGAGCCAAGAGCACCCTTTTTACGAGGTGTTTCAAGGGGAGGAATTATCTCCATCTCAAAGGATGTCTTAAAGGTCGGGAACTGAAAGGTTTTCCAGTCCTTTGTCTCGCCGTGGATATATTCTTCCCTGAGGGCGTAGCCGACCCCCTGATCCATACCCCCTTCGAGCTGACCTTCCAGATTTAGCGGATTTATGACCGGACCTGGATCAACCGAGGTTGTCATCCTGATTACACGGACTTCGCCGGTCTCGGTATTGACTTCAACCTCGGCCATCTGCATGTTATGCACCTGGGTCTCATAGGCTGCACCCTGCCCTGTATTTGGATCAAGCTCAGCTTCTTTTGTTGTTTTTCTGCCAACAAATTTGGTAGGTTTACCTGCCTTTACCATCCCTTTGTAGGTTGATGTACCGGCCTCTTTCATGGCCGCCTTCATCTCTTCTATACCATTGACCATGGCGCCGCCTACCATATATGTAATACGGCTGCTGGCCGCCGGACCTGTTTCTGAGGTGTTCTCTGTGGTCCTTGTTACAAGTCTCACCTTCTCAAGGGGAAGGTCCAGGAGATGCGCAGCAAGCTGTGTAAACATGGAATCATTACCTTCACCCGGATCTGCCGCTGCGGTATAGATTGTCACACCGTTGTCTTCATTAAGTTCAACAACAGCTACTCCCATATCACTCGGCATGCCGATACCAAATGAATGCCCGCCAAGCCCCACTCCGCGCCTGATCTTTCCGGTCTTGAAAGCAGCGGCTTCCTTCTTTGCCCTTTCATAATGCGGCCTGATCATCTCGCATACCTGAGGGAATGTTGAATCGTCAATAAGTACTATGCCGGTTGAAAGGCTGTCACCCGGCTTAAGGGAATTTTTTATCCTGAATTCAAGAGGATCCATACCTATCTTCTCAGCCAGCATGTCCATTGCGCACTCAAGTGCAAAATTGACCTGTGGAGGTCCTGCCCCTCGGGCTGCGCCGCCAGCCGCGTCGTTTGTGTATACAAGTTTTCCATCCGCATCTATGTTGGGGATGCTGTAGGCGCCGGAAAACATCTCAATGGACCGGCCTATAACAATTATGCCCAGCAGCATATATGCGCCGTTATTGACAATAAAATCGTTAGCGTATGCAGTAAGGTTGCCTTTTTTGTCAGCCGCAAGTTTAACCTTCATTTGGAATGGATGGCGTTTGTTGCTCAGGAGCATGGATTCATGCAGACTAGGTATATATCTGACCGGTCTTTTAAAATGCAGGGCTGCCGCGCCTGATATTCCTTCAGAGGTTATAGAGGCCTTGATTCCGAACTGACCGCCTGAGAAAGGCTCTTCATATCTCATATTCTCATATCCAAGGGCCTCCTGCAGTGCACCCATATGTGTATGAATCATAATGCTTCGCCCGGATACAACAAGGATAGGGTCTTCATCTCCTTCCAGCCACGCGACCGTGGTCTCTGGCTCCAGAGGCGCCTGATGATTCATCTGTGTGGAAAAGTCACATTCGACCACTGCCGCCGCCTCTTTAAAGGCCTTTGCGGCATCGCCCTTGATCGAAGGCTGTCTGTAAACCAGGTTGGGGAATTCATCGTGCACCCTTACCTCATCGCTCGCCATAGCTTCTTCGACAGTCTTTAACACGGGCAGTTTTTCATAAACAACCTTCACTGCTTCCGCCGCGGCCCGCGCCTGTTCCTGGGTTTCGGCGGCCACAATCACAATGGGATCACCAAGGTTCCTGACCTTTGTATCACAAAGCACAACCTGATCATTAAAAATAAACCTTATCCTGTTTGTGCCTTTAATATCCTTTGCAGTCATGGTACCCACAACACCGGGCATTTTTTCTGCCGCAGATGTGTCGATTGATACTATCCGGGCATGCTCTTCTGTGCTTCTTACAACCGCAAGCTCAAGTGCGCCTTCAGGGTAAATATCAGCGCCGAACTGAGCAACACCGCATGCCTTGATCATTGATGAAGGCCTCGGGTGGGAAACCCCCAGCTTTGGTCCATTGGGGTCAGGGCGCACCTGATCGGGCGTAAGTTCACCCCTGAGGAATTTTGCAGCCAGTAATACCGCATCAATAATCTTCTTGTAGCCTGTACAGCGGCAGAGATTTCTTGCCAGGGCCTTTTTTATATCATCGACACTGGGGTCCGGGTTCTGATCGAGCAGAACCTTGCTCGCCATGATCATTCCGGGAGTACAAAAACCGCACTGAACCGCGCCCGAGAGCACAAAGGCCTCCTGGATAAGATGGGGGTTATCCGGAGTACCAAGTCCTTCAATCGTTATAACATCAGCGCCCTCGAGATTTACAACCCTGGTAATACATGACCTGACTGCTTTTTTGTTAACTATTACAGTACAGGC
>JAFGMQ010000093.1 GCA_016927455.1 Deltaproteobacteria bacterium
AAGCAGTTCTTTCAGAGACTTATAGTGACTGGGGGGCAGTTCCTTTCCGATTACAAAACTGGCCGTTACATTGATGTTGTTGAATGTATAGTTAATCTTGATCTCCCGAAGCAACAGGGCTTAAAATGGTTGATGATAACCATTAATTATTCTTTACTTTTACCCCTTCAATGTGTATGATTTTATAAATTGATACACAAAGGAGACGGGTTATGAGAACGAATGTGGTTATTGATGACGACCTGATGAAATCCGCTCTCGAGGCATCAGGAATTGGCACCAAAAAAGGTGCCATAGAGGAAGGGCTTAAATTACTGGTTCAGTTGAAAGGCCAGAAGCGATTAAAGGATTTCAGGGGAAAGCTCAAATGGTCAGGAAATCTTGACGAGATGAGGTCAGATAAGTGATCCTTGTTGATTCATCTGTCTGGATCGAATACTTTACCGGAAATAAGACAGCCAAGACTGACTGGCTGGATTCTTCACTCGGAAATATCCCCATTGTCATAGGAGATGTCATACTGGCAGAAATTCTTCAGGGGTTTCAGAAAGAAAAGGATTTCAGGATTGCGAAGGATCTTCTTTTAAGACTTCCCGTTATTCCAATGGGCGGTCAGGATATTGCCATAGAAAGTGCAGCAAATTACAGGCTTTTGAAAAAAAAAGGCATAACAGTAAGAAAAACAACAGACATCATGATCGGCACATTCTGTATCCGCTATAATCTTCCGCTGCTCCATGACGACAGAGATTTCGATCCAATGACAGAGTTTCTGGGGCTGGAGACAGTAGATGTATAGTAAATTGTTACATATCTGTGATTGTATTTGCCTTATGAAGGTTCGTTCATGGAGAGTTACACTCCTCAGGCATGAAACTGATGAGAGAAACTCCTGATAATGCCTTGGCTTTCAGGCAATGTTTGCACAGGAGGAGGGTTTATGTCGCGTTATGCTCCGAGATGTTTCCCTGTAATGTCATTACTTATTATTTTTCTCATGACCGTTCTGCCGTGTTCTGCCGGTTTCAGCGAATCCAGAATCCCTTCCGAACTGGCAAGGTGGAAAGACTGGGTCCTTCATGGCCTGGAAGAAAAGCTCTGCCCCACCCGTTTCAATGACGGAAAGGCATATCAGTGCGTCTGGCCGACACGGCTGGAACTGACAATCGATTCAGACAGGGGCACCTTTAAACAGGAATGGCTTGTCTTTGCGGAATCATGGGTTCCTCTCCCCGGCAATCAGGACCTGTGGCCAGTGGAAGTCCGTGTTGACGGAGAAGAAACGCCGGTCTTGGGACGCGGCCGTGTACCGTCTGTATATCTCACTGCAGGAGATCATACAGTCATTGGGTCCTTTAAATGGCCATCCCTTCCCGAGTCTATCAGTATCCCGCCTTCCGCCGGCCTTATTCGGCTGATCATGAACGGCCGTAAAGTGGAATTTCCAATGCTCGACAAAGACGGGCGCCTCTGGCTGAAAAAACGGGAGAAGAGCGTGAGCACAGAGGACGCACTCGAGACAAATATTTTCAGGCTTGTTGATGATGACATACCCATGCAGGTTATAACCCGCCTGCAATTAAACGTGTCGGGGCAGGCGCGCGAGATCCATCTCAGGGATGTGCTGCTGCAGGCGTCTGTGCCGACAGGCATAGAAAGCCCGCTGCCGGCAAGAATAGGGCCGGAAGGAGACCTTCTGGTTCAGGTACGGCCGGGCAGGTGGCAAATACAGATTAACTCGCGTTTTATAGGGCCGGTCTTTGAAATCGGCCCTATGGCAGGATCATACGGGCAGGAGATATGGTCTTTCCGTTCCCGTAACCATCTGCGCATGGTGCAGGTCACCGGCGTTCCTTCAATAGATCCCTCCCGGACGGATGTGCCGGGAGACTGGAAAACTCTGCCCGCATATGTCATGAAGCCTGATTCTACAATCAGTTTCCGTGAATTGCGGCGTGGAGACCCTGAGCCCGTCCCTGATTCATTGAACCTTCATCGCACCTGGTGGCTGGATTTTGACGGGAGAGGATTTACAGTCCAGGACAGGCTGACAGGCACCATGAGCCGCCAGTGGTATCTTGCCATGAACCCCCCGGGTATCCCTGGCCGTGTTGCGGTCAACGGAGTTGATCAGTTGATTACCGAACACGGCGAGGATAAAAAGCCGGGCGTGGAACTTCGCCGCGGAAATCTCGATATGCAGGCCGAATCCAGGTATGAGGCATCCAACTGTATTCTCCCCGCTGTGGGATGGGACCACAATGTTCAATCCCTTAAGGGAACGCTTAATCTGTCCCCCGGATGGCGGCTTTTAAACGCCAGGGGTGTTGATGTGCTTCCTGGGACATGGTTTCAGCGCTGGACACTGCTGGATCTTTTTATTGTACTGATAATAGGGCTGGCCCTGTTTAAACTGCGTGGATGGCTGTGGGGTCTTCTGGGCCTTGTCACCATGTGCCTGATTTACCACGAGCCGGGGTCCCCGAAGATCGTCTGGCTGAATATCCTCGCTGTAATGGCTCTCCTGAAGGTACTGCCCAAGGGGTTTATAAAAAAGGCGGTGTTTCTCTGGGGCATGGCGGCAGGTGTTTACCTTCTTGTCGTGGCTGTCCCTTTTATGGTGAGCCAGATCCGCCATGGCCTCTATCCCCAGCTGGAGCAGCCCGCAGGGATAATGCCACGAGCCTTGCCGGACATGGCCGGTGACCCCCGGGTCATGATGGAAAGGGGGGCCGAGGATTCAGTCTCAAGATCAAGGGTCCTCTATAAATCCGCGCTGCCTTCAGCGGCAAAAGGAATGAGGGAAGAGGAAGTATCTGTAGCCGAAAAGCAAGTGCTTCAGCAGGATCCCAATGCACTTATACAGACAGGCCCTGGTGTCCCCTCCTGGACCTGGCGGTCATTTGAGATGAAATGGAATGGTCCCGTAGATAGGGACCAGGAACTCCGTTTATGGCTTGTCTCTCCGGGGACAAATCTTGTATTGGCATTCCTCCGCACCATTCTGCTGGCCCTGCTCATACTCGGACTTGCAGGACGCAATCTCAGGCAGCATATCAAAAACAGGGAAGCCATGACCGGAACAGTGCTTCTGATATTTTTTGTCTTTTCCCTGATTGCAGGCGGCTCAGACAGGACAGAAGCCTCTGAAAACACCTATCCGCCTCAACAAATGCTTGAAGAGCTTAAAAAACGACTCCTTGAGCAGCCTGACTGCCTGCCTTACTGTGCCGACTGCCTTGAAATGGACATTAATGCAAAACCTGATGAACTGCGCATACTCCTGAAGGTCCATGCAGCGGTTCAGACTGCAGTACCTTTGCCGTGCGCCGTGGATACCTGGCTTCCCGGAGAAGTCCTGATTGATCAAAGAAAGGCTGAGGGAATGTATAAGGATTTCGAAGGGGTGTTGTGGGTGTTTATTCCGAAAGGCGTCCATAACATCCAGATTACAGGCGCAACAGGGTCCAGACATTCGATTCAAGTCCCCATATACCTTGAACCGAGGAGCGCAACCGCATCTGGTGAAGGATGGGATATCCAGGGAATATCGCCTGGGGGCAGAGTTGATGCTGCTGTTCAACTGACTCGCCGTAAGCAGGAGGGACAGGAAGTTCAACCAACGACTGAAACCTTTCTTCCGCCATTCCTCAGCATTCAAAGGGTTCTTCACCTCGGACTGACCTGGCGCATAGCTACAACTGTAGTGCGTTTAACTACTGACGGGATGCCTGTTGTGATTTCCATGCCCCTGATGGATGATGAGTCGGTTACGACAGAAGGAATTCGTACCAGGGACTCCAGTGCATTGATCAACATGGGCCCGAAGCAGAAGGAAGTAAGTTTTATATCAAGCCTGAAGATTGCTCCGAAATTGACTCTTAGAGCGCCCTTTGATGTACCATGGAACGAGACATGGATAGTGGATGCCAGCCCCATATGGCACTGTGATTTCTCAGGGATACCGGTTATCCATCACCAGGATAAACAGGGACAATGGCGCCCCGAATGGAGACCCTGGCCGGGTGAAACAGTCGAAATAAACATATCCCGGCCTGTGGCAGTTCCCGGACAGACTGTTACCATAGATTCTGCAGAACTGATCTGGACTCCCGGAATGCGTTTTGACAAGGCGAGCCTGAATCTTGGCATTCGCGCCAGCAGGGGCGGCCAGCATAACGTATCACTGCCTGAGGGAGCTGAGCTTCAGGTCGTGAAAATCGATGGATTAAGCCACCCTGTCAGACAGGAAGGTCAACAGGTCATAATTCCGCTTCAGCCGAGAAGTCAGATGATCCAGATAGAGTGGCAGCAGACCGGAGGCTCAAAAATATTAACAAAGGGCCCCCTGGTCAGGATAGGGGAACAGGCAGTCAATGCAAAGGTGACTTTTAACATGCCAAGGAGCAGATGGATTCTCCTTGCAGGAGGACCAGGGCTCGGCCCTGCGGTACTTTTCTGGAGCTATCTGTTTGTTATTGTGATTGCAGCCGCAGCACTCGGCCGAACTTTAATAACCCCCCTTAAAACCTTCCACTGGGTACTGCTCGGACTGGGATTGACACAGATATCTCCGCTGATGTCCCTGGTCATAGCGGGCTGGCTGCTTGCCCTCGGAATGCGGAAGAAACGCGTGCCCCCTCCACGCTGGCTTGCCTTTAACGGTGTCCAGGTTCTGTTGGCGGTATGGACTGGAGTTGCGCTTTACTGCCTTTATACCGCCATTGAAAGGGGACTGCTTGGTATCCCGGATATGCAGATTACCGGCAACCTTTCGAGCAGTATGCATCTGCACTGGGCACAGGACAGGATCGGTGAATTCATGCCTCGGCCCTGGGTACTGTCTCTCCATCAACTTGCATATCACCTGCTGATGCTCCTCTGGGCGCTTTGGCTGGTCTTCAGCCTTCTGAGATGGTTCCGCTGGGGTTGGCAGTGTTTTTCAGAAGGAGGGCTGTGGAGAAAATTCATAAGGCGGCGCAAAAAAGTTCAGGAGGCCCAGGGGATAGAGGGATAAGCAAAAAAGCCTTGAAAAAAGTTTTTAGAAAAGGGAGGAGAGTTTGAATGAAAAGCTATCGCAGGGAATTATGGTTCAATGTGCCTACGAGACGAGCACTGATCAATATTACCCCACAGGTTGAAGACTGCCTTAAAGAAAGCGGCATAAGGGAAGGGATACTTCTCTGCAATGCCATGCACATTACAGCTTCGGTGTTTATAAATGACGACGAACCCGGACTTCATCATGATTATGATGTGTGGCTTGAAAGACTTGCGCCACACGAACCGGTATCCCGGTACAGGCATAATATCGGGGAGGATAATGCCGACGCTCATATGAAAAGACAGATTATGGGACGTGAGACAGTCGTGGCCGTCAGCGGCGGAAAACTCGATTTCGGCCCATGGGAACAGATTTTCTACGGGGAATTCGATGGAAGGAGAAAAAAAAGAGCCCTTGTTAAGATCATTGGTGAATAGTCAGTTTCACGCTTTATGTTGACATTTGGGCTCTACCGTTTCTAAAATGAATTACGTTTTTTATTTTTTATCGAATTTAATGATTCCCTCAGGTCTATTCAAAGATGCAGTTTGTTTAGCTCAAAACCATTGAGGCAGATTCATACAAGGAGGCAATCAGGATTATGGAAACTGTAACTGAAGAAAGAAAAAAGAAAAAAGGGAAAAAAACTGCTGTTCTGATCCTTTTTTTATGTCTCATCATCTTCTGTGTAATTGTCATGGCTCTCAATTCCAGAAAGCCTGAACGTCTTGCAGTTGGCCATCCGGATGGCGATATCAAGGGTATGGCATTTATTATCACTAATCAGCTCCTCATAGAACAGATGTACACTAACTGGCTGCCGAATGATCTGTTCTGGCCTACGGTATTCCTTGACAATATGCCCAATTTTCAAATCGGTGAACTGGAGGTTGTCAGGTACAACATAAGGGTACTGAGAGATAATCTATCCCGCATGCGCACAACGGACAAGCTTGACCCCCTGGCCGAAGAGGCCTTTACCTCATTATCCAATGACCCTTACAAGTGGTGGTTCCCATCAGCAGAAAGCAAATGGAAAAAGGCCTCTAATGCACTGAAGCTGTTGACCAAAAATCTTGCGGCAGGCAAATCGCACTTTTATGCGAGAGCTGATAACCTTGTTGAACTGCTTCAGCAGTATGCTTCTCTCATGGGAGGAGTAAATACCAGGCTTATAAATGCCCCGCGCGATGTAAACAGGGTACTGGCTGTTGAAGATGCGCCCGGCGAAGAAAGGGAAAGCCAGAAGCTTATGGAAGTTGATATTCCGTGGCGTCAGATCGACGATAATTTCTACTACGCCCAGGGGGTTGCATATGCCCTTTATGAGTCTTTAAAAGCCATACGGATTGATTTTATGGACGTCCTGACCGATAAAAATTCGGTTGCTCTTCTTGATAAGATAATTGAGAACCTGAAAAGATGCGATTTCGAACCCTTGATTATATTCAACGGGGACCCTGCGAGTATCTTTGCAAATCATTCCCTTAATCTTTCGGGAGTTTTTAACGATGCCAGGCAGAAGGTTAATTCCCTGATTGTCGCCTTGACCCAGGGATAATAATTCCCCGGAATTTTCATGAGTTATCGCCGCAGGGGTTTCAGCCTCGTTTGAATCGAGTTGAGCTTAAATTGGAAAAAACCTTAGAGACGATAACTTCGTCTATATTCTCATTTACACTAATGCCTTGT
The DNA here is from genome assembly GCA_016927455.1 of Deltaproteobacteria bacterium. Taxonomy (GTDB): domain Bacteria; phylum Desulfobacterota; class DSM-4660; order Desulfatiglandales; family Desulfatiglandaceae; genus JAFGMQ01. The sequence continues at coordinate 6,737 of JAFGMQ010000093.1, forward strand.
TTTGAAGCTTACCCGGATCCCTGCAAATGGCTTTCGGGCTAAAGTCGCAATATAAGGAAGACAGCATCTGAAAAAAGACTACAGAGAACATCAAGGGGTACTGTAATAGACCGGACAAATATAAAAGACAGAAATGGTTTTACCCTGCTGGAGATACTTATAACCATTTTTATTCTTGCTGTTGTTCTTTCGACTATATTTGTATCACATACCCGGACTATCAGGCTGATAGATGAGACAGAGTCTCAGTCAGAGGCCTATGAAATGGCCCGGATCACGATTGAGAGGATACTGGAGGATCTGGAATCAGCCATTATTTTTGATGAAATGGAAACACCAGCGACGGAAAAAGATTCTCAAATGCTGACCCGGTTCGTGGGAATGGATAAAGAAATCCATGGCCGGAGCGCAGATACTCTTCGATTTCTTTCAACATCCCATCTTGTGCTGGATGAGTGGAGCAGGGAATACGGTTTTTCCGAAATAGTATACAACGTTCAGGAAAGCAGGGAAGGGACTGGCCTTATCCTTCAACGTAATGATACACCGGAAGCCGATGGATTCCTTAAGGAGAGTAAAGGCGGGCTGGTTATGTGCGAGGACATTTTTTCGTTCAATTTGACCTATCATGACTCAGATGGAAAGACATACGACAGCTGGGATTCAACTGAAGAGGGCTTAAATGAGAGACTGCCGGCAATGATTTCAATCTCAATGGATATTGTCAACAGGTCTAACCCTGAATCACCCTTCAGGTTTATTTCGGGCGTTGCTCTTCCAGTTGCCAGGATCAGACATGGCGGGGACTCTTAGCGACAACAGGGGCTTTGCCCTGATTTTGACTGTTTTGATAATAAGCCTGACTGTTGCATTAACGTTGAAGTTTAATAAATCGATGCGTTCTGATCTTGAGTCGGCCGTCAGCCTGCGGGACGGAATTGCAACGGGCTGCATTGCTGAATCGGGATTCAATTGCGCTGTTGCAGTGCTTTCTGAAGACGCTTCCAAAAACAGCTATGACTCCCTTAATGAAAGCTGGGCATTATCAAAAACTTTTTCTCATAATTCATCTTTTATGTTTGAAGAGGGTCGTTTTATAGTCGAAATTCTGGATCTTTCGGGGATGATTCAGATAAACCAGTTAATTGATAAGGACGGGAATTATAGCACCGGGCAGAAGGAATTACTGACAAGATTCCTCAAATCTGAACAGTTCGGTCTTGACCCGGAAGAAGTGGACGATATTGTTGATGCTATCAAAGATTGGATTGACCCTGACAATGAGATTACAGGCTTTGGGGCGGAGGACAGCTATTATCAGGCCATGGAAAAGCCATATTCCTGTGGTAATGCCCATTTTTTATGTCTTGAAGACCTGCTTTATGTAAGGGGCATAACAGGCGGGCTGTATTACGGGACAGAAGAAAAACCCGGAATATCATACTATATGACGGTTCATGGGGATGGTAAAATAAATATAAACACAGCAGATCCACTAATCTTAAAGTGTCTTTCAGAGGAAATTGATCGCGAGATGGTTGAGAAAATGGTTGAATATCGAAGAGATGAAGACATGAATCTTAACGATCCCACGTGGTACAGCAGCGTCTCCGGGATGAGCAGTATTATTATTGATCCCGAACTGGTGACAACCATGAGTACCTATTTCAAGGTTATTTCTCTGGGAATTAAAGATAACATGAGCAAACAAATAAGCACTATTGTTAAAAGAGAAGGCGTAACGTTAAAAATACTGTCGTGGAAAAAGGAATAAACAACACACTGGCTGACGATTCGGCATTCTGCAAATATATCGATTTTAATGGATTTCCGAAAAAACCGTTAAAATGCAGATTCAACAAAACAAGCAGGCTGGAAAAATGCCGGGAATAATACTGGGTCTTGACATAAACGGAGATTCGGTTACTGCTGTCCAGATAAAGGGCGGACTCAAAGGACATCAGATTGTTTTTTGCGCTGATGCAGGGATTGAGGAAAGCGGAGGGCTGAGCAATGCCTTGAGGGCGATTGCAGGACAGATGGAACAGGAAAGCGATGCCTGCATAGCTTCAGTTCCTGTTGAGAATCTCTCTTTTAGAAATCTCTGGATGCCCTTCAGAGATCGCAAGAAGATTGCCCAGGCCCTTCCATTTGAAATTGAAGGGATGCTGCCTTTTCCTGTCAGTGATTTAATGTCAGAGTTCCTGGTAAATGATCATTCAGAGAAAACCCAGGTTCTCGCTGCATCAGTAAAAAGAGACACCGTTTCACATTATCTTATGGAGATGCAGTCCTGCGGCATTGATCCGGATATCCTGGAAATCAAATGTGTTCCAATTGTCTCCAGACTGATCAAATCGGAAGTGATTCAGGATTACGGGCTTTTCCTGGACATCGGCGAAACAAGAATTACCATGGCGCTGTTTGACAGCAGGCGTATATCCCTTATCCGCACCTTTACCCTGAATGAAGCACCGTGGCAGGAACAAATTGCCGGTCCATCAGATAATGCCCGGCGGTCTTTTTCTGATCCTGAGCACATTGATTCCTGTTTCAGGTCCTTCTGCTCCCTGATAGGCACCACTGTTCATTCATTTGGATATAACAGCGGCAGGGTTGTTCATCCTGAAAAAACCCTTTTCACAGGAAAAGGTGCTCTTTTCCCCGATACGGAATCTCTCCTTGAAAAGCATTTGAATATTCCCGCGCAGCAGATTGATCTGTGCAGAGGCAGCAGGATTCAAATGGATGAGAATATTGCGCGAATCTGGAATCCCCTGCTGATGGATGGAGCACTTGGCCTTGCCATGAGGAATTCAAAGAGGGATCAGGGTTTCAATTTCAGAAAGGATGAATTCGAGACAAAAAGGCCTTACCTCGGCTTCAGAACAAAATTCATGAAGGCGGCAGTTCTGTTGTCAATAGTCTTTTCACTGCTGATTGCGGATATTGGTATTGACTACTATTTGTTGAAAGACAGCGTAAGGAAGATTGACCAGAAAATCGTTAGCGTTTTCAGAGAGACATTTCCTGACATAAAGAGGATTGTTGATCCTCTTCAGCAGATGAAGGTCAGGATCAGTGAAACAAAGAAGCTGGCGGAGGCTGTTCCGGGAACAGCCTACAGAAGCCCGGTTATTGAAATACTGAGGGAAATATCCAAGCGTGTTTCAATGTCCCTGAATGTCAGTGTCACACGGATAGGTATAGACCAGGAAACGGTAAGGGTAAGCGGAAAAACCGATACATACAGCACTGTGGATAAGATACAGAATGGCCTGGAGGGATCAGAGTTTTTTAATGAAGTCACAATAAGCTCAACAAATCTTGATAAGTCGGGAAATCAGGTACAATTTGAAATAAAGCTGGTTAGGGCACGATAATGAAATTGGCGAAGAGAGAAAAATATCTTGTTGCTTTGGGTCTGGGATTTATTGTCACCCTTTTTCTTTTCACATTTCTTATTTCGCCCTTTTTTGAAAAAAGGGATAGGCTTAAAAGGTCCTTGAGTACAAAAGAAGAAGCCCTGCAGGAAATTGTAATGCTGAGCGCTGAGTATGAGGCTCAAAGTAAGGGCGCGGAAGGTTTACAGGAGACTTTGGCCAGGCGTGAAAGAGATTTCACATTGTTTTCATTTCTTGAAAAAGCGGCGGGCGAGTCAAATGTAAAAGACACGATTAAATACATGAAACCCTCCGTCGCCCAGGGAAGCGGACCTTACAAGGAATCAATGGTTCAGATGGAACTGGAGAAGATCACGCTGAAACAGCTGGTGGATTACCTTTACCGTATTGAATCTCAGGAGAAGGCCGTAGCTGTCAGACGGATTGAAATCAGAGAAAACAAGAGAGAGCAAGGATACCTTAACGCCGTTATCCATGTGCTGACATTTCAGATGACATAGAAAATGAATTCCTTAAGGAGTGGCTCTGAGGCATTTTAATCAGTGGCAGGTTTTTGATCCGGTTATGCAGAAAGATGAGCAGATGAAGGTTTTCATATCCAGAAACAAGAGATATTTTTTTTATGGCATATACTCTGTTATATTGTTAATTGCACTGCTGTATATTCGTTTTCCCTCTGATGCCTTCAAAGAATATCTCCAGGAAACTTCAAGCAGGGTTTCTCCGGAAAACGTCCTGATTGTGGGAGAAGTTAAACCTGCATTTCCCGCCGGCATTAAACTGCTTGGAACAGGATTATCTCCGAAAGAAAATAGTGATAAAAAATATTTTTCGGCCAGCAGAATAATTATAAGGCCCCGGATATGGGCCTGCCTGACCGGAGGGCTGAACTTAAATTTCCTTGGCGATGTTAATGAAGGGCTTTTAAAAGGCAGCGTTAATTTCAGGAAAAACAGAATAGGAGGCCCTTTTGAGACATCCATTGAAATAAAGGGAATGCATGTGGATGGAGCTTCATTGCCTTCATCATTCACCGGCTTTGATCTAAATGGAATACTGAGCGGCGTACTTTCATTTCAGACAGAAAATGAACAGATTATTACGGGAACCGGTGAAGCGGATATAAGTATCTCAGAAGGACGGATCATCCTGTCTAATCCAATCCTGATTTTTAATTCCATTGAGTTTGATGACCTCAGCATTAAATGCGTTATGGAAAAGGAAAAGCTGAGATTGATTCATTTCAGGCTGAAGGGACAGGATATGACCGGCACACTGTCGGGTGAAATAGACCTTAGAAGCAATATCCTGAAAAGCGCTATTGATATTTCAGGTGCAATTGAGCTGTCTCCGGGCTTTTTTAAAAACAGGAAGGATTCTTCTGATTTTATAAGACATTTCAGACAGCTCATAAAAAATGGCAGGCTTTCTTTTGTGCTGACCGGAAATATAGGTGAGCCCAGATTCAGGTTTCTATAGTCAGGAGAGGGATGACCAGGATCTATTTTATCATATTCAATCTGGCGGGCTTGTTCGTTGCTCTTTATACAGGTGTGGATATATTTTACAAAGTTGTTCTTTCAAAGTTGCAGGCTCCGGCAGTTGCCACCAGGGCAATAACTGCCCGCCACACAGGTGCAGGATCTTCAGGGAAACCTGTTTTAAGATATTTTCAGGTTATCACCGACAGAAATCTATTCGGTTCTCTTGACGAGTCCTTTATACATGCACAGGAAGAAGACATAGAAAAACTTGAGCCGACATCTCTTCAGATAAAACTGCTTGGTACTGTTATCGGTGATTCGGACAGTGCCTTTTCGGTTATCGAAGAGACTGATAAAAGGAAACAGGGCTTATACAGGGTTGGAGACAGCGTTAAGGAAGCAGTTGTTAAAACGATTTTGAGGGGAAAGGTAGTCCTGAGGCTTGGCGATAAGGATGAAATACTGGTAATGGAAGAGCCGGCTTCATCTGTAATCGCTGGTCCGCATAAAGCCTCATCAGGGGCGCTAGGAACCTACTCAACGATAACGGTCAGTCAGGCAGAATTGCAGGAGTCCCTGAAAAATATCAATAGACTTATGACAGAGGTGCGCATCCGTCCTCATTTCAAGGATGGCAAGGCCAATGGCCTTGCCGTTTCGCGTATTAAAGCTGATTCAATCTTTGCCAGATTGGGTTTAAGGAATGGTGATGTTATTCAGGGTATAAATGGAAAGCCTCTTACAAGCCCCGATGATGTCCTTTCTTTTTATAACAGCCTGAAATCAGGTTCAACAATTTCACTGCAGATGGACCGGATGGGAGAATCAAAACTGCTGGAATATAAATTTAATTAGCGAAGAATATGTATACATCCTTTTTTGGACTTAAAGAAGATCCGTTTAATCTGTCACCCGACCCAAGATACCTGTTTCTGAGCCCTTATCATAAGGAAGCTCTGGATCATATGCTTTACGGCATCAATGAGAGAAAAGGCTTTATCGCGATTACAGGCGGGATAGGCACAGGGAAAACAACTGTGTGCCGTACCCTTCTGAACCAGTTGCATGACTCGACAAAGAGCGCTTTAATTTTCAGTGCATTTCTGTCGGATATAGAACTTTTGAAGGCGATAAACAGGGAATTTGGTATCGAGACGGAAAAGGAAGCAGAAACAAGACAGGATTATATTGATTCGCTGAATAACTTCCTGATTGATACATATAAAAATGGAGGAAATTCGGTACTTTTGATAGATGAGGCCCAGAATCTGTCACAGCCGGCGCTTGAACAGGTACGGATGCTTTCCAATCTGGAAACTGAAAAGGAAAAGCTTATTCAGATAGTTCTCGTAGGTCAGACTGAACTGGCAGATATGCTTTCATCGCCATCCATGAGACAGCTGAATGAGAGAATTACTGTTCGATATAACCTGAGGCCGCTGAATCTTGAAAATATGCGCGGATATGTGGAACACCGGCTGGTAGTTGCAGGCGGGCATGGAAATATAAAATTCACCGGTGGAGCCCTTAGAAGAATTTATTCATTTTCCCTCGGCAACCCGAGAAGAATTAATGCTGTTTGCGACCGGGCTCTCCTGATAGCTTTTGCAAAGGGAAAATACATGATATCCGCTGGAATGATCGGGCAGGCCATCAGGGATCTTCGCGGGGGCATCAATCCAGGTCATGAACCTGGCGGATTGTTAAGCAGAAAGGTCGTATATGTGACAATCACGCTGACTATCCTCTTAACGTTTACTGCATTTGCAGGATGGAATTTCAAGCACTATCTGTCAAAAAATACCGCAGCCGTCTCACAGGCGGAAAAGGTCAAACCTGAGGATAGAATCGAGGATCTCTTTCTCGATGACCAGACAAGTCTGGCTTCACTGTTTAGCCTGTTTGCCACCAGCAAACATAATACCCTTCCGGATCAGGAAGATATCAACCTGGCAGTGGTTTCCTTTGCTTTGGAACCTGAGTATTATGTAATGTTAAAAAAACCTTTCAGGGTAAACTCTGCCGGTCACCCTGAAGGGTCAAACCCTTTACAGCGGTATATGCTGATTCGTGAAACATCTCCGGAAGGCGCGGTTGTGGTTGAAAAAAAAGGCAATCAAAGAACCGTATCCAGAGCCTTTATCCTGAAGAACTGGGGCGGAAAAGTATCGTTTGTATACCCCCTGAGGAGAAATGCAACTGAGTTGAAGAAGGGTATGGTCGGACAGGATATACTGAATGTCCAGCATATGCTGGCCAGGATCGGTTATATTATTGATTTTACAGGGACATATGATGAACCCACCTTTAGTGTAGTTCTGAAATTCCAGAGTGACTTCGGTTTGGAAAATGACGGGATAGTTGGTCCGCGCACTGCGGCATTGCTCTATCAAATGGTCGAATAGTATGAGTTATATACACGAGGCATTGAACAAAGCTCAGAGAGAAAGAGCCAGCCGTTATCGGAGGCATGGTATTGTATCTGTCCGGGGAAAAAAAATAAATTTAACTGACAGGATGACATTCCGGATTATTTCTTTAATCATTTTTGGCATTTTCATTGCCTTTGCTTTGTATTCGTGGTTGGATTACTCAATTTATGAAAAATTGCCAGTGTCCGGGATAAAAAATGAAGACCCTGAACCGGCGGCCAGGCTGATGTCTGCTGTAACCGTTGAACAAAACTTTGAAAAGGCAAAAGAGTTTCACAGAAAAGGCAGTTTAAGAGAAGCCGTAACCCTTTACAGGGAGGTCCTGACAACAGATCCGGGGCATATTGATGCATTAAACAATCTAGGAGTTATCTATCTCCATTCAAATGATTTAGATATGGCCGGGGCAAATTTTGAAAAAGCGATCAGATTAAATCCGGAGAATGTAAATTCCTTTTATAATATGGCCTGTCTAAATGCCCGCAAGGGAGACATATCCAGGAGCCTTGTCAATCTCGAAAAAGCTCTTTCTCTCGATCAGTCTGTCAGAGAATGGGCGAGGAACGATAATGATTTAAAAAATCTCCAAGGTGATTTGAAATTTGAGAACATTATAGGTGAACAGGGAATTCGAAATGCCGGCTTTGAATAAGCAGGAAAACCAAGAAGAAAGGGAGTTAATCCTTCAGCCATGAGACCAAAAACATCCGGAAAATATCTGCTCTGCTTTTTTTGTGCTCTGTCATTGACCCTCTCAGGCATTTTTCCTGCTTATGGTGCCCGTCTTGCAGGAGAAAACGGGGTTGTGTCTGTTTCTGGTGCGGAGGAGCAAAAGCCTTTGGCGTCAGCCGGACATGAGCAGGCTGATAAAAAATCAGAAGGAAACAGTTCTGCCGTGACAGAAGAGGAAGAAAAAAACGGGACAGTCTCCGGTGCGACGCAGGAAACAGAAAAAAAAGGCAGAGACAAAAGCTATATAAAAATTGATTTTGATGATGTTGATATTGGTATTTTTATTAAATTTATAAGTGAGCTCACCGGAAAAAACTTTGTTATTGACAAGGGAGTAACAGGAAAGGTAACAATTATCTCCCCTGCCAGGATTTCAGTTAATGAAGCCTACAAAGTCTTTGAGTCGGTTCTTGAAGTTCATGGTTATGCCGCAGTACCGGCCGGAAATATTATAAAAATCGTTCCGGCAATTCAGGCTTCTGCAAAGAGCATTGAAACACGTTTATATGAAAGCAGCCTTGGTCCCGATGACAGGGTTGTAACGCAATTGATACCTTTGAGATACGCCGAACCCGAAGATCTGCAGAAGATTTTCACCCCGCTGGTTTCGAAGAGCAGTGTAATTCTGTCCTATCCACCAACAGGTATTCTTATTATAACTGATGTCCTTTCCAATATCAAACGCCTGCTAAAGATTGTTGAAGTTATTGATGTGGAGGGAATAGGAACTGAGATATCAGTTATGCCGCTTAAATATGCAACGGCATCTGTCACTGCAAAATCGATAGAATCTCTCTTTGAAAAGACTGTCAGAAAAGGGAGCAGACCGGGCCAGCCTGTTGAGAGAACCATAAGAATTGCTGCGGATGAAAGGACCAATGTCCTGATAATAATGGCAACAGAAGACGATACATTAAAGATAAAACAGCTGATTGAACTTCTGGATAAAGAAACCCCCAGGGGCACAGGAGATATTCATGTCTATTATCTTCAGAACGGCAACGCCGAAGATATGGCTAAAGTACTGTCTTCTCTGCCTTCCAGGCAGTCAATGTCGACGCAGACTGACAAACAGGCAGCTATTTCCAAGGAAGTTCAGATCGTGGCGGACAAGGCAACAAATTCATTAGTAATTACGGCAGGTAAAGATGACTTCCTTGTCCTTGAAGATGTGATAAAAAAACTCGATATTCCAAGGGCCATGGTCTATATAGAGGCCCTGATCATGGAGGTGAATGTCGACAAGGAGTTTGATCTTGGCGTCGAATGGCAGGGAATAGGCGAAATCGGAAGCTACAGGGGCCGGAAATTCGGCGCCTTCGGAGGTTCTGTTTCAGAGGGCAAATCCCTCTTTCCAAGCGTTTCGAGCACTACCGGAGTAGCCACTCTTGCATCAGGGCTTTCCTTGGGTATTCTGGGTGAGGGCATTAAAATAGGCGGTATAACGTTCCCGACTACAGGTGCTGTCATTAGGGCCTACCAGACGGATACTGATGTTCATATAATATCTACACCCCAGATTATGACAACAGATAATGAGGAGGCCCAGATTACAGTTGGTCAAAACGTGCCTTATCAGACCAGGGCCGATACATCTTCCGCAAATGTTGATTACAGCACTTATGAATACAAGGATGTAGGTGTAACTCTCAAGATAACCCCGCAAATCAACCAGGAACGTTTTGTAAGGCTGAAGATCTTCCAGGAAGTTACAAGGCTCATCCAGAACGATTCGCTTAAAGAAGGCCGTCCCACAACATATAAGCGCTCAGCGGAAACTACCGTAATTATCAAGGATGCCAATACAGTAGTTATAGGAGGTCTGATCGGAGACGAAACGACCAATACGGGATACATGGTGCCATGTATTGGAAATTTACCGGGTCTTGGTTGGCTTTTTAAATCAGATTCCACTACAAACAACAGGACCAACCTCTTCGTATTCCTTACTCCTCATATAATTGAAAATCCGAAGGAGGCTGAAAAGGTTTATCAGGACAAAAATGAGCAGATTAACCGTGTAAGGGAAGGTGTTATCAAGATGCATGAAAAGCCGAAGCACAAAGTGATGAAGTTAGAGGACTGATGAGACCTTTAGGGGAAATACTGGTTGAAAACTGCGGCCTTTCCAGAGAAACCCTTTCTAATGCGCTGAAGATTCAGGAAATGGATGGAGGCAGGATAGGGGAAATTCTTATCAGGCAGAGAGCAATTTCCGAGCCGGATCTTTTAAAGGCCCTCAGCATTCAGTTCGGAATACCTTATTCAATAACCTTGCCGTCAGAGGACATTGAAATTAGTTTTACTGAAAAAGTCCCTATACAATTCCTTAAGAAATATAAAATGGTGCCTGTCATTACACCTGAAGGATCTTTTATCGCCCTGAACGATCCTCTCCTTTTTCAACCATTGGATGATTTAAGGCTTATCCTGGGCATGGGAGGTCAGGGCATTGTTATCGCACACCACCAGGCCATAACCTCACTTATCAATCTTGCTTATGATATGAACCGGGATTCTGCCGAACAGGTTATTCAGGATATGCATGAAGAAGATACTGACCTGATAATATCCGAAATCGAGGAAACCGGAGATCTAATGGATGATACGAGTGACGCGCCTATAATAAAGCTGGTCAATCTTATCATGTCGCAGGCAGTGAAAGAGCGGGCAAGTGACATCCACATCGAGCCCACCCATAAAAGGGTAAAGATTCGCTACCGTATAGACGGTATCCTGTACGACAGGCTTTCAGCGCCCAAGCATATTCAATCAGCACTTATCTCTCGCATAAAAATTATGGCCAAGATGAACATCGCAGAAAAAAGGCTGCCGCAGGATGGTAGAATTGAGATAAGAATCGCCGAAAAGAGCATTGATATTCGTGTTTCAACCATTCCTGTCTCCTTTGGTGAGAGGCTTGTCCTGCGTCTGCTTGACAAAACAAATGTAATTATCAGACTTTCAGATCTTGGTATGCCGGAGGACCGCTTAAAGGAATTTGAAAGGCTGATAAGTTCTTCTCACGGCATTATGCTGGTAACAGGACCAACCGGAAGCGGAAAGACTACAACCCTGTATGGAGCCCTTTCCACGATTAATAACGCTGACATTAACATAATAACAATAGAGGATCCCATTGAATACCAGATAGAGGGGATCGGACAGATTCAGGTCAACCCCAAAATTGATCTTACCTTTGCGAATGGATTGCGTTCGATTGTTCGTCAGGATCCAGACGTTATTCTCGTTGGAGAAATAAGGGATCTGGAGACTGCAGAAATTGCCATACAATCTGCCTTGACAGGCCATATGGTATTCTCGACTCTGCATACTAACGATTCCGCCAGTGCTGTGACCCGCCTTATTGATATGGGAATCGAGTCGTTTCTGGTTACATCATCTGTTATTGCAATCCTGGCCCAGAGGCTGGTACGGGTAATTTGTAATGACTGTAAAGAAGAATATAAGCCTGATCATGAATCATTAAAAAACATTGGCATGACAAGAGAGATGGTTTCAGGGAAAACATTCTTCCGAGGCAAAGGCTGCCCTTCATGTCTAAATACGGGATACAGCGGAAGGACGGGCATATTTGAACTGATGCTTCTGGATGACAATATAAAGAACCTTATTTTAAGGACATCTGATGCAAATGCCATCAAACGAAAGGCCGTTGAACTGGGAATGATTACACTGTCCGGGGACGGCGCAAAAAAGGTAATGGATGGCATTACAACCATTGAAGAGGTTATCAGAGTCAGCTGTCAATAAAATCCTCAGAGTAATAAAAAAATACTGCAATGTCTCTTTCTTCAAGTTGTAACGGCTTGA
>JAFGMQ010000014.1 GCA_016927455.1 Deltaproteobacteria bacterium
CGCAGCTTCAATCGGCCCGATGGTCAAAGAATTCATAGCTGGCACTATTCGAGCAAAAGAGGAAGCCAGGCAAAAAATCGCATTTACATTCATTGTCTGTCATCATGAAGAGATTTTATACGCACTTGATGTACTGCCATTGTGGACTGAAAATTTTGCAGGAATCTGTGGGGCGATAAGAGATGCCGAAAGATTCCTTCAAAGGGCTGAATCTCTTGGCCTCTCGCGTTCATTGTGTACCTATGCCCTTTGCGGAATAGGCTTTGATCAGTGGAGGGAAGAGATAGGAGAAATGCCGCCTAATCCACCCTGGGGCGGCCAGGTAAAACCTGATTTTATGGTATCCACAGGACAGATACTGTGCGATCCCAGGGCCAAATGGTATCAGGCGAGTCAGCTCTATATGCCCGATGTGCCTATTTATAACATAGATATGCCTTATCCTCTGTATGATCCCAAACGAGATCACAGGGAAGTATGGGGGTATTACCATAAATATATCGTCGAGGAACTTCGGGGATTCGTAAAGTTTGTGGAAGAACAGACCGGTAAAAAGATGGATTATGACAGGCTGAGTGAACTGGTTGACCTGAGTGACAAGACATGGAATCTTATTGATGAGACATATAAGTTGAGGGCTGCAGTCCCTTCAGTAATGGGTACAGGTGATGCAATGAACACCATGGTTCCCATGTGCTTCAAAATGGCCACACAGGAAGCCTATGATTTCTTCCTTGGCTTGAATGCTGAACTGAAGGAGAAGATCGCCAAAAAAGAAGGCGAAGTCGAGGACGAAAAATACAGGCTAATGTGGGGTGGCGGCCTGCCATCCTGGTTTGCACTCGGCGATTTTAACTATTTTAACAGCAAGGGAGCCGTGTTTCCCGTCGAGACTACTTACCGCATGGTAGCACCCTTAAATGAAATGGACCTGCCAGAGACAAAAGACCCGATTGAGCGTCTTGCATGGAAATGGCTGGGGTACTGGACATTCTGGTATGACAAGGCAAGAAAGCGTCCGGGATCAGAACCCGACGTGGAACGCCTGATAAACTGGATTGAAGAATACAAGATCGACGGTATTGTCATGCATGAGGCCTTTTCATGCAGAACATGGCATGTAGGACTCATCTGGCAGTTACAACAGCTGGCAAAGATTTATAAACCTATCCCCGTGTTAACGCTGGGCAAGGATGGAAAAAAGACTGCTGAAAAAAGGGAACTCCCCTCCCTGATTCTCGAGAGCGATATTATTGACATAAGCTCCTATTCAGAAGTTGATACCAGGAACAGAATTGATGCGTTTATTGAGACACTTGAATCTGTTCGAAAGAGCAAGGTCGTTTAGTCCTTTGTTATGACTGAATACTTTGCAGGTATTGATATCGGATCAACCATGACAAAGGCGGTGCTCCTTGACACGGGAATCATCGCCTCTGTTATCGGCCCTACCGGACCTGAACAGAGGAGACTTGCCAATAAAGTCATGGATAAGGCCCTGAAGGAGGCGGGCATACCCTTTGAGGCCATAACCTACATTGTTTCAACCGGTTATGGGAGAATCAATGTTCCATTTGCCGACAAACAGGTAACTGAAATAAGTTGCCATGCCAAAGGCATAATACATCTATTTCCTGACGCAAGGACTATTATTGACATCGGAGGACAGGACAGCAAGGGGATAAAAATTGATAAGGACGGAAGACCTACCGATTTTGTCATGAACGACAAGTGTGCTGCCGGTTCCGGCCGATTTCTGGAGGTAATTGCCGATACCCTGGAAATAGACATTGAAAAGATGGGGGAAATATCCCTGACAAGCAAAAATCCTGCTTCAATAAGCAACCTCTGCACGATATGGGCTCAACAGGAAGTGGTTGCAAGGTTGTCGGAAGGAGTGCCCGTAAATGATTTAGTTGCCGGAGTACACGAATCACTGGCCAACAGGGTCTCAAGAATGGTCAGACGCCTGAATATTGAAAGGGAGATAGTTCTCACAGGAGGAGGGGCAAAAAACATCGGCCTTGTTAAAGCACTCTCTGATTATATGGATTACCCGATATCAGTCCCGCCCGAACCTCTTATAACAGGAGCTCTTGGTGCGGCCTTAATGGGAAAGGCAATTACCGAAAAAGCAAAAAGCCAGGGAAGCCAATTAGATACAAAAGAGCGTTCTTTGCAGGTTGTTGAAATTTTATAGTCGAAAAACCGGGCCAGGTCTTGCCTTTAGATATATTTAATAGCCGGACTATGGTCCGTTTTATATTTACTGCCACAATTAATACTTTTAACCCATTGTCACAAAAGAAATAAAAAAATCAGAGCTCTTCGCCCGGACAAGTAAACAGATAAGCATTCACACAGAATTCCATGAAGGAGTCTGCCCTGTTGAAATAGACCAGGGACAGATTGATCAGGTATTCCTTAACATCTATGTAAAGGCATGGCAGGCCATGTGCCTCAAATATGCTTACAAGCGGCTGTGACTGGTTTTTACAAAAGCCCTCGACTGTAGTAAAATTATCACAGGCCTTAAGAGATATCCTGGGTAGAAAATAGAAACCCCGGCCTCCTTAGAACGCACACCCGGCACATTAGTAAAATACGTCTTTTTATTTACTGCGCCCCTTTCATCAGCACATTCAGACGGAAAGATAATCTTTCAGATCTTCTCTGGTAACAATGCCCTCTCTCAAAAGCCTTGGTCGGTCCTCCGTGATGTCAAGTATTGTTGATCCCTTGCCTCCCTGTGTTTTTCCTCCGTCGAGGATCAGATTGATTCCTGTTGAAAAGGCATTGCTGACCTCCTTCGCATCCACGCATGCCGTCTCGCCGGAGATGTTCGCGCTTGTGCCTGTAATAGGCACGCCTATTGCCATGGCAAGCCCTGTAGCTACTGGATGGCTTGAAAGCCTGATACCTATTTTTCCGGTGCCGGCAGTCAGCAGTGAAGAGATGGTCGGCCCCGCCTCAAATATTATTGTCAGACCGCCAGGCCAGAAGTCCTCCATAAGCCTGAGGGCAAGAGGAGAGATGTGTGCTGCATACTGCCCGATCATATCTTTTGATGGAATCAGGATCAAGACGGGAGAATCAATGTCCCGTTTTTTGAGCAAAAAAAGCCGCCTGATAGCATGTTCGTTGGTGGCATCAACTGCAAGTCCATAAAAAGACTCGGTCGGATATGCCACTATTCCTCCTGACAGAAGAACCCTGACAGCTCTTTCTATTGCCGTTCGATAATCCTGGCAGGCGTCCGCAATCACTGGCTGATAAGTTTGTCCGGGATTTATTTTTTCCAATCCAGCGCCTTTTCGGCTGCAGCCTGAGTCAATTTTTGGCGATAGGCCTTTAATTTATCAGCGATATCAGGATATTTCAAGGCCAGGATCTGGGCCGCCAGAACTGCGGCGTTCTTTGCCCCTCCGCTCCCGATAGCCACAGCTGCAACTGGTATTCCATAGGGCATCTGCACGGTTGACAAAAGGGAGTCAATTCCTTTCAAGGGTGATGAATCAATCGGAATGCCTATGACCGGCACAATAGTATTGGAAGCTATGAACCCGGCCAGATGGGCAGCCCATCCAGCACCGGCAATAATTACCTCAACTCCCCTGCCGGCAGCTGAGACAGCATATTCCCGCGTGAGTTCCGGGGTACGGTGCGCCGAAAGAACCCTTGTTTCATATGGGATCCCAAATTCACCGAGAACATCCACACATCCCTGCATTATTTCAAAATCGCTTTTACTGCCCATAATTACGCCAACCAGGGTTTTCCCTCCAGACATCATTTCACCTCGCAACTGAATATTATAATATTGCTCACGATTGAATCATCACACTAAACAAAAGCCAACTCAAACCCATCGAACCTCTGTAACTTCTTTGCAGTACTTATAAGCTTATAAACTGCCATGCCCGTCAATACGGCTATATCTTCGGCAGTAAAGATGCCGGAGATACTGCTGTCAAAGAGTATGTTCCCATCCGGAGGAAATTCATCGTCTCCATTCCAGAGTACAAGGGCGACAGGAACCCCTGGAAGAACATTCATGACCATTGAAAGGTCACCATGATCCAAAGGCCTTGCATCAGACATTTCTTCTGCGATTTTTACAAGAAGATCAGGTTTATCTCCAAAGAACTGAACCATGGGTTCTTTTGCCCTTCTCAGAAAGGCATTGAGATAGAATTTTCCGTCAGGAATCTCATAATAGGATATCCAGTTACCGGTTATAAAAGTCCCTGATACCCTTTTCAGGTAATGAAGCAGCAGTACCTGAACCTCCAAGGGAACATCATCAACTGATCCTGCAAAGGAAAAGTCCAATCCGGGCCAGGCAATATCAATTTTACTGCTTAGAAAACCTACCCTTAAAATCGCTGTTTCAGGTGAACAGGGAACAAAATCAGCCTGGCTCTCCTCAGCTATCTGCCTGGGGTTCATGTTTTCAAGCGCTGCCTTTCCCAGCTCAACAGCCTTTTTATATGCATTTGATTTTAACATCCAATACAGGCCCGCAATACTTTTCGGTTGATAAAAAATTGCTTAATTGTTTAATCGTAATAGGATTATTCTTAATTGTTTAATCGCTGACGCACCGGTATTATTCTGTTATAATAGATAGCATACCTGAATTTCAAGGTGAATTTCCCGAAAGGCAGGAGTTCGCCAAGAATTCGCAGAAGCAGGGAATATGATATGCCCCGAAAAAAAAAGAAAAAGACTGATCAGCCAGAGAAAAAACCTTCTGTGAAAAAGCCTGATGTTTTTAACCCGGCTTTTAAAGAGCTAGTCTCTTTGGGGGAAATGAACAGCAGCCAAACAACAGAACTTCCTCAGGAAAGAATAAAGCCAAAGCCAGCAGTTGAGCCTGACGAAGACAGCATTTTTCTGAAAGCCATGTCGGATGTCCAGCCTGTGACCGGGAAAAAAAATATTATTCGAAAATCCGGACTCAATACATCACCATCCCACCCTCCGAACACCGATGAAATAGAGGTTATGTCCTATCTATCGGATCTGGTAAGCGGAAATGCCCAGATGGATATTACCTTCAGCGATGAATATATTGAAGGCGCGGTGCAGGGATTCAGTCCTAATCTAATGAAAAGACTCAGGCAGGGCCGATTCCCCATACAGAATCATATTGATCTTCACGGTCTTACAAAACAGGAGGCGGAGGCCAAAATCAGGGAATTCATTATAAAAAGCCATAGTCTCGGATTGAGGTGCGTGCTTTTAATACATGGCAGGGGATTGAATTCAGAAAATCATATCCCTGTATTAAAGGAAAGGATACCTGTCTGGTTAAACCGCGGACCTGTAAAGAAGATCGTTCTGGCCTTTTCAACCGCAAGGCCTTACGACGGAGGGACCGGTGCAATCTATGTATTGCTGAGAAGAAGGACAGGAGTTATTTAGAGATAATAATTTACAGGATAACCGGATACCTGCCTGCATGCTCATGCTGCCAGGTATAATTCACAGAAATCGCTGAAAGCATTATTATTACTCCGGCAATTAAAAATATAAATCGTAATGGAGAAGTAATAATCCTCTAAAACCAGTTTATTATGAACTTGTAAATTTCCGGGTATATGATAATAGCATCTCAGCAGTAATAGATTTCAAAAGTAAAAAGCTGCGGTTTACTGGTAAACAGTTAAATGAAATAATCAAAATGCATACACGGGGTTATTTATTATGGATAAAATAAAAGTCGGCATCATTGGAGCCGGAGGATACGGGGGCTGCGGAGCTGTCGAACTTCTTCAAAACCATCCTCATGCGGAAATCAGGGCACTTATCGACAAGCAGGATGCAGGGAAGCCCATAAGTGATCTTTACCCTCACCTCACAGGATTTTGTGATTTGACTATCACGGCCCCTGATGATCCTGAATGTCCTGATGACTTTCAGGTAGTTTTTTTTGCTACACCTGACGGCGTGGGTCAGAAGGAGGCAGTCCGCTGGCTCGGCAGAAATGTAAAGGTTATTGATTACAGCGGAGATTTCCGCTTCAATGACCTTGAGTCATACGTGGGATATGCATCAAGGATTGGGAAGTCACAGGAACATGCTAATCCCGCACTTTTGAAACAGTCTGTATATGGACTTGCTGAGCTGCACAGGGCTGAAATATCACGCTCCAGCCTTGTTGGAAATCCGGGCTGTTTTGCAGTGAGCTGTATACTCGGCCTTGCCCCTGCCGTAAAGACAAAAATCATTGAACCTCAGTCCATTATCTGCGATGCAAAAACCGGTGTTTCAGGTGCTGGCAAGACTCCAAGCCCGACATTTCACTACCCGGCACGCTATGAATGTATGAACGCCTACAAGATATCAGGTCATCAGCACGTCTATGAGATCGAAAGAGAGCTGAGCCTACTTGCAGATCAGGATATCAGGATAACATTTACACCGCATGTCGTGCCCGTAAGCCGTGGCATCCTTTCCACCATATATGCGAGACTTGGTCAGGGCAAGGGCATTAAAACAGCCATAGATGCCTACAGGGACTTTTACAGGAATGATCCGTTTATCAGGGTATTCGGGCCTGAAAAGCCCCAGGCCAGTGTTAATGTCAGGGGAAGCAATTTCTGCAATATCTCGCTTAACTTTGATGAGAGAACAGGCATGCTTATCATTGTCAGTCTGATTGATAATCTTGTGAAAGGGCAGGCCGGCAGTGCCGTTCAAAACATGAACATCCTGTTCGGTCTCGATGAAACAGCAGGTTTAATGCACCCCGGAATTTATCCATAATGGGGCTGATCTGATAACCTGTAACTGATTACTCATAAACAATACCCTTCGGCAGGGAAATAAATTTATGTTGATTGACAGCCACGCCCATCTGGACATGAAGGATTTCGACAAAGACCGTGAGGAAATCCTCAAAAGGGCATTGGAAGGCGGCATTACACATATAGTAACCATAGGGATCGATCTTGAAAGTTCACTTGAGGCATCCAGGCTTTCAAAGGAATACGATTGTATCTATGCCGCTGTTGGATGCCATCCCCATAATGCGGACACCTGTACACCTGAAATCCTCGACAGGATAGCACAGATCGCATCAGAGGAGAAGGTCAGGGCATGGGGAGAGATAGGCCTTGATTTTTTTCGTAACCGTTCCGCCAAGGAGAATCAGCTCAAAATATTTGAAAGGCAGCTCAAAATTGCAGACAGCCTCGGCTTGCCTGTTGTGATCCATGACAGGGAAGCCCATGAGGATGTCATTTCAATTCTGAAAAAAATGGGTAAAGGCGAAAAAAAAGGGGTGATTCACTGCTTTTCGGGGGATGCGGATATGGCCTCTGAATTGATTGACATGGGTTATTATATTTCAATCCCCGGCACTGTAACTTACAACAAGGCTTATAAGGTAAAAAAAGTGGCTTCTGTTATCCCTCTTGACCGTATGCTCATAGAAACAGACTGCCCTTTCCTGGCCCCGGTACCAAAAAGGGGGAAACGAAACGAACCGCTTTTCGTAACCTACACTGCCGGAGAAATTGCATCCCTTAGAAATACTTCTTTTGAGGAGATAGCAGCAGCCACAGCCGCTAACGCAAAGACTCTTTTCAACATTGCCTGAAACAATGATATATCCTTTTATCAACCGGCGGAATCCTCTGATACTTGCTTCCTCATCCCCGCGCAGGAAAGAACTCCTGACACAGATAGGCCTGCCCTTCCATGCTGTCACGAGCAGTGTAGCTGAAGAGGATGTCAATGAAGACCCTGTTCAGATATCCTGCTCCCTGGCTGAAAAAAAGGCATCTGCTGTCCAACCCGGATTTAAAAAATCCTGGATCCTCGGGGCTGATACGGTTGTTGCCATTGACAGTAAAATTCTCGGCAAACCGGAGGATGAAAATGATGCGGTCAGGATGCTCACCCTTCTCAGCGGAAGAAGGCACCGTGTCATTACCGGATTCTGCATCATAGGCCCGCCAGGCAGGGCAGTTCATTCCGAGGCAGTCACAACTGAAGTGCTCATAAAAGAACTCACTTCGCAGGAAATAAAAGATTACATCAGGACGGGTGAACCCTTCGGCAAGGCAGGCAGCTATGCAGTTCAGGGTATAGGAGCCTTCATGGTAAAGGCCATATCAGGGTCTTATACCAATGTCGTGGGACTGCCTTTATGCACCGTGATACAGGCCCTTGTTTCAGTCGGCGCGCTTGAATGTTTCCCCTTTCCCGATTGATTCACTATGAAAATTTTATTCACTTTCCAGAAAGCTCCTTATACGTAAGGTTTTTACTGTTATTTTGAATAAAGAAGGGGAGGATAAAGAATGAAAAGGTCAAGCAGTTGTTCTTTTCTGAGTTTTCAGGGTATCTGTTTTTTTAAGCTGAAAGGAAAGAGGGGAAGGACAGTGTACCCTGCCTCCGTTTTACAGGACTCATTTCTTGACAGACAGGTCCCTCTCATTCAAAATGGGCCATCATCAAATATGGCGACATAACATTCAAAAGAGGTTCAGCGTGAAGCCGGAATGTTTACTCATATCTGCCGTTGTAATGTTTTCCCTGTTGATTTCAGCCTGTAATAACGCTGATGATGACTTCGAAAGTCAATGGGGAAAATGCTCTGACTATACTTATCTGGATGATTCTGCACAATGCAGGACATTCTCCGTTCCTCTGAATTATGATGAGCCTCTCGGGCAGCATATAGACATCAGTGCATTCCGCTATCTGGGGACTGCCGAGAACAAGGAGGGACAGATCTGGTTTCTGGAAGGAGGTCCAGGAGGTTCAGGACGTCTTCTGTCCAGAGCGATGTTAAGAGTAGCCATGTATTATCCTGACTTCGATTTCTATTCCCTGGATCATCGGGGGGTTGGCCTTTCCACACGCCTGGGGTGCAGTGGTGACAATAATATTGGAGATGACTGGGAAAGTTATCAGGAGTGTTATTCAGATATTTTCGAAATCTGGAGGGACAGAATTAAGGACTTTTCAACCACAAACGCGGCCAGGGACCTGCATGAAGTAATTGCACGATCCCGCCAGGGAGGCAAAAAGACCTTTATCTGGGCCACTTCCTATGGAACATACTGGCTTCTGAGATATCTTCAGATCTACCCTGATGAAGCGGACGGTGTAATCCTTGACTCCATCTGCACGCCCGGGGAGTGCTACCTTGACCGTTACGACCGCTGGAACGATATGGTTGGAAGGCAATTCCTGGAATTGTGCCGGTCAGATCCGGTCTGCAGCGAGAAAATGAAGGCTATTGCCGAAGATCCGTCTCAGGCCGTAGAACTGGTGTTTCGACTCCTTGATCAGGAACAGCTGCCCTCTGAATGTAATTTAATGTTTACCAGGGAGGAACTCAGGCATGTCATGAGTCAACTTCTGAATAACTGGTCCACCAGAGTTCTTATACCTCCTTTAATATATCGCCTGTACCGGTGCAGCAACGAAGACCAAGAGGTGATCAATTTCTTTAGACAGAACCTTCAGGCAGTTGCAATTGACAAAACCCTCTTGAACTCACCCATGCTTTGCGACCTGATTAGCCTTTCAGAGCTTTTCGGAGGCAGCACTTCAGCAGAACTCCAGGAGTTTCTTGAGGGGGCACGTTTTTCCGAAGACGTCTCATTTCGTTTTGCTGAGATTTACGAATCCGGTCTCTGGAACCTCTATCATGATGAAATATATGCCCAAAAGCTGCCTGATACCGATATCCCGATGTTAATGCTGAACGGTACGACTGACCCCCAGACGCCGATCGAGATCGCCGGGAAGATGAAAC
>JAFGMQ010000094.1 GCA_016927455.1 Deltaproteobacteria bacterium
CTCTCCATCCGGTTTGAGAGACAAATCATTCAATTATGAAAAAGCCTTTTATAATACAGAGGGGCCGAAAAAATTATTTCGAGCTTCCCTCTGGTTGGGAGCTTCTCTGCTTTGCAGATTTTAATGATCAGAAGGCAGGCCAAGATGTCAAAGATCTGGCAAGAAAAAGCCTGAATAATCCAATACAGTCCCCCCTGATAAAAGACTGCCTTTCCCCATCCGATTCGATTGCTGTCATCATTGAAGATTTAACTCGTGCATCTCCAAAAAGGCTCGTTCTTGAAGTACTGCTTAAGGAACTGGAAAGTGCTCATATTGCCCGTGAGAACATTGCAATCATCATCGCCCTTGGAACCCACCGGGAGATGTCATCCAAAGAACTGGCTGCAACCTTCGGGCAGAAACTTTTAGAACAATATGAGTTTATCAATCATGATTGTCATGCCCCTGATCTTGCCCCTGCAGGCAGGCTTTTTACCGGACGAGCGGTCAAAATCAACCGCAGAGTCCATGAGGCCGCATTCAAGATCGGGATCGGTTCTATCTTTCCTCATCCCATGAATGGATTCGGCGGAGGCGGCAAGATCATTTTTCCGGGTGTGGCTGACTTTGATTCCATAGTTGAGCATCATCTGGCGTTTACCTTTCATGAGGGCACAGGATTTGGAAAAATAGAAGGGAACCTCTTTCATGATCAGGTCTGTTCTATGGCCGAAGCAGCCGGGCTGAATTTCATAATAAACAGCGTGCTTGACCAGAAGGATCAGGTTTTTGACATTGTATCGGGTCACCCTGTTCATGCCCATATGGCCGGGATTGAGAAAAGCAGGAAAATCATCACACAGAGATTTCCAAAAAAATCTGACCTTACAATAATCACATCTTTTCCATACACAGAAGGCCCGCAGATTGTAAAGCCTCTCACGCCTGCATCAATGGTGACAAAAGAGGGGGGCTGTAT
Source organism: Deltaproteobacteria bacterium (assembly GCA_016927455.1). Lineage (GTDB taxonomy): Bacteria > Desulfobacterota > DSM-4660 > Desulfatiglandales > Desulfatiglandaceae > JAFGMQ01. The sequence goes on from JAFGMQ010000094.1 coordinate 962, forward strand.
AATCCTGGCCGCTGATTGTACAGGGGGGCTTCCTGATGCATTTGTTGAAAGCTTTGAGAAATTTCATTCAGAACATGGGACTGATCTTTTAGGCAGTGTACACGAACATTTTGAGCAAAAAAGACTTATAATGGAAGGCGCCGTTGATTTCAATATGGCTTTGGGATTCACTCTTGCAATTCAGGGCAGTTTCAAAATTATCCTCGTGTCTGAGGATATTCCCAGAGAAACAGGAGAGAGAATGGGCTTTATCTATGCAGGAAATCTGCAGGAGGCTTTTGAGCTGAGTGCGGAAATATGCCCCCCGAATCCTGAGGTGCATATTATTCCTTCAGGCGGCGTTATACTTCCTGTTATCTCATAGTGAGCCAGTTCCGAAACAGATATGAGGTGCTTTTAAATCTTTGGTTTTAGTAAAAGCCTGGAATTGTCTTGTCCATGTTGTATAAGTCCTCAAGGTGTTGTCTGAATACTGTCTAAGTTTGTTTTCGGTATTATTGTCATTATAACAGGGACCCAACCGGCATTTGTTACCTTAAGTCCGTATTTTTTTCTTGATATTGTCTCATTATTGGTTTTAAATACATCAATCTTTTCATTTTTGGTTGAATAATATCAATATAATAATGATATTGCATTAACTGCCTGCTTTTGTTGTTGAGCATTCTGTTTTTTGCCCTTCAATTTTGCAATAAAATGAATGAAATTTTCTTTTTTAATTCATTTAAATGATATTTTTAACAAAAATCCAAATAATACCGCAGCCATTTTAGATAATGAACTAGGCCGCCGCAAGTAGCGGGGTATCTTAAAAAGCATTGAACGTCCCAAGGGGCGGGCTACTTTTTTGCCTCTGGTGGATCAAACCCTCGTCCGCCTTTTACAAGCATTTTACCAGCCTTTTACCAGCCTTTGGCTGGTTGGCTGGCTGGCGGATCTTGTCCGCCTCTGGAGGATTGAAAATGGGCACTCCTAGAGGTTGCCTTATTCTTCAAAGGTGTATCATAATGGACCTTTATATTTAACGGAATCTGTTTCATTGCGCGAATAAACACCTTTCTATTTATCATGCATATTCGGGTGCTATAACAGTTAGCAGAATAATAAATAAGCCAGGTATTTTTATCAAAAAATATTTTTTAATGTATAGTAAAAAGAAAACTATACAATCACTTGTTGTCCCTAAAGATACGTTATGAAAAGATTTATTCAATCGACAATTAGGACAATCAGGTTGTTATTTATAATAGCACTGCTGATGTTTGGAGGGATTCTTCCATCATTTGCCGCTGATTTACAGATGTTCTCCAATGCGAAATTGATAAATAATCCAGCAAATGATGGGGATAGCTTCCTTGTGGAAGCTAATGGGAAATCTTTTCATGTGCGGCTTTATTTTGTTGACTGCCCTGAAACTTCTATCAGTTTCAAGAGCGATGCACGCAGGGTCCGGGAACAAACACGATATTTTGGACTGTCCGATGCAGTACGCACTATTCATTTCGGTAACGAAGCAAAAACTTTTGTTGATCATGTCCTTGATAAACCTTTTACTGTTTATACAGTCTTTGCAAGTGCATTGGGAAGGTCATTCAAAGGCCGAGTATATACATTCATCGCTACTGCTGATGGAACTGATTTGGGGAGTCTACTAGTTAAAAATGGTCTTGCCCGTACTCACGGTATAGGTAGAAAAACACCCGATGGGATACCACCCGATGAAATGGTGGAAGGACTTCGTGATCTTGAGATTTCGGCCATGTTGAAACGTGTCGGCATTTGGGCGGAGGGTGATCCAGATCGGATTGCCGAACTCCGTGCCAAACAACGTAGTGAAGAGCGCGAATTACAGGAAGTACAGAATCAGGTAACAAAAGCTAAATCTCAGCAAGGCTCACTTGATCTAAACACCGCCACTGAAAAAGAACTTAAGTCTATCAGAGGAATCGGTCCGGTTCTTGCCAGAAGAATTATTGCCGACCGCCCCTATAGAACCGTTGATGATTTGCTCAAAGTAAAGGGAATTGGTCCCAAAAATCTTGAAAAGTTTCGTTCTTGTTTTGTAATAGGCAGCAAATAGAGTAATTACCATTGTGTACGGGGGTACTACGGGGGTCA
>JAFGMQ010000095.1 GCA_016927455.1 Deltaproteobacteria bacterium
GAATTGAATTTTGCTATTCGCGAAGGCGGCAGGACAGTAGGCGCCGGCGTTATAAGCGAAATTATCGAGTAGGGGAAATTGAAATGCTTACCAACCAGAAGATCAGAATAAGATTAAAGGGATATGATCACAAGCTTCTTGATCAGTCTGCAATTGAAATAGTTGAAACCGCAAAGGAAACAGGGGCAAAAGTCGCAGGACCTATTCCCCTTCCGACGGTAATTAACAAATATTGTGTTCTAAGATCTCCCCATGTAAACAAAAAATCCAGAGAGCAGTTTGAAATCAGGACACATAAGAGATTATTGGACATTTTGGATCCGACTCAGCAGACCGTTGATGCTCTTATGAAGCTTGATCTGGCTGCTGGTGTAGATGTTGAGATAAAGCTATAGCAATTTTTTGCATGTGCATCTGATTTTGCTTCTGCTGGCTGTTGATTTAAGGTGATTTGGAGATTAATTCTCATGGTCAATAAGTTGTTTGGCGAAAAAATTGGAATGACAAGATATTTTGTCGAGGAAGGGAAAAGTATCCCTGTAACAATACTGAAAATGGGTCCCTGCGTTGTAGTACAGAAAAAGACCTTAAACAAGGATGGTTATAACGCAATCCAGGTCGGTTATGGTGAGAAAAAAAAGAGCCGCGTCAATAAGGCACAGGAAGGACACTTCAAGATCGCCGGAGATAGATGCTTCGCCCATCTGAAGGAAATCAAAACTGATGATACGGAAGAGCTCGACCTTGGGAAAGAGTTAACATCTGAGATATTCAATGTAGGCGACTTGGTAAATGTGAGCGGTTTAAGCAAGGGTAGAGGATTTAGTGGCGTTATGAAGAGATGGGGCTTTTCAGGGGGAAGAAAGACTCATGGTTCCCGATCCCACAGAATTCCTGGCTCCATTGGCAGCAGTGCTACACCCGGAAGGGTTCACAAGGGAAGAAAACTTCCCGGCAGAATGGGTCATCAGCGTGTAACTGTAAAAAATCTGGAAGTAGTGGACGTAAGAACTGATATGAATCTGGTTCTGGTTAAGGGCGCGGTTCCGGGTAGCCGTAACTCTTTTGTCGAATTATGCAAGGCTTAAGATATTACATAAATTTAGTTATAGGAAGAGAATATATGCAGTTTCCCGAGTCTCCGCTGCAATAAAGCAGAAATTGCTTTTTCAGGAGTCCCGGCTGACTGTAGAACGGGTTGAGGCGTAAAATGACTGTCGTAGATGTTTTTAATCTTCAAAAAGAAAAGATATCTGAAGTAGATCTGAAAAGTGAAGTCTTTGATGTCCCCATCAAACAGCATATCCTTCACCAGGTTGTTGTGAGCCAGCTTGCAAGTCACAGATCAGGGACTGCTGATACAAAGATGCGTTCGGAGGTATCGTGTTCAGGGGCGAAACTCTGGCGGCAGAAAGGAACAGGCAGGGCTAGAGTAGGCTCCGGTTCTTCCCCTACGAGAAGAGGGGGTGGAGTCGCATTCGGGCCTTCTCCCCGCAAATATATCCAAAAAGTCCCGAAGAAAGTTAGAAAGGCTGCTTTGTGTATGGCCCTGACTGATAAGGTACAGAGCGATCATTTCATTGTAGTAGATCGTTTTGAACTCCCTGAGATCAAGACTAAAAACTTTGTGGAAGTAATGAAAAAATTTGCTGTTGATAAGGTTTTGATTGTGACCGAAGACAGATCTCCTAATCTGGAAAAATCCTCCAAGAATGTACCCTGGATCAAGGTGATGCGGTATGAAGGAATAAATGTCTACGATATATTGAAGTATGATCATTTTATCCTTGAACAATCAGCTATTCCAAAGATTGAGGAGGCGTTGATTTCATAGTGGATATATATAAGGTTATTAAGGAGCCATGTATAACTGAAAAGGCGAGTCAGCTGAAAAGCGAATCAAATCAAGTTTCGTTCAAGGTTCATAGATCGGCAAATAAAATAGAAATAAGGCGGGCTGTCGAGAACCTGTTGAAGGCAAATGTGCTCGAAGTCAGAACAATGAATGTCCTTGGAAAAAAGCGCAGGATAGGGCGTAATGTCGGCAAAAAGGCGGACTGGAAAAAGGCCGTTGTAAGGCTTGGCAAGGGGCAGAACATTGAAGGTTTTGATGGATTATGATCAACATTCGGTCATGTTTTGTGCTTTTGCGGAGCCATTTTTTGTATAATATCTGCCTGAACAATAATAATAAAACCAGATACTGCGGAGCAGGAAATGGGTATTAAGACTAACAAACCAACATCACCGGGAAGAAGATTCCAGACTTGTTCTGAATTTGATGAGATAACAGAAAAGCGTCCTGAAAAAGGTCTCTTGAAGACCCTGAAAAATACTGGCGGCAGGAATTTTTCGGGCCGGATGACTGCACGGCATAAAGGCGGTGGTCATAAACGGAAATATCGGGTAATTGATTTCAGGAGGGATAAGGAAGGAATTCCCGCAAAAGTTGCTTCAATTGAGTATGATCCTAACCGGTCGGCCAATATAGCGCTGCTTCATTATGTTGATGGAGAAAAACGTTATATCCTCGCTCCGAATAAGCTGTCAGTTGGAGACAAGGTCATGGCTGGCTCCGGTTCGGAAATCAGGGTAGGAAATTCAATCCCCTTGCGAGAGATGCCTCTGGGGACTTATATTCACAATATTGAACTTAATGCGGGACATGGAGGACAACTGGCAAGAGGTGCCGGAACATATGCGCAATTAATGGCAAAGGAAGGAAAGCATGTTCAAATCAAACTCCCTTCCGGTGAGGTGCGTATGATTCTTCAGGTATGCAAAGCCACTATCGGCCAGGTTGGCAACCTGGACCATGAAAAGATATCGATTGGGAAAGCCGGAAGAAACAGATGGCTGGGCAAAAGACCTCATGTTAGAGGTGTGGCCATGAATCCTGTTGATCATCCCCACGGGGGTGGAGAGGGTAAGTCTTCAGGCGGCCGTCATCCTGTTACTCCCTGGGGTGTGCCTACGAAGGGTTTCAAGACCAGGATAAAAAAAGCAAGCGATAAACTTATTGTGAGAAAAAGAAATAAGTAGAATTAATTTGCTTCTGTTTTAATTAAGATAAAGCATCCAGTGCTAAGATAAGGAGGATAAGATTTGCCAAGATCGCTTAAAAAAGGGCCATTTATCGATGACCATTTATTAAAAAAGATCCAAACATCTGTAGAGACCATGAGCCGGAAAATCATTAAGACCTGGTCGCGCAGATCTACCATACTTCCGGAGTTTGTTGGGTTAACGATTGCAGTGCATAATGGAAAGAAATTTTTACCTGTTTTTGTGACTGAAGACATGGTTGGACATAAACTTGGCGAATTTGCTCCTACCAGAACTTTTTATGGGCATGCCGGGGATAAAAAAACAAAATTGAAGGGCAAGAAAAAATAACCGAGGCTCTCAACATCAGCTGTGTACTAATTTTTCGGGTAAGTAGATGTTTTTATTAAATGCTCCAATGCATCGTATTGCTGATAGCTGAGTGCCATAAAGTGGATGATCAATAAAGAGTTGAAATGGAAACAAAGGCAGTTACAAAATTTATCAGGATTTCGGCACGCAAGATTCGCCTGCTGATGGATGAAGTAAGGGGCAGAAAGGTTGATGAGGCGGTAAATATGCTATCTTTTGCACCTCAGAAAGGCGCCGGGATACTGAAAAAACTTATTAAGTCAGCGGCTTCAAATGCAGAGCAAAACTCTGGTATTGATGTGGATTCCCTTTTTATTAAGCACATATATGCGGATGAGGGTCCTATACTGAAAAGATTCATTCCCAGAGCGCAGGGTCGTTCAACAAAAATAAGAAAGAGGACTAGTCATTTGACTGTTGTTCTTGACGATAGAGACAGGAGAGCCCGCTAATTATTGATTTGGCTGTTGTACAGATCTATATAAGGCTAAAGGTGGCTTATTTATTAAGCGAGAAAACGCAGTCACAAAATGTTGCAGTGTAATGGAGGTTAATATTGGGACAAAAAGTTCATCCAATCGGATTTAGATTGGGAATAAACAGGACTTGGGATTCAAGATGGTATGCTGGAAAGCAGTACAGTAACTTTGTATTTGAAGATTACAATATCAGGGCGTTTTTGAGAGAAAGAGTTTCCCAGGCTGGCGTTTCAAAAATAGAAATTGAAAGGGCTGCAAATAAAGTGAGAGTTCGGATTCATACTGCAAGACCCGGAATAATAATTGGTAAAAAGGGCACTGAGATAGAGAAAGTAAAAAAGGATCTTGAAAGAAAAATAAAGCGGGAAGTAATTATTGATATTCAAGAGGTGAGAAAAGCTGAGGTAGAGGCACAACTTGTAGCTGAAAATGTTGCTCTGCAGTTGGTACGAAGAGTTGCCTTCAGGCGTGCCATGAAAAAGAGTGTAAGCTCTGCTTTGAGGTTTGGAGCACAGGGGATAAAAATTGCGTGTAGCGGAAGATTGGGCGGTGCTGAGATGGCCCGTCGGGAATGGTACAGGGAGGGAAGAGTTCCCCTGCATACCTTAAGGGCAGATATTGATTATGGATTCGCTGAGGCTCGAACGACATATGGCATAATAGGTGTTAAAGTTATGATATTCAAAGGTGAAATTTTACCTGAAAAAAAGAAAAAGGTATAGGGAACATTTATGCTAAGTCCAAAAAAAGTCAAATACCGAAAAAAACAGAAAGGCAGAACAAGAGGGAAGGCTTTTAAGGGGAGTTCTCTCGAGTTTGGTGACTATGGTTTGCAGGCCCTGGAGTGTGGTTTCATGAGTTCTCAGCAGATTGAAGCGGCAAGAATAGCAGTCACAAGGCATGTGAGACGTGGAGGAAAGATGTGGATCAGGATTTTTCCGGATAAACCGATTTGTAAAAAGCCTGCTGAAACGCGAATGGGAAAAGGAAAAGGTTCTCCTGAAGGTTGGGTCGCCGTTGTGAAACCAGGAAGGATTCTATATGAATTAGAGGGCGTCGGTGAAAGCTTGGCTGCAGAGGCATTTCGATTAGCGGGTCATAAATTGCCATTTGCCACTAAATTTGTAAGGAGATCTTAGGCTCATGAAGGCTAAAGAACTGAGAGATTTAACTAAAGAAGAGCTTTTTGAAAAGAAAAGGGACCTTGGACAGGAACTGCTTAATCTTAGATTTCAGAAAGCAACCCAACAGCTTGGCAATTCATCTGTTATTTCCAAGGCAAAGAAGGATCTGGCGCGGGTTAAAACCGTCATTAGGGAAATGGATATAGGATAATGAGCTGTCGCTCGGGCCTGGTGCTGATCATAAAATGAGTTCAGAGCTTATAATACAGCGGATATCAGGTTTAAAGCTGATAATGCGCTTAATATTTCAAAAAATCATATACGGTTTGTAAATATAAAGGATAAAATAGCACCTAATCAATAGTATGAGGAAATCATGACAGAACGTGGTTTGCGGAAAAAGATGACAGGAACAGTTGTCAGCAATAAGATGCAAAAGACCGCTGTGGTTTTAGTTGAACGGTTAACCAAACATGGGACATACGGCAAGTTTTTCAAAAGGCATGCAAAATACATGGTTCATGATCCACAGGGTGTATGCCAGGTGGGAGACAAGGTCAGAATTATCGAAAGCCGTCCAATCAGCAGGGAGAAAAGATGGCAGATGGTTGAAGTGCTAACAAAAGGCATGGGCCAGGATTGAAACTCATATCGAGATTAATATTTTATCAGATGGATCGATTATCGGAGCAGTGAGAAATGATTCAGACTCAGACAAGTTTAAAGGTTGCTGACAATTCAGGGGCGAAATTGCTTTACTGCATAAAGGTATTAGGCGGAACCAGGCGACGTTATGCCAGCGTAGGGGATATAATAATTGTTGCGGTTAAAGAGGCAATGCCTAATTCAAAAGTTAAAAAGGGAGATGTAGCCCGGGCAGTGATTGTCAGAACTGTAAAAGAGGTTTCAAGACCTGATGGATCCTACATAAGGTTCGATGATAATTCGGCAGTATTAATTAATCAGCAGGGTGAGCCGATTGGTACCAGAATATTCGGGCCGGTGGCCAGGGAATTAAGGGCTAAGAACTTTATGAAAATTGTTTCATTAGCTCCAGAGGTCCTTTAGGTTAGTTTTTAGTGAAATATATAATGGAGTCAGGAGCAGTAAAGGTGCGCAACAAATATCCTAAGATAAAAAAACAAGATAAGATTATTGTTATTGCCGGGAAGGAAAAGGGAAAAATCGGCACTGTTTTAAAGGTCGATTATGAAAAAATGCGTCTGATTGCTGAAAAAATTAATATGGTTAAGAAACACGCAAGACCAAGCGCAAAAAATGCCCAGGGCGGAATTATTGAAAAAGAGGCTCCGATTCATTTTTCAAATGTTATGATCGTATGCAACAAGTGTGCTGAACCAACCAGGATAGGAAAACGGATTCTTGAAGATGGTACGAAAGTTCGTGTTTGCAGGAAGTGTAATGAGCCTATGGACGAATGAGCTTAATTCTATGGTTCTTTTCATATAGTCAGATGAGATTAATATAAGGATATATTGCTTCATAATGTTTAGGAGGGCAGATTGTCTCGATTGAAGAAGAAATACTGTGAAGAAGTAGTTCCGGCCATGATAAAGGAGTTTGGTTACAAGAGTATAATGGCCGTCCCACGCATTAAAAGTACTGTTTTGAATATGGGACTTGGTGAGGCTATTCAGAATATTAAAATACTTGACTCTGGTGTTGAGGAGCTTACACAGATTTCAGGACAAAAGGCTGTTATTACCAGGGCAAAAAAATCGATTGCAGGATTTAAGCTTCGTCAGGGAATGCCTATCGGTTGTATGGTAACCCTTCGACGTGACAAGATGTTCGATTTCCTGGATAAACTTTTTAATATTGCATTTGCAAGAGTCAGGGATTTCAGGGGATTGTCGGACAAGATATTTGATGGACGCGGGAATTGTACAATCGGGATAAAGGAACATATTATTTTTCCTGAGATTGATTACGATAAGGTTGAAAAAATGAAAGGGCTTAATATCTCTATTGTCACAACAGCAAAGACTGATTCTGAATGTGTTTTTTTGCTGAAATATCTGGGAATGCCTTTCAGAAACTGATATTTCATTTGAATCCTTACCTGTCATAGAGGATTCTAAATCAGATAATACAATGTAGAAGCCGTTGCGTTTATCAAAATACATGTGAAGGGAGTTAGCTGATGTTAGAAAAATTTCCTTCATTAGGAATTTAACAGGAAATACGCAACGCAGTATGGAGGTTGATTTGGCGAAAAAATCGCTTATTGAAAAGGCCAGGAGAACGCCGAAGTTTTCAGTACGGAGATACAACCGTTGCCCTATTTGCGGGCGAAGCAGGGCTTATATAAGAAAATTTGGAATTTGTCGTATTTGTTTCAGATCTCTGGCCTCGAAAGGCGAAGTCCCTGGGGTTGTTAAGTCAAGCTGGTAGTCAATATGTATTTAGATTAATGAATTAGAATTAGGAGCTGAATAGATGAGTATGACCGATCCAATTGCCGATATGTTAACTAGAGTTCGGAATGGACTGAAAGCTTCCCATGAAGTGGTTGATATTCCATGTTCCAAGATGAAGATTAATATTGCCAAGGTAATAAAATCCGAAGGTTATATTAGAAACTTCAAGATTGTTTCTGATGGGAGTCACAGGTCTATCAGGATTTTTCTGAAGTATGACGAACATGGCATCCCGATAATAAGCGGCCTGAAAAGAGTAAGCAAACCAAGCTGTCGTGTTTACATGAAATATGATAAAATTCCTAAGATATTGGACGGGTTTGGTATAAATATTGTTTCAACATCCAAAGGCCTGCTGACAGACAAACAGGCAAGAAAAATGGCTATAGGCGGGGAGATATTGTGTTCAGTGTGGTAAGGTAGAGCGATCGGAAGTTATATGGATCGTAATCGGTTTCAAATAAATCAAGTGGAATTCTGTGGAGGATTTTAATGTCACGTATAGGCAAGATGCCTATTCCGATACCAAAGGGGGTTGAGATCAAATTTGATGGAGATTCCCTCACAGTAAAGGGGGTCAGAGGCGAATTAACCAGGAAAATACATCCAAAGGTTAGGGTGGATAGCGATGGAAACAAAATCGAAGTTGTAGTACCTGATTCAACAAAGGAATCAAAATCTCTCCATGGCCTTTTCAGGGCTTTAATTTCCAATATGGTAACAGGTGTTTCAAGCGGCTTTGAAAGGGGCCTTGAAATCGTTGGTGTTGGATACAGGGCTGAATTAAAAGAGAGAACCGCGGTTTTCAATCTTGGCTATTCACATCCAATCAATTTTGAATTGCCTGATGGAATAGAAGCAAAGATAGACAAGATGAAAATAACTCTGACTGGAGCTGATAAGGAACTTTTGGGCAAAACTGCTGCTAAAATACGAAGTTTTAGAAGACCTGAGCCCTATAAGGGTAAAGGAATAAGATATTCCGATGAGATGGTGCGAAGGAAGGCAGGAAAATCAGGAGCGAAATAACAGCCTGTCTGAATGCCTTTTTTTGAGGTGGAAATCAGGAAATTAATAAGGAATTCAAGAAAAATGAGGTTGCCATTATGGGCGGCATTAGCAGATCATTAGGAAGATTGAGAAGGAAAAAGAGGGTTCGAAAAAATGTCACCGGAACTTCTGAAAAGCCACGCCTGTGTGTTTTCAGAAGCTCCAGGCATATTTATGCCCAGATAATTGATGATTCTAAAGGGATAACTTTGGCAGCAGCATCTTCTTTATCCAAGGATATCAGCGGTAAAGTTGAAAAGAACAGCGGGAATAAGGAAGGTGCGGCCCTGATTGGCGCTGCTATTGCTGATCGGGCGATAGAAAAGGGAATAAAAAGGGTTGTATTTGACAGAAACGGATTTTTATATCATGGCCGTGTAAAGGCTCTGTCAGAGGGAGCTCGTGAACATGGCCTGGAGTTTTAACAGGGAGAGATGCATTGTTCAAGGACGATGATGAAGTTCAGTTAATTGAAAGGGTTGTTCATATTAACCGAGTGGCAAAGGTTGTAAAGGGAGGCAGGAGATTCAGCTTCAGTGCGATCGTTGTTGTCGGAGACGGGAAGGGTACTGTCGGAAGCGGCCTTGGCAAGGCAAAAGAGGTCCCCGAGGCAATTAAAAAGGGTGTTGACAAGGCCAGAAAGGATATGAGGAATGTGTCTATCACTGAAATTTCCATCCCTCATGGCGTTATAGGTGAATCGGGAGCGGGCCGTGTACTTTTAAAGCCTGCTGGACCAGGTACAGGATTAATTGCCGGAGGTGCTGTGCGTGCAGTTTTAGAGGCTGCAGGAATTCAGAACATACTTACCAAATGTCTGGGTTCGCATAATCCGAATAATATTGTGAGGGCGACAATTGAGGGGCTGCGTTCCTTAAAGAGTGCTGAAGATTTTGCCAGGCGCAGAGGCAAGGCAATTGATGAATTATTAAGTTAGAAAGCATGAGCTTATACTATGGAAAAAGTTATAAAAGTGACTCTTGTTAAAAGTGGAATAGGTTTGAATAAGCGAATTAAGGAGACCTTAAAAGGATTAGGTCTGACTAAGCTGAACAAGACCGTTGAACTTAAAAATACGCAAGCAATAAGAGGAATGATTAATAAAGTCTCTTTTCTTGTCAGGCTGAGTTGAGGTTGGTTAGCGAAATGTCTATAAAAATTCATGAACTTGCACCCGCTGAGGGTTCAAGGAAGAAAAGGAAGAGAGTTGGAAGGGGACCAGGTTCCGGGCATGGAAAGACATCTTGCCGTGGACATAAGGGGCAGAAAGCCCGTTCCGGAGGAGGAACCCCTCCTGGCTTCGAAGGTGGGCAGATGCCTTTGCAAAGGCGTATTCCCAAGCGCGGCTTTACCAATATTTTTAAGAAAAGTTATAATATTATAAATATAAGGGACTTGAATTGCTTTGAACCAGGCTCGAATCTTGATAAAAACTCCTTAATCAGTGCCGGGCTGGTAAAAAGAAAGAGAGACGACATAAAACTTTTGGGTGATGGAAGTATATCTCATGCTGTAACAATCAAGGTTAGTAAAGCAAGCCGGATAGCGAGAGAGAAAATCGAAGGCGCTGGCGGCAAGGTCGAGGTGATATGAAGTGATAGGCGGCTTTCAGAATATTCCGAAAATACCGGAACTTAAGAAGAGGATAATATTTACTCTTTTTATGCTTGCTGTTTACAGGCTTGGGTGTCACATCCCCACTCCCGGCATAGACGGTGCTGCATTGGCTGCTTTTTTCAGCGGGAAACAGGGCACACTTTTCGGACTTTTTGACATGTTTTCCGGTGGAGCATTAAGCCAGATGTCTGTTATGGCCCTCGGTATAATGCCTTACATAAGTGCATCGATAATTCTTGAGCTCATGACAGTTGTTGTTCCTTATCTTGAAAGACTGAAAAAGGAAGGGGAGCAGGGACGCAAGAAAATTACGCAGTATACGCGTTATGGCACTGTTGTTTTAAGTATTGTACAGGGATTAGGTATTGCTATCGGGCTTGAAAACATGTCCAGTCCCGGTGGTGCCATGATTGTTCCCTCTGGGGGATGGGGGTTCAGGCTGCTTACGGTTGTCACTCTAACTGCCGGCACCTCTTTTTTGATGTGGCTGGGTGAACAGATAACAGAGAGAGGGATAGGAAACGGGATATCATTAATCATATTTGCCGGTATTGTTGCAGGGCTGCCGGTGGCTGTAGGAAATTCATTCAGATTGATAGGGACCGGAGAGGTATCTGTATTTTTTATGGTTTTACTCCTTGCTCTTATGATTGCAGTTGTCGGTATGATTGTGTTTGTGGAAAGAGGCCAGAGGAGGATAACTGTTCAGTATGCGAAGAGAATTGTCGGTCGCAAAATGTACGGGGGTCAGAGTACTCATCTGCCGCTAAAAGTTAACACAGCCGGAGTTATACCTCCGATTTTTGCTTCCTCCATAATTATGTTCCCTGCGACCATTGCAAATTTCCTTAATCAAGAGGATTTCCCGTGGCTGCAATCCATAGTTAATGCATTGGCACCAGGACATGTTGTTTACAGCTTGATTTATGTCGGGTTTATTTTCTTCTTCTGCTATTTCTATACTGCTGTCCATTTCAATCCTGTGGATGTTGCAGATAATATGAAAAGGCAGGGCGGTTTTATACCGGGAATCAGGCCGGGAAAAAATACTGCTGAATACATTGACTGGATCCTGACAAGGATTACCTTCCTGGGGGCAATTTATGTTTCTGCTGTTTGTATTCTTCCTACGATCTTGATTTTTCAGCTAAATGTCCCTTTCTATTTCGGGGGAACTGCACTGCTGATCGTTGTTGGTGTAGCAATGGATACTACGAATCAGATTGAAACACATATGCTGACTCGTCATTATGAAGGTTTTATGAAAAAGGGACTTGGTAAGGCGAGATAGGCTTATTATTATTTACAGAGTTTAAAATACGGAGGCCTTTTAGAAAATGAAGGTAAGACCGTCAGTAAAAAAGATGTGTAATAAATGCAAAATTATAAGGCGAAGAGGAATTACCCGCGTTATATGCGAGAATCCACGTCATAAGCAGAGACAGGGTTAGTTGTCGCTGTTTATTCATAATTACATTTGATACAAGAAGTAGAGTGGTTTTTTTACGGTTTAGACATAGTAAACACGACCGGAGGAACTAGAGATTGGCAAGAATTGCGGGTGTTGATTTACCTAGAGGGAAGAGGATGGAGATTGCTCTAACCTATATATACGGTATAGGTAGAAATACTTCACAAAAGATACTCACAGAGGCTGGTATAAACTGGGATACCAATTCAGATGATGTCACCGGTGAGGAGATAGCCAAAATCCGGGAGATTATTGATGAACATTACAAGGTTGAAGGTGATGTCAGGCGCGAAGTATCCATGAATATTAAGAGATTAATGGACCTTGGCGTGTACAGAGGCCTGAGACACAGGAAAGGCCTTCCAGTGAGGGGCCAGAGGACGAGCACGAATGCAAGGACCAGAAAAGGCCCGCGCAGGAGCGTAATGGCGAAAAGGAAAAAATAGAAATTTGAGGAAAAGGAATGGCCAAAACTTCTGATAAGAGAGGCAAGACAAAAAGGGAAAAGAAGAATGTCCCTACCGGGGTTGTACATATACAATCTACATTTAACAATACAATAGTCACAGTGACCGACACTACTGGAAATGTTATTTCCCAGTCAAGTGCCGGCAGGGGGGGGATAAAGGGGTCAAGAAAGAGTACTCCTTTTGCTGCGCAGATTGCTGCTCGGGACGCCGTAAAAAAGGCCATGGAACAGGGAATGAGACTGGCTGAGGTGAGATTAAAGGGGCCAGGAGTTGGCAGGGAATCTGCTTTGAGAGCTCTTCAGATCGATGGTTTCACTGTAAGTGCTATCAGAGACGTAACACCTATACCACATAATGGTTGTCGTCCCCCGAAGAGAAGAAGGGTATAAGAGAAAGGAGGCAGTTTTGGCGAGATATATTGGTTCATCATGCAGGTTATGCAGGCGAGAGAACCTTAAATTGTTTTTAAAGGGAGATCGTTGTTACAGCGACAAGTGCTCATTTGAAAGAAGGGCCTACGCGCCAGGACAGCATGGTCAGAAGCGGAGTGGAAGATACTCGGATTACAAGGCTCAGCTTAGAGAAAAACAGAAAGTCAAAAGGATATATGGAACACTGGAAAAGCAGTTCAGGGGATATTATTACCGGGCTGATAAAAAGAAAGGTATTACGGGCACTAACCTTCTGCTTTTCCTGGAGTGCCGACTTGATAACATAATTTACAGAATGGGTTTGGCTTCATCTCGTAATCAGGCAAGACAGATGGTCAGGCATAATCACTTTTTAGTTAATAGCAGGAAGGTTAATATTCCTTCTTACCAGGTAAAGGTAGGTGATGTCGTTGAAGTGAAAGAAAAGAGCCGAAAATCATCACGGATTCTTGAAGCAATGGAGACGGTCGTCAGAAGAGGTATCCCTGATTGGATTAGTGTTGAAAAAGAAAAATTCAGGGGAGTTTTAACTGGAATGCCTAATAGAGAAGGTCTGACGATGCCAATTCACGAACAACTCATCGTAGAGTTATATTCAAAATAGGATATCACTTTAAAATCAGCATTAAGGCGCAGGATAATATTTTTTTGTATTTGTGCCTTTTGCTCATTTGGACTTATAAAATCGGAATTGATTAAATATTAATAAGATAGCGACGGAGGCTTTCTTGACAGATTTAAAAAGCAGGAACTGGCGGGAATTGATAAAGCCCAAGCGAATTGAAATTGATCAGGACAGCTATTCTGATTTCTATGGGAGTTTTACATGTGAGCCCTTGGAAAGAGGTTTTGGGATTACGATAGGTAATTCGCTTAGGCGAATCCTGCTATCTTCCTTACAGGGGGCGGCAATTGTTTCCGTTAAATTTGATGGAGTATCTCATGAATTTTCAACAATACCAGGGGTACGGGATGATGTAACGGATATAGTATTAAATTTGAAAGAAGTTAAACTGAAGATTATTGAAGGCGAGGAGGCCGTAATTCACCTTTCGAGCGATAGGGAAGGCGAGGTCAAAGCTGGAGATATTGATACGCATGGACTGGCTGAGGTTATGAATCCGGATCAGTACATCGCGACCTTAAACAGTGAAGCCGGTTTGAGCATGGAAATGCTAGTGAGAATGGGAAAAGGTTATGTCCCTTCAGAAAAAAACGAAGGAAAGGACCGACCAATCGGTGTTATACCTATTGATGCTATTTTCTCTCCCATTCAGAAAGTAAATTATATTGTCACAAACGCAAGGGTAGGTCAGATTACCGATTATGATAAATTGACCTTGGATGTTTGGACAGACGGAACTGTTCTTCCTGAAGATGCTGTTGCTTATGCTGCCAAGATTCTTAAAGAGCAGATGAATGCCTTTATCAATTTTGAGGAGGAGGAGGAACCGGAAGTCGAAGAAATTGAAGAAAAGGAAGATAAGTTTAATGAGTGCCTTTTCAGGCCTGTTTCTGATCTTGAGCTCTCCGTACGTTCTGCTAACTGCTTGAAAAATGCTAATATTACTTTAATTGGTGAACTGGTTCAGAAGACAGAAGCTGAAATGCTGAAAACAAAAAATTTCGGAAGGAAATCACTGAATGAGATAAAAGCCATTCTCGAGGAAATGGGAGTTCATCTTGGCATGGAACTGGATAATTTCCCCGTTAAAAAGAAAGCTGATTCAAAGAACAGGAAAGAGCTTCAAGAAGAAATGGCCGATGATGAAGACTATGATGAGCTTGAGGACTACCTTGAAGAAGAAAGTGATGGTTACATAGATGAAGATATGGTTAGTGATGATCTGGAAGAGGATGTTGAAGACGAAATCGATGAAGATGTTGATTAATGAATGGAATGTCAGAAAGATTTTAATGAGGGTATTAATAAATGAGGCATAGAAACGCAGGCAAGGCGCTGAGCCGGAATTCAAGCCATCGTAAGGCCATGTTGAGAAATATGGTGACTTCTCTATTGAAACACGGGCAGATTGAGACAACTCATGCCAGGGCAAAAGCAATTCAGCCTTTGGCGGAAAAGATGATTACTCTTGCAAAACGAAGTGATCTTCATGCAAGACGACAGGCCCTTTCATATCTCCAGGAAAAGGCAGTCGCACACAGGCTTTTTGATGAACTCAAGGACAAATATCTTGACAGGCAGGGCGGATATGTGAGGGTAATTAAGAAGGGCGTAAGGAAGGGAGATGGCGCACCTGTGTCTATTGTTCAGTTGCAGTCTTTTGATGATATTAAGAAAGCAGAATCCAAAAAGGAAAAGAAAAAAGAGGTCGTTAAGCCAGTAGTGAAAAAGGCCGAGCCTGAGGCTCAAAAAAAAGAAGACAAAGTCAAACCAGATGATAATGGGAATTTGTAAACTGTTTGTCTCTAACCTTTTTGAACGTAAAGACATGACCTTAACTCTTTTTCATAATAAAGCTGGACTATGATGTTGTATGGGAGCAAAAACAAAGGCCTCCTTACTGGGTGAAACCGGTTAGGAGGCTTTTTTTTGGGAGATTTAAGTGGGAAAATTCGATCACAAAGACTTGCTTGGAATTGGGCAGTTATCGGTTGAAGATATATCGCTTATCCTGGATACGGCGGAGTCACTCAAAGAGATTTCAACAAGAGACATTAAAAAAGTCCCTGCTCTGCGAGGGAAAAGCGTGGTCAATTTTTTCTATGAACCAAGCACCCGGACACGAATATCATTTGAGATGGCCGCAAAAAGACTGAGTGCTGATACAGTAAGCATTTCAGCTTCCGGGAGCAGCCTTGTAAAAGGGGAAACCCTTAAAGATACGGCCCGCAATCTTCAGGCTATGAACCCTGATATAATTGTTTTAAGGCATTCATCAAGTGGAGCCCCTCATTTGCTGGCCATGGAAGTCAGTGCCGGAGTGATTAATGCCGGAGATGGCATTAATGAACATCCCACGCAGGCCCTGCTCGATATGTTTACAATAAGGGAAAGGAAGGGCAGATTGCATGACCTGGATGTGGCCATTATAGGAGATATATCTCACAGCCGCGTTGCAAGGTCCAATATACTGGGTTTGACAAAAATGGGTGCAAGGGTTACTGTCTCAGGTCCACCGACAATGATGCCTGTTGAAATTGAGGCATTAGGTGCCACTCTGGTTTCTGATCCTGTCAAGGCTTTGAAGGATAAGGATGTGATCATGATGCTCAGGATCCAGCTTGAAAGACAAAACAAAACCCTGTTTCCTACTTTAAGGGAATACTCATCTTTTTTTGGACTTACCATGAGGCTCGTCAGAGAGGCCAGGGGCGATGTAATCATAATGCATCCAGGTCCCTTGAACCGAGGGGTGGAAATAACCTCAGAAGTTGCAGACAGCCCTTATTCCGTTATTCTTGATCAGGTGACAAACGGAGTTGCTGTGCGAATGGCGCTGCTATATCTTTTGATTGGAGGATCCAAGGGTGATAACGCTGATTAAATCCGGCACGCTCGTTGACCCGGTAAAGGGTATTGTGGAAAAGGCTGATCTGATTATAGAGGATGAAAAAATCACAGGCATTTTTCCTCCTGGAGCATTCAAAGAAAAAGGTGCTCAGATAACCATAGTTGATGCTGCAAACAGGTTGATAATTCCTGGTCTGATTGACATGCATGTTCATTTGAGGGAACCTGGATATGAGTATAAAGAGACGATTGCTTCCGGATCAAGGGCAGCAGTAGCGGGAGGTTTTACTGCTTTGGCATGCATGCCGAATACCCTGCCCCCTAATGACTGCAGATCGGTTACTGAATTTATACTGGAGCAGGGAAGAAAAGCCGGGCTTGCTATAGTGTTCCCGATTGCTGCGATCACAAAAGGGCAGAAAGGCGAAGTGCTCACTGAATTTGGTGATATACGCGAGGCCGGAGCCGTAGCTGTTTCTGATGATGGGTTTTCGGTCAGGAACAGTGAGCTTATGAGAAGAGCTCTTGAATATGCCGATTTCCATGGGCTGAAGGTTATTTCCCATTGTGAGGATCCCAGCCTTTCGGATGGAGGTGTGATGCATGAAGGGGTTGTCTCCACCAGAATAGGCTTGCCTGGAATACCCAGCGCCTGCGAGGAGATCATGGTTTACAGGGAGATATCCCTTTCAAAACTCACGGGATGCCCTGTTCATATTGCCCATGTAAGTACTGAAGGTTCAGTTGAGCTGATCAGAAGAGCAAAAGAAAAGGGCCTTAAGGTAACTGCTGAAACAGCCCCGCATTATTTTACACTGGATCACAGTGCAGTTGTTGGATATGATACTAATGCAAAGGTAAACCCTCCTTTGAGGACGAGAAGAGATGTCGAGGCAATAAGAAAAGGGTTGGCGGAAGGTGTTATAGATGTAATTGCTACAGACCATGCTCCTCATAATGCACTTCAGAAGGAGGTCGAATTCGATCAGGCTGCCTCAGGCATGATAGGCCTTGAGACTGCCCTGCCATTGACCCTGGAACTGGTTCGGGATGGTGTTCTGGGTCTGCCTGAGGCAGTAGGCAAATTGTCCTGCAATGCCGGGCTTATACTTGGCACAGGAGGAGGAACCCTTAAGGAAGGGGATTATGCCGACCTTGCAATCGTTGATCCCCAGTATGAATATACCCTCAGAAAGGAGGCTATCGTTTCAAAGAGCTGGAACACTCCTTTTATTGGTAAGACTTTGAAGGGCAAAAATGAAATTACAATGATTAAGGGCAAGGTCGTTTTTCCTTTTAAGACCAGTGAACCGTGACCATAGAGATTTGTTGGACTATTCAAAGTGTAAATTTCCCGGTTATAATTTCATCCTTCACTGGTGCCGTTCAGGAGCTTATGTTTTAAAATTCCCCATATATTTATTTGCCTCAGTTTTTTATTGAAACAGCCTTTTAACCGTAAATAGGGAGAAAACACTTCAGGTGATGCTTAAACTGAAAAGACTTAAAGCATTCTCAGGCCCTAAGGGACCTCTGCTGCTGATAATTATGGACGGAATAGGTATCGGCCGGAGAGATGAAACAAATGCGGTTTATCTGGCCCAAACCCCTAATCTGGACAGCCTTTTTTCTTCAGAACTCTATTGTCAGCTCAAGGCCCATGGAACGGCGGTCGGTCTTCCAAGTGATGATGATATGGGTAACAGTGAAGTGGGTCATAATGCACTGGGGGCAGGAAGGGTTTTTGAGCAGGGGGCTCTTCTCGTAAACAGGTCTCTTGAGACAGGCCTGATCTTTGAAACCCCCCTTTGGTCAAGTATTTCGAAAATGGCAGGGGCAGGAGGGACAGTCCATTTTATTGGTCTTTTGTCCGATGGAAATGTTCATTCCCATATAGACCATCTCTACAGGATGATAGAGAGGTGTGCGGAAATGCGGTTCCTTAAGGTCCGTGTTCATGCACTCCTCGACGGAAGGGATGTCGGAGAAAGGTCTGCCCTTGAATATTTAATACCGACAGAACGCAGGCTAAGGGAAATATCCGAAGAAAAAGGTCTTGATTATTGTATTGCATCCGGCGGCGGCCGCATGAAGGTTACTATGGATCGTTACAGCGCGGACTGGAGTGTTGTAAAGCGCGGATGGGACGCCCATGTTCATGGAAAAGGCAGACCGTTTAAATCTGCAGAAGAGGCTGTACGCACATATTATGAAGAGGATCCGCAGATAACCGATCAATATCTTGATGCCTTTGTTGTGGCGGACAGGAACTCAAACCCTGCAGGGCCTGTTGTTGACGGGGATGTTGTAATATTCTTCAATTTCAGAGGAGACAGGGCTATAGAGATTTCAAGGGCTTTTACGGAAGATGATTTCCATGAATTCGATCGAGGTCCGTTGCCCCGGATTCTCTACGCCGGCATGATGCAATATGACGGGGATACCCATATTCCTCCAAACTTCCTTGTTCAGCCTCCTTCCATTACCCGTACCATCGGAGAATACCTCTGCGCTGAAAGGACAAAATCATTTGCAATCTCTGAAACTCAGAAGTTCGGGCATGTGACGTATTTCTGGAATGGCAACAGGTCCGGTTATGTTGATGAATCATTGGAAAAATATATTGAGATTGAGTCTGACCGGATTGAATTTGACAGGGCGCCAAAAATGAAGGCCTTTGAGATAAAGGACAGGACCATTGAAATGCTGAGAAGCGGGGAATATCGTTTCGGCCGCCTGAATTTTGCAAATGGTGACATGGTAGGGCATACGGGAAATATGGAGGCAGCGATCGTGGCAGTTGAAACGGTGGACCGATGTATTGGAGATCTGCTCGAAGCTGTAAAAGAACTCGAGGGGATTGCAGTTGTGACCTCTGACCATGGCAATTCCGATGAGATGTTCGGGATTGACAAAAAAGGGGCCAAAAACGTTAAGACCTCTCATACCCTGAATCCGGTACCTTTTGCGATTTATGATCCAGGATACAGCGGAAGATACAGGATGGCGGATCTTAATAGTCCGGGTCTTTCAAACGTTGCAGCAACGCTTCTTAACCTGCTCGGGTATGAGAAGGCTGAAGAATATGACGATTCATTAATCAGAATAACCTGAAAGTCATTATAAGTTCCGTACCTTGTTTATCAAATGGGTGTCCTGAGCCCTGGCAGCAAAGTCCAGGGATTATGAAATTGATTCTGAATATTGATGGATTGTTTTTGAATAATTATCTTCTCAGTTTTGTAAGAGTGACGCCTCCTACACTTATGTCATCAGTGGATTTTTCGCTGAGGATAATCCGCACCTTTTCAGGCTCAACGGCCAGGGTTTCACAAATTGCCTCGGTTACTTTTTTCATCATGGCTTCCTTTTGTTCCTGAGTCCTTCCTTCAAGAAAATCAATATGAATGATCGGCATACACATCCTCCTTTTAAGCCGGCATAAAGTGTTTAATCAAACTGAAAGCCAGAAGATATAAACACCCTGATACAAAAGAGATAATCTGTAAATATTATTTATCGATGAATGCAAGTCAATCAGAGATTTGATTGGACTGCTGCTCCTCTCCTTCGAAACCAGCTTGTGTCAGATTGGCGACTACTGAAAGGACATAGTTTTCAGGCTGGAGATATTTTAGTGCAACTCGCCGGATATCATCTTTGGTTACAGCCCGGATACGTGATGCATAATTTTCCCCATAGTCCTCTCCTAAACCGTAAAACTCAATCCGGGCGAGGAATCCTGCAATTTTAGCCTGGGTATCCAGGCGGAGAGGAAAGCTGCCCGTCAGATACCTGTGCGCACCGTCAAGTTCCCTGTCGCTGACTGGTTCTTTCTGTATCTTTCTCATCTGTTCCAGAATAACTGAGATTGCCTCCCTGGCTGAAGAATTTTTTGTTTGGAGGCTTACTGTGAAACTGCCTGCATATTTCCAGAATTCAAAAGAACTGTAAATGGAATAAGCAAGACCGCGCTTTTCCCTGACTTCTGTGAAGAGGCGGGATGAGAAACCGCCGCCACCCAGGATATAGTTCATGACCACCATCGGGAAAAAATCAGGATTGTTTCTCGGGGGACCAGCGTTTCCCAGAACAATATTGGCTTGTGTTATTGACCTGTCTGCCGTCAAGATCCTTATTCCTGAGACAGGAGTCAGTTCAAATGAAGACACAGCCGCGGCTTTTGCCTCCCAGGTTTCGAGTCTCTTCATAAGGCCTTGCCTTATCTCCTTCAGGGTTATGTCCCCTGCAATCACAAGAATAGCATTGTTCGGTCTGATATGGGTGTTATGGAATGATTCAACATCTGTACGGGTAAGAACGGAAATAGACTCCTCGGTGCCTGTAACAGGATGGGCATATGGTGCGGTCCCGAAAAGACTTTTCTGGAATTCCATATCTGCAAATGTTCCAGGATCCTCTTCCCGGGACTTGATCATGCCAAGAGCCTTTTGAACTTCGTGCCGGAATTCATCCTCCGGAAAGACTGGCTGAGTAACAGCACCCATAAAGAGGCTGAATCCCTTGTCAATGTCCTTCTTCAGAATCCTTAGGCTGATGGATATATAATCACTGCTGCTGCTTGAAAGAAGGGAAGCACCCATAAAATCAAGAGCATGGTTTATCTGTTGAGCTGTTTTATCCGGAGTGCCATGAAGAAGTCCTTTCGCCGTTATGTAAGAGAGACCTTCCCTTCCTCGCGGGTCCAGCCGTGAACCGCCATCAATGATCATCTGAAAGGTGACAAAGGGCAGGGAATGATCACTGCTTATTACGAGGCGGAGACCGTTTTTAAGGGTAACTCTTTCTGCAGGAGGTATGGCAAGGGCAGGCAAAGACAGAAAGAAAACAAGACCAGTAATCAGCAGCAGGCAGTAACAATGGAATCTATGTGTTTTCAATGACATCAGCTGTTTAACTCCGGTTCATTGACAGGTGGTTGAGGATTGGCCTGTTTTGCTTTTTTAGGCGGGACAGGCATGAAGGTTCCCAGGGTCCTGTTTGCAGGGACGAGATAACGCCGTGCAACCCTCAGGATATCATCCTGAGTCACTTTTCTTATGGCCGGAAGATAGTCATCCGCAGTCCTCCAGGTGTCAGCTATCTCATATCGAGCAAGTACCATTGCCCGGTAAAAAACCGAATCCTGTCCATATATGAAAGCAGCTTCCAGCTGGTTTCTGGCTTTCTCCAGTTCCAGATAAGATACAGGCTCATTATGCAGCCTCAATATCTCTTCATCAATTGCCTTTTCAAGAGCAGACAGATCTTTTCCGGACATGAGTTCTGCTGACACAAAAAAGAGAGACGGGTCACGGGACAGCAGAGGATTGTGGGCATTGATAGTTAGGGCAAGCTGCTTATCCCGGACGATCTGTTCATAAAGGCGCGAACTTTTGCCCAGAGAGAGTATTGCCTCGATGACCTCCAGTACATAGCTGTCCTGATTCTTCAGGTTTGGCACGTGATAACCGATCATCAGTGCGGGGACCAGACCTTCCCTGTTGACAACAGCCCTTCTTTCGCCGTGCTGCACCGGTTCGCGGCTAACCTCCTGATTCGGTGCTGGTTTTTTGATAAGGCTGCCGAATGTTTTTTCGATTTCGGGAAGGAGTTCATCCCGTGAAAAATCACCAACAACAACAATGAAGGCATTTGCCGGCGCATAGAAGCGCTCGTAATATTCTTTAACATCTGCCAGTGTAATCCGGCCGATGTCTTCCATCCAGCCGATAATCGGCCAGTGATAAGGGTGAACCTGAAAGGCGGTTGCAAATACCTGCTCATACAGAAATGACTGGGGATTGTCTTCTGTTCTAAGCCTGCGTTCTTCGAGAACTACATCTCGTTCTGTCAGGAAATCCTTTTTGTCGAAGAGCGCATAAGTCATTCTATCTGCTTCGAGTTCCAGTGGAATTGCAGCACGATCAGCACTTATGTTGACATAATATGCGGTGTAATCACGGGAAGTGAAGGCATTATTATTCCCGCCGTTTTCTTCAATGATGCGTACAAACTCCTCTGCACTGAACCGTTTACTTCCCTTAAACATCATGTGTTCCAGGAAATGAGAAAGGCCTGTCTTTCCCCATGCTTCATTTCGCGATCCGACGCGGTACCATACCTGAACCGTGACAACGGGTGCCTTGCGGTTTTCAAGGAGGATAACCTTAAGCCCGTTTGTCAGGGTTTTTTCGTAAACCCTGTCGCTGAGCTTTTCCTCTGCGAATGAAGGGTAAGAAAAATAGAAAACAACAGGAAAAACAAATATACATATTACTGAAAACAAAAAACGTGCTCTGTAATGCATCGGTATTCCTTTAAGATATCTTTCATGATTCATTTCAGCCGGAATCATATGGAGTTTGTTCAATGTTTATTGTGGATGGGCAATTTATATTTTAGTCCGGTTTCCACGAATGTCCAGCCGATTCATTCTATTATTAGAACTGGCCTGAAAGACTTTTTCCACATCTGATGCCTTTAAGGCTTGAGGCCGGGTTTTTCCATGGCAGTCACCCTAAGACATCTTCCTTTCTAATACCGTAAGGATGATATGATTTTTTTCAAGATTATTCTTTCAGTTTTAAAAGTCTATGACCACAGGCTATTATCTTTAAGAAGATAATTAACTGTCCGGAGCTGCCTGTATAGGTTCAGGAAAACAAAAGCACGTTATGCTCGAATAATGCCCCCTGATTGCATGTCATATCACAATACCCGCTTCCATTTTTGCTTTACAGGGGTTAAGATTACATTGCGGAACAGCAAAAACATGTTCTGAAGGGAATAAGCCTCTTCCCATGAATGGGAGCGCTCAGGCCGCCTGGCCGATTTTGAGTACTCATGGCTGCGAATGGCCTGCCCGAGGCAAAGAAGTGAATAAACGGGAGGGGCTGGCCGGATCTTTTTGACCGGGCGCCATACTAAACCAGAATATCTGCATGAGCAGGGGAGGAATGATGAAGACTGGGACCATGAACATTGAGAAAAAGCAGGGGAGTTTTCCAACAGCGATGGAGGATGCAAGAGCAGCGGAATTGTGTCCGAAGTCGCAACAGACCCTTTCACCGTCCTATCGTCTGGCCTTTCGGGATCATGAATTTCTGCTCAAGGACGAATTGCGCCCTGTTCGCCTTCAATTGGAGTTGTTAAAACCGGAGCTCATCCTCAATCAGCACCGTGTTGAGGGAACCATCATCTTTTTTGGCGGAGCGCGCATTCCTCAGCCGGGAGCGGCACAGGAACAGCTGGATCTGGCAGAGGCCGCCGCCGGGCTTGACCCGCACAACCCGTTGCTTAAGAGGGCAGTACGGATTGCCCGGCGCCAGGTCAATAACTCAAGGTATTACGGTGAAGCCCGACGGCTCGCCACCTTGATTTCAGGCGCTGACAAGGGGTCGGGTAATTTCAATCACGTTGTGCTGACCGGTGGGGGACCGGGGATCATGGAGGCAGCCAATCGCGGAGCCCATGATGCGGGTGCGGAAAGCATTGGTCTGAACATCGTACTTCCCTTTGAGCAAAGGCCCAACCCCTACATTACCCCCGAGTTGTGTTTCCAATTTCACTACTTTGCCATTCGCAAGATGCATTTTCTGATGCGTGCCAGAGCCCTGGTGGTTTTTCCCGGAGGTTTCGGAACCCTAGACGAACTGTTTGAAACCCTGACTCTTATCCAGACCCGAAAGATAACCCCCTTTCCTGTTCTCATTTTTGGAAAGACCTTCTGGGAGAGCGTTATCAACTTCAATGCCCTTGTTGAAGAGGGAACGATTTCACCGGGGGATCTCGATCTCTTTGAGTATGTCGAAACCGCTGAGGAGGCCTGGACGGTTATATCCGGAAAGCTCACGGAGGGTGTAACGGAAGGCAGATGAGGGGATAAAAATCAACAGGAAGAAGGTTTATGAAATCCTGAGCGAAAAAGGGATGGACAAATGGCCTGTGCGGGGCATTTGTCACCAGATCCATGCGCGTAAAACAAAAAGAATGCAAAGAGAGGAGAGAAGAACATGAGATTGCCTGACCATAAAACCAAGATTGTCTGCACCATCGGACCGGCCTCCCGTTCGGAGGCTGTCCTGGAACGGCTGATGCTGCTGGGAATGAATGTGGCGCGGCTCAATTTGGCTCATGGGACTCTGGAGGGGCACAGCGAGGACATTCAGCGTATTCGTGCAGTGGCGGAAAGACTTCAGCGTCATTGTATGATCATGGTGGATCTTCCCGGCCCCAAGATAAGAATCGGCAAACTGCCGGAGGAGCCGCTGCTGCTGGAAAAAGGACAGGAGGTGGGATTAACGGTTAAAGACATCGCAGGCAGACCCGGTCAAATCCCTGTTGACTACAAGAGGCTGCCCGGAAGCGTGGCCCCTGGAAGCCCGATTTTCCTCAATGACGGCTTCATACAGCTTCGTGTTGAGAATGTTTCGGGAGAAGAGGTTTTCTGCAGAGTGGTTATCGGCGGCCCGCTTCTGTCTTTCAAGGGTTTAACCCTTCCCGGGGTAAAAATATTCGTTGATGCTGTGTCGGATAATGACCTCAATCTTGTCGAATTTGCCCTTCAGGAGGGCGTGGATGCCTTTGGTGTTTCCTTTGCGGAGAAAGCGGATGACATCATGAAGGTGAAAAGGTTTGCGCAGGAAAAGGGGCAGTCCGCCTTTGTAATCGCCAAGATAGAGCGGTCTGAGGCAATAGGGAATTTTGATGAGCTTCTTGCTGCGTCAGATGCGATCATGATTGCCCGTGGTGATCTCGGGGTTCAAATTCCGCTGCAGGACGTACCGGCTGTTCAGAAAAGACTGATACATAAGGCAAATCTCTGGGGCCGGCCTGTAATCACAGCGACCCAGATGCTGGTCTCCATGACCGAGAATATCCGCCCGACCCGCGCCGAGGTGTCCGATGTGGCAAATGCCATTCTGGACGGTACGGATGCGGTTATGCTGTCTGATGAAACGGCTGTGGGGCGATATCCTGAGGAGGCCGTTGAAATGATCAGACTGATTGCAATATCGGCGGAGAGGGAAAGAAAGGCTATCCGGGCACTGGCTGATCTGCCCGCCCACTTCCGGGCGGTGGCGGGTTCCGGTAAAGCAGGCGCAGAAGATATTGTGACACTGAATGCCGTCGAATCGGCCGATGCACTCAATGTACGTTATATCCTGACCCGCACCCAGGGCAGGGCCGCCCCGTGTTTGATCTCCAGATTCAGGCCAGGCTGCTGGATACTTTCTCACGGCGGCGATGAGAAAACCAATAACCTGCTTTCCCTGGCATACGGGGTTCATCCTGTTAGCCTCGATGGTGAATCATCCGGCCTTGCCGACAAGTCTGTCCGGGAACTTGTTAAGGCCGGTATGGTTGAAAGGGATGAGAGTGTGATCTGGGTTGAGGATGAATTGCCTGGCGACAGGCTGGAATCCCTTTCGGTGAAAATCATAAAGGCGGGAGCAGATCAGCAGGAAGCAAAACCATCTGTTTAAACGGCAATGTCCGCGAACGGACGGGTGCGATGTGAAAGGCTTCAGCCAGATCGATTGCTAAGCTGCAGAAATCATTACACTGCAGACAGGTGCCGGGCTAAAACAGTCAACCGGAGACCACATCCTGTAGCTGCCTTGCCTCGGTCAGTGAATGTCTCTGGGCAGCCTCAATTGCTGCCGGGATGCCTCTGGTAGCTGGTGGGTCCGTTTTCGAAGCCCACAGCTTTTAGCCACCAGGACGGATAGAACACGGCTTGTGCGATGCCCGCTTTTGTGTTCAGGTACCCGTCATTGTATTTTATGTAGAGGTGTTCGGAAAGTTTCCACCATTCATCGATCACCTTAGCCGCTATGGTCTCTGAATGCCTCGTCAGCAACTCACGAACACCGTCTTTATCGCCCTCCTTCCACAGATCTTCCGCCTGGCCTTCAAGCTCCTGCTGCATTCCGAAAGCGCCGGCCTCAAAACGGTCTCTTACGGCATGAAGATCTTTAATCATGTAAGAATACTTGAGCATGACATAATTGGCCACATAATTGAAAGCCATCCACATGCTGCTTCGATCGAATGTCAGGATATCGCCCTGCTGTATCGATTGGGGCAGTGTCTTTGCACCGGCGTAAAACGGCATCAGCACGGCGGTAGCCGGCCGGTCGGGGCCGAACCAGGTGAGACCGCCTATTGGATCGGGCAGCCATTTTCGAGACTGATTAACGTAAGCGTACACACACCGGTAGATGTTGAGCGGCCGTTCGAATGCTCCCTTCAGGGGAGTCAGTTTTCCTTCCTTGTCTGCCGTGCCCTCGGCCTGTCCCTCAAAACGATTGGGATTACTGAATGGCCCTGCAGCCAGACCCTTTGTCAGATCAAACTCGGTGCCCTCATAATTGTTCCGGTGGATGGCGAAAATGTTCGCCACGTTCAGCTTTTGATCAGGCTTGATTGAAAAGGGATATGCCTTGGTGAAGGCGCCTTCCACCCATGCGGGGAGGTTCAGTGAAGGTGAGACGAGAGACTGGGCCCGCCAGACCCGCCTCAGGGAATAATAGGGGTGATGAAACTCACCGTCGCCGTAAACTTCTGCCCAGTCAAGGGGGCCGTCCTCGGGCTTCCACCAGCCCTTATGCTGTGCCACGTCGAAAATATTGGAAGAGTATATCATGTCTTCAGTGCCCTTGCGAATTTCCCGGATTCGAAACTGGTTGGCGGCCACGAAAAAGCCGTCGTCGGGAACACGCTGAGCCACCCAGACGCCGTCGGTGCCTTTCATGTCATAGCCGCACATCTCCATGACCCAGCCTTCTTTCGGGTCGGCAACCGCCAGGGTCTCGCCGGTTCCATAATAGCCGTACTTCTCAATAAGTTCGCCCATGAGCTTGATTGCCTCCCGCGCTGTTGTGCACCGCTCAAGGGCTACGCGGGACAATTCAGAAGAGTAGAAGATCCGCTTCCCCGGTTCCGGTTCCGGGTGTACCTTCGCTTTGTCGGTACATTCTCCGATTGAGAGCTGGTGCTCGTTCATGATGCCGTAGTTGGCGTCGAAGTAAGCGTACGTGTGTGATATCTGTGGGATAAATCCCAGGGGCACGCTGGGTGGCACTCCAGGCATGTCATAGCCGGGTCCCCTTTCTCTGGTCATGATCCGCTGCGTCTCACTGGCTCCCCACTGGGGCTTGAAATCCAGAGCGCAGTTAGAGTAGAAAACGGCCCTCAGAGAGCCCTCCTTGTGATCCATCGCCGGAACATAGATGAGGCGCGCGTCGCTCAGGCCATCGTCTGAATGGGATACCATGACCGATCCGTCCGCCGATGCCCCTTTTCCCGTAACCGTTACGGTGCATGCATTGGCCTGAGCATACAGAATCAAACCGGCCAGCAGCACCATTGCTGTCAATAGGTTTTTCATTCACTGACCTCCCTTGTATATGCAGGTTTTATGTATAATAAACTGTAATATCTCCATTAGATCCCCGCGGCGAGATGTGCAATGGAAAAGGGGACCCTATGATTGTCTCCTGATACGAGCTTCAATCTCTTTATCTATGGTCTGGCGTTGTCTGCCTGAGGGGTGGTATTCTTCTGCAAGGCAGCAGCAGGTAGCGGACTGCGGCCCTGAAACTCGATACTTTCAGGATTCGTTATGGTCTTTATAAAATAGCTGTCCAGGTCTCTCACACAGGCCTCTATGCGTTCGTATGTCTCCCTGGGCACACTGTAGAAGGCAGGATCAAACTCTTCGAGTTCCTCTCTGTATTTATCCATTTCACTGTCCAGGACACTGAAATCCATGCCATGATCCGCCGCAAGTCCGGACATGATATTTTCATGCGCCCTCTCTGCAATCAGCCGGTCGATGATGATCACATGTTCAATGCTGTCTATTGTGAGCGGCGGATTGCCTGCGCATGTCTGAGCAGAAAGAAGCACAGGCAAAAGGAATATTAACATTAATAAGCCCGCAAAAAGGCGTGTTGCGGTTCTTTTAAGGATAGACATTCCCTCATACATTCCTTTATCAGAATCCGCCCTTCGCTATATAAAAGGCAACGGAGCAGGACATGTCAAAGGGGTACCAGTTTTCATAACCTGCCATGGTGGTTGAGTTCAGCCACCGGAAAGTATCGTTCAGGATGTAAAGGGTGCTGTTCCAGCGCACTGATGTAGATACAAGGGAGAAATGTTCGGGCATTGAGGGTGTCGCCTTTATTCGCATCATGGTTACCTCCCCCGTTGTTGAACAGCCGCTCAGGGAAAAACCCCTGTATTTAACATAGCCTTTGTATGCCGCATAATTTACCCTGTCCCTGACCATATTCAGATAATAGACATCGCTATACCCGTTACACAGGATAAGAGAAAAATCCTGATTCACGTGCGTGGTTGTTACATTCCCCCCTGATAAAATCGGGACATCGAAATTACCCCTGGGATCATAGGTAACCTCTGTGCTGGTACCGGGTATAATAAATGTGTCAGCCCAGATAGTGCTGCACGGCAGCATGAAAAAAAGGAGCGCCCCCAATATGATACGCTTGATTGATATTATACTCGAAAAATGATACATGTCCTTTTCCTCCTTTATAACCCGATAAAGTCGCTGCCTCTTGAAAAACCAGTAAATACCGGATTATCTCCGATGAAAATTATCTCTCATCACTGAGCGTTTCCATAAACTCTCCCAGAGTTGGTTCAGGAAGAGGCTCCTGGTATATCTGTTGAAACACCTTGCCGGTTGTAACACCGGGCGCGCTTTCAGATAAGAATGAAGGCGCTGCCGTGGCTGAGAAGTACCCTGCTGACGTCTTTACCCAGGCATAGTCTCCATTCACCAGGTCTACTGCCCAGAAATCATACCCGCATGCAGATCTGTCACCTGCGCTGTTGAATTCAATTATGCCGGTAACAGCGTCATAATACTCGGCCTCCTGTATAAGCGCAGTTTTTATAAGGGCGCTGCCGGCGTTACTGCCGGTCTCGTGCAAGGTAAGGGCCGCGAGCCATACAGCATCATATATTACGGGAGCAAAGGCGTAGTGATCAAGGCCTGTCTTTGCCTGTATACGCATCCGCAGATCCCTGTATAAATCGGAATCAGCCTCCGCAATAAGCGGAGACTGCAGACCCACATCGCAGGCAAAGGCTGCTGCCGCGGCATCATTCAAAAGATCCATGTTCTGCCCGAGGCCGTCGCCTGTGTACCACCTGACTGATGATAACGCCGGATAGGCCGCCGACCTCTTAAGGATCTCTATGCCTTCCTCAAAGCTGATAAGGATAACCGCCACCTTATCGGCAGTGGTTCCTATAAGGGCCTGTGTAAGGCTGGTATTAAGATCATCCACCTTTTCATCCATATCAAGCATAAAGAGCCTGGCATCATAGACAATTGAATCAGCCACGATGCCGCCGTTTAAAGGGGCGGTGAAAGCAGATGCTATCTCCTCCTGCAGGGTGGTTCCCCACAAATCATTGCGGTAATAGATTATAATCTTTTCAATACCGC
>JAFGMQ010000096.1 GCA_016927455.1 Deltaproteobacteria bacterium
CGATTTCTCCCATACTGAAGGCAGAAAGGACTGCACTGAACCTGCTTCAGCGAATGTGCGGTATTGCAACCCTGACAGGGAAGTATGTTAAAAAAGTCGAGTCATATAAGGCCAGAATACTTGACACCAGGAAGACTGCGCCGGGGCTCAGGTGGATGGATAAATATGCAGTCCGTACCGGCGGCGGTTTTAATCATCGTTTTGGCCTGTTTGACGGTATCCTGATTAAAGACAACCATATTGCAGCAGCCGGTTCAATCAGAAGCGCTGTGGAGTCCGCAAGGAAAAAGGCGCCCCATGCCCTTAAGATAGAGGTGGAAGTTGAAGACCTTGCCGGAGCTGAAGAAGCTCTTCAGGCGGGTGCTGATATCATTATGCTGGATAATATGGAACCTTCTATGATGAAAAGGGCAGTCAGCCTTATAAACGGAAGGGCTCTTATCGAGGCATCAGGGGGCATAAGTCTGGATACTGTTGCAGAAGTCGCGGGAACAGGGGTGGATCTGATTTCCGTTGGAGCCCTGACACATTCGGCGAGGGCGGCCGACCTGAGCCTGGAGATTGTTTCAGTATGAATCCTCCTGCAATCGAAATGAAGGATGTATCATTTGCCTATGAAGGCAAAACGGTCCTTGAAGATGTCACTTTTAGACTCGGACAGGGTGATTTTCTTGGAATAATCGGCCCTAACGGGAGCGGAAAGACAACCCTTTTGAAGCTTATGATAGGCCTTTTGAAGCCGGATAAGGGTACTGTAAAGGTCCTCGGAGAGACTCCCCGCGACGCCAAGCGGCGAATTGGGTATGTGCCTCAAAATGTGGGCATAAATATATCGTTTCCTATTTCCGTTTTTGATATAGCACTGATGGGAAGACTCTCAAGATCACGCATTGGAAGGTGGTTCAGCCGGAAAGACCGCTCACAGGTTGAAGAGTTGCTTAAGGATGTAGGCATGTGGAAATATGCTCAGACTCCTATCGGCAAACTTTCAGGAGGGCAGAGGCAGAGGGTTTTTATTGCGAGGGCCCTTGCAACAAGCCCTGAAATACTTTTTCTTGATGAGCCGACTGCAAATGTAGATCCTGAATTCGAGACTGACCTCTTTGAATTTCTGAAGGACTTAAATAAAACTGTTACCATTGTCATCATTACTCACGACATCGGGGTTCTTTCAAGTCACGTAAAATCAATAGCATGTGTAAACCGAAACCTGATATTCCATGAAGGGGGAAAGGTCACACCGGAGATGATCAAGATGGCCTATCCATGTCCGGTCGATTTGATAGCGCACGGGATGCCTCATCGTGTTCTGTCTATCCATGAAGAGAGGTAATATGTGGGATTTCCTGCAATTTGAATTCATGAGAAATGCAATTCTCGCAGGCGTCCTTGTAAGCATAGCCTGCGGAATAATAGGAAGCCTAATTGTTGTCAACAGAATAGTCTTCATTTCAGGCGGCATTGCTCATGCAGCATATGGAGGAATAGGACTGGCCTTTTTCTTGGGTTTTTCACCGTACCTGGGCGCAGCATTTTTTGCCCTTGCCGTTTCAATGGTAATGGGGATTGTCAGTTCGAACAGGAAACACAGGTCTGATACAATTGTCAGCGTACTTTGGGCTGTGGGAATGGCCCTCGGCATTGTATTTGTAGATATGACCCCGGGCTATAACGTGGACCTTATGAGTTTTCTTTTCGGGAGCATACTTACAGTTCCAGCAAACGATATCCTGTTTATGGTGCCTCTGGACCTGTTTATTTTAATTACAGTCTCAGCCTTTTATAAGGAATTCACCGCCATATCCTATGATGAGGAATTTGCATTTGTTGTAGGCATACCGGTAAAACTTTTTTACTTTTTTCTCATGGGAATGACTGCGATTGCCGTTGTAATGACCATAAGAGTTGTGGGCCTTATACTCGTAATAGCCCTTGTGTCCATTCCTCCCTATATCGCTGAAAAATACACCCGATCATTGGGAGAAATGATGCTGGTGTCGTGTTTTCTCGGCGTTTTATTCACTCTTGTCGGTCTTTGGCTTTCATACAGGTATGATTTAACATCAGGCGCTACCATTATCCTCGTGTCAGGGGCAGCATTTTTTATTTCTCATGGCCTGGGCATGATCAGAAAAGCAGGTTCCTGAAAGATACATCTCTCAGCTTTCCCCGGCCAGTGTCAATGTCCCTTTTGCTATTACCTTTCCGGCAGTTTCCGCTCTTACATCAAACAGAAACAGGTTCCCGTAGCTTCTCTTCAGTTCTGATTCCAGTATCAGCGTTTGACCTGGTATAGCAGTATTTGTGAATTTCATGCTGATATTTGCGAGTACAAAAAGGCCGGTTTTCCCTTCAAGGGTATTATTCCCTGCTCTCTCCTCAAAAGTCAGTCCAAGGAGGAGGCCGCTTGTCTGTGCGAGTGCTTCTGAGACAATTACCCCGGGCATTATGGGTCTGCCCGGAAAATGACCTGAGAAAAAACAGTCTTCAGGCAGGAGATCCTTTTCTGCAATTATTCTTTTCCCTGATTCCAGTTTCAAAACCCTGCTGACAAAAAGAAAGGGGCTTCGGTGGGGCAGGATTTCCATAATATCCGATATGCTGAATGGAAATTCAGTTTTCATAAAAAGCACCTCAGGAATCAGCCGATACCCGGCCGTCGGACATTTCAAAGTTTTTAACCGTATTCAGCAGATTTTCCAATCCTGATGTATTGGAGACCCTGATATTCCTGTCTATCCACCTGACAGAACGCGAGATTATCTCGCCGGGACCCACCTCGACAAAAGAGGTCCTGCTGTTGTGCATTTTCCTGATCAGGTCAACCCACAGAACCGGACGGCTCAGTTGTGCCGCTATGATCTTTTTCAGGTCCATTCTGTCGGCAACGGATTCCAGAAGCAGGTATGAGATAAGCGGGGTGTGAGGGTCACTCAGGCATCCGTCATTTATTTCATGGAGTAAACGCAGGCCGCTTTTTTCAACAAACCTGGAGTGGTACGGTACCTCTGCGTTGAGCAGATAGACGTCAAGGGCTCCCTTTTCAAGACACAATTCCATTACCCTTTTAACCGAGGATGTAATGCCGGATATTATGATCTGGCGAGGGGTATTGAAGATAGCAACATCAGCGTCCCCTGCCTGACCGCAGGCAGATTCTACTTGTTCATAAGGCAGTCCGAAGATGACAGCCATGTTCCCGTCAACTTTCCGGCCTGTTTCAAGGAGAATTTCTCCGGCCTGTTTGACTATTTCAAGGCCATCGGCAAAACTGAAGCAGCCTGCTGCGTATGCGGCGCTGTAAAAACCCGAGCTGTATCCGGATACAACTGACGGCACGACATTATTCTTCTTAAGGAGGTCGGTCAGGATACAGCTTACAGTATATACTGCCAGCTGGGTATTCAGGTCCCTGTTCAATTCCTCCTCAGGTCCTTCAAAACAGAGCCGGCTCAGAGAAAAACCCAGGAGGCTGTCAGCCTGATCAAAAACTTCCCTTGCCTCAGCAAATTTCTGGTACAAGTCATGCCCCATACCCACTTTCTGGGAGCCCTGGCCGGGATATAGAAAACCTATCAAATTCTCAGACATGAAGCTGTCCGCTCCTTGATCTAATTTTTACGCCTTTATGGTTTCCCTGATAAGATATCAATGCATAGTGTTTTCAACACTGTACGGAAAATCTATTTCAAAAATCCCCGGTGGAAGGGGTTCGTTAACGGAAACAAAGTCCAGTAAAAGAGTTGTGCTGTCGCCTTTTGTCTCCTTAAAACTGATTTTTTCGGGAAGCCATTTTTCTTTGTTAACAGTTATATGAATAAGGTCAATATGTTTAGCCATGGCGTTCAATTTTGGCTTCAATTCAAGATTACAACTGTTCAAGCCGTTATCTGAAACCAGCCTTATCCTGTAATGGTTTTCCAGTTCTCCGAGGGACTGCCCGATACCAAAAAGCCTCTTTATAAAGTCACTTCCTAAATATCGATCTTCAACCTTTGACAAAGAAGGATAGTATATTACCAGCCTGCCGTCTCTAACAAGAATTATCAATTCATAAGGATTTATGACTTTCATGAGGAGTTTTCCGGCACTGTCAAAATAGATCATGCCATCAGAATGCAGCGGTTCAATGAGCAGGTTTGTCTCCTTTTTCTGAATAAACTTTGCAGTAAAGGTTTTAAGGTCTTTTTCCTTTTTTTTTATATTCTCAATTACCCCTATCAAATTTTGATCCTGCTGAGACTCCTCTTCTGAGGAAAACAGGAGAGGCGGATAGTGGAAAAGGATCAAAAATGGAATAATGATAAGTATATAAATTTTTATGCCTTTATTATTCATATCATTGTCTTCAGCGTTTTTTTCCACGCCTGCCTGAACCCGAAATTCTGTATGCCGTAAAAGAGCCCACCCCGTGTGAATGGAAAAAGTCTTTTAGTAATCGACCGGTATCCATAAAGCCTTTTATATGCCCAGCAAAGTCCCTCCTGGAGTTCCTCTGGCGTCATCAGCCTGGGTTTGAATACAACATGATTCATGTCATACTTATCCCAGGCTGTATGCAATACCCTGTTTTCCTTTAACAGTATTTCCTGTATCCTTGTTCCAGGAAAAGGAGTCAGCACTGAGAACAGGGCTGCCTCGATATGGGACTTTTCAATAAACCTGAGCACATCGGAGAAAACAGACTTGTCATCCTGATCTGTCCCAAGGATGAAGGATGCCTGAATACCGATTCCATGATCGTGAAGCGTCCGTATTGAGTCTCTATATTTTTCAACATGGTTTGCTGATTTTCCCATGGATTTCAGGCTTGCCTGGGAAAGGGATTCAAATCCGATAAAGAGGCCCATGCAGCCGCTCTGCTGAGCAAGATCAAGGAGTTCCCTGTCATTTATTATACTTAAAGAAGCCTGGCTGAACCATTTGAGTTTCAAGGGTATCAAGGCCCTGAAAAGGTCCTTTGCATATGCGGGACTGCCTGCAATGTTATCGTCAACAAAGAAAATAAATCTGCCCGTCATGTTTTTCATCTCTTCGATCACTTCTTCAACAGGTCTTGTGCGGTAGGTTCGGCCGTAAAAGGAAGTAACAGAACAGAAAATACAGTCAAAGGGGCATCCCCTGGTAGTCTGTATGGTGTTAACAAAAAAATAGGCACGCCTGTTAAGAAGGTCTCTTCTTGGAACAGGCATGTTTTCAAGGCTTTTGAAATCCTGGATTCTATAAAAAGGTTTGAGATTGCCCCTCTCAAAATCCGATAACAGGCGAGGCCATGTCTCCTCTGCCTCGCCAAGAACAACAGAGTCCGCATGCGCCTTGGCTTCAAGGCTCATCATGGTGGGGTGGATGCCTCCAAGCACGACAGGGACTCCCTTTTCCCTGTAAGTATCCGCAATCTCGTATCCCCTCCTGGCTAAAGGAGTCATAAGTGAAATTCCGGCAAGATCGGGCAGATCAGAGAAATCCAGGGATTCAACATTTTCATCAATTATGGATATCTCCCATCTGTCATTTGTCAGGGCCGCAAGTGTTGTGAGGGCGAGATAGGGAAAACGAAAATAGATCTGTCCCCATAAGCTGTCTTCCGGCCATTTTGGAGCAATTAATGAGAGTCTCATGTCAATTCTCTGATAAGATCGGGTCAGGACAATACCATTGATCAGGATGCTGACGTATATAATGTTCGAAAACACGAACAGTGTTTTCAAGATTTTTCTTTACTAATTCATCCTTTTTCCCTTCCAGAACCAACGGAATGGCCTCCTCCAGGACTGCAGAATATCTTCCGTCCGGCTGCCTTAAAATAAATGCCGGAATAAGAGCAGCCCCTGATTTCATTGCCATAACAACAGGCCCGGCAGGGAATCTGACCTTTCTGCTGAAAAAATCAACCTTCAATCCTCCGCCCAAAAGATCCCTGTCCCCAACCATTGCAACGATTTCATTTTTTCTCAGATGGTTCATTATCTCGATACCCGAAAAGGGGGACCGGCCAACTTCAATCACATCTATCCCTCTGTACTTCCTCATCCGGTTTACCAGGGCGTTTGTGGCCCTTGTATTGTGAGCAAGGGCAACCACGGCAAGGGGATGATTTTCCATTCTCAGGACATATCCTCCGAGCTCCCAGTTGCCTATATGGGCAGACAGCA
The DNA here is from genome assembly GCA_016927455.1 of Deltaproteobacteria bacterium. Lineage (GTDB taxonomy): Bacteria > Desulfobacterota > DSM-4660 > Desulfatiglandales > Desulfatiglandaceae > JAFGMQ01. The sequence continues at coordinate 6,153 of JAFGMQ010000096.1, forward strand.
GGATAACCCCTTTTCCGTTTGCAAGAGCCCTCTTGAGTATCTCTTCGCCGTTTATACGGCAGAAAAATTTCCTGATCCTTTCCGGAGGAAGCTGGGGCAACAGAAAAAAATCAACCAGATATTGACCATAGTTGATAAAAATCCGGCGGATTGTTTTTTTTATAAATGGATCTTCCGGTGCC
>JAFGMQ010000097.1 GCA_016927455.1 Deltaproteobacteria bacterium
AAAAAAGAAAAATAGCTCCTTTTAACCTTCAGGCATTTCTTTACAAAGTTTTTATATTAATAATTAGTTTTAAAGCTTGTCAATTTTTAAAATACTTCTAACAAATATTTTATAAGGCAGGAAAACATTACTCCAGGGTTCTCAGGGGGAATATGAAATACTGGAAACAGTTCAGATTGAAAGGCATTTAAAAGATATAGTTATCTGCAGTCAGGGCATTTGTCCCAGAAATCCTTAGGGATTCCGTCAGTTATTTTTTTAAAATATTCCAGTTGAAACCAGGGGGCAAAGGTCCTGTTGCAGACCTTGCATGTCTTCATAGGCAGTGTCCGGGACCAGCGGACGATTGTCCGTTCTTTTTCGTTTTCCTCGATTTTAATGCAGTCTGTCGGACACACATAAACGCAGGCACCGCAGGCAATACAGGTTTTAGGATTAATATCCGGAGCAGGACCTACCTTTCTGTTTGACCCTCTACCCAAAAACGAGATCGCCTCAACGCCGACAACCTCTCTGCATACCCTTTCGCATAACCCGCACAGTATGCAGTCATCATTATCGAGCCTGAATCTGGGAGAGCCCACTGAGTATTTTTCCGCCAGTTCCCTTATTGCCGGAACATCAGGACATCTTGCCAGCATTAGTTCAACAACTATTTTTCTGGCCCTGATGACCTTTTCAGTATCTGTTTTAACGCTTATGCCTTCAAGAACAGGATAATTACATGATGTTGTAAGGCTGGTTTTTTTGCCCTTTGAAATTTCCACGAGACAAAGCCTGCAGGCGCCGTATGGTTCAAGGGCCTCATGGAAACAAAGATGGGGAATATCAAAACCGTTTTCAAGGGCTACCTGAAGAACATTCTGTCCCTGTTCACCTTCCACTTCAAAACCGTCGATTGTAAATTTAATCATCTTATTCCCCATTACTCATTTTTATAAAAGGCATAAAACCGCAATAAAAACCTCTTTATTTAAACAACACTGATTGCATCAAATCTGCATGATGCTAAACAGGCCCCGCACCTTATGCATATTTCAGGATCAATTCTATGAGGCATCTTTTTCTTTCCGGTGACTGCACTTCTCGGGCATACCTTTACGCATTTACCACAGCCTGTGCATTTCTGATCGTCAATGATATATGAAATCAGGGCAATGCAAACACCTGCAGGACATCTCTTTTCCTTAATGTGGGCTTCATATTCATCCCTGAAATACTTGACTGTGCTCATCACAGGATTGGGAGCAGTCTGGCCAAGGGCACATAACGATGCCCCGGAAACAACCCAGCTGAGGTCTTCAAGCAGTTCGATATCCCCCTCCTTTCCCTCACCCTTTGTTATTCCGTCGAGTATTTCATACATCCTGCGGATCCCATCCCTGCATGTGGTGCATTTTCCGCAGGACTCTTCCTTGAGAAAATTCAGGAAATATTTTGCAATGTCAACCATGCAGGTCTTTTCGTCCATGACAATCATTCCGCCGGAGCCCATCATGGAACCTACCTCTGTGAGTCTGTCAAAATCCACAGGCAGGTCTATCAGTGATTCAGGGATGCATCCTCCTGAAGGGCCTCCTGTCTGAACGGCCTTGAATTTATTTCCTTCCGGGATACCTCCTCCGATATCATAGACAATCTCTCTTATTGTCATTCCCATGGGGACTTCAACAAGCCCGGTGTTGTTTACCTTTCCCACCAGGGAAAAGATCTTGGTCCCCTTGCTTTTTTCCGTTCCAATACTTGTATACCATTCAACACCCCTGTTTATTATAAGCGGAACATTTGCCCATGTTTCCACATTGTTGAGATTGGTAGGCTTATCCCACAGCCCCTTTTCAACTGTGTGTATGTGTTTTGCCCTTGGTTCGCCTGCCTGTCCTTCAAGGGATGCCATAAGTGCAGTTGACTCCCCGCAGACAAATGCGCCGCCGCCTCTGCTGACTTTGATGTCAAAATTGAAACCGGAATTTAAAATATTTTCACCGAGTAACCCCAATTTTCTGAGCTGATCAATAGCTATGCCGACATTTTTAACCGCAAGGGGGTATTCATTGCGTACATATATATATCCCTCATTGGAACCGATAGCGTACGCCCCTATCATCATGCCCTCCAGGACGCAATGAGGGTTGCCTTCAAGCAGGCTCCTGTCCATGTATGCTCCCGGATCTCCCTCATCAGCATTGCAGACAACATAACGTGCCGTGCCCGGGGCGTTTCTGCAGGACTCCCACTTCACTCCGGCAGGGAACCCTCCGCCTCCCCTGCCACGAAGGCCTGATTTTTTAATGATATCAATAACTTCAGAAGACGAAAGAGCAGACAGAACTCTGCATATCGCACTGTAGCCTCCTATGGCAAGATAATCTTCGATTTTTTCAGGGTCTATCTTTCCGTTATTACCGAAAATCAGCCTCATCTGACCCCTGTAAAAAGGGACATCCTCTTCCTTAATAATTTTTTCGCCTGTTTCAGGGTCTGTATATAAAAGCCGGTCAATAATTTTATCATTAAGAAGGGTATCGGATACAATCTCCGCCGTATCCCCGGGTGTTACGCCATGATAAAATATCTTCTGCGGATATAAGACAACCAGAGGCCCCTTTTCGCAAAAACCATGACAGCCTGTTGTTCTTATATCTATAGTATCCGAAACTCCATGCATTTCAAGTGCATCCCTGAACCCCTGAGTGACCCTTTCACATCCAAAGGCATGGCATCCGGTGCCCGAGCATATTGTTATGCAGGGTTTATCAGGATTCCTGCTGCTCAGGACTGCATCCCTGAATTTTTCAAGATCCTTTACGGTTTTAATCTTTTTCATGTCTTTCCCTTAAAGATCTTTTCTGTATTGATCGATTGTTGATGAAACCTTAGCAGATGTCATCTTTCCATGGTATTCATTTCCTATAACAACAACTGGACCAAGAGCACACGAGCCCAGACAGTTAACAGTTTCAAGTGAAAAGACATTGTCTTTAGTAATCTCTCCTACTTCAATGCCGAGGTGCATCTTTATTCTTTCAAGTACCATGGCAGCACCTCTCACATGACATGCAGTTCCGAGACATACATTGACAGGATATTTTCCTCTTGGCTTTAGGCTGAAGGCATTGTAAAAGGTGGCTATCCTGTAGATCCTTGTCAGAGGCATTGAAAGCCTTTCAGAGATGTATTCAAGGGACTTTTCAGGGAGATAGTTTTCTTTTTCCTGCAGGTCCTGCAATATACCTATAATGGACGACTGCTCGTGATTATATTTCTTCAATATCCGATCAATAGACCTGGTATCCATTTGATCTCCTTATTCCATTTTTTTTATTAATTTTTTATATTCTTTATCAACCCTTTTCTGAATCACCTCTATCATGCCTTCATCAAGATGCCTGAATCGGCCCTGCATTTTCAGATAATCACCAACAGGCCGTAAATTTTCCACCTTTACAGTTAATCTGTACCTGCCTTTATCCACTTCATAAAGAGGGAATATCCCTGTTTCAACTGCCAGGCGGCCGGCCTTTATGGCATGCTCCGGAGGCATTCGCCAGCCTGTCGGGCATACTGAAAGAATATGGACGTATGCCGGCCCTTTGGTTCTTGCAGCCTTTTTTATCTTTTCTATGAGATCAATCGGGTAACTGGGGCAGGCAGTTGCCACATAGGGGATGTTGTGGGCAGCGGCTATCTCGGGCATATTTTTCTTCCAGGTCACCTGACCCGGGACTACACTCCCTGCAGGGGATGTTGTTGTTGCAGCTCCAAAAGGGGTTGATGAAGATCTCTGGATACCAGTATTCATGTATGCCTCATTATCATAGCAGATGTAGGTAAAATCGTGGCCCCTTTCCAGCGCTCCTGAAAGGGCTTGAACACCAATATCGCTCGTGCCTCCGTCACCGGCCATTGCAATGAAGTTTATCTTTTTTTTGGGTATCCTGCCTTTTCTCATAAGGACCTTTATTCCCGCCTCTACGCCTGATGCTACTGCCGCCGCATTTTCAAACGCTACATGAATCCAGGGAACTCGCCAGTTTGTAAATGGGATAGGGGATGAAACAATCTCCATGCAGCCGGTTGCAGAAGCAACTATTGTATCCCTTCCAAGGGCCTTGGAAACAAGCCTTACAGCAAGGACCTCCGCGCATCCCTGACAGGCCCTGTGCCCAGGGGAAAAGTATTCCTTTCTTGTAATAAGCTTGTATGCGTAGACATTGGGAGTTTCCATTATTTTCCCCTCACTCCGTAATATTCATAGTCCTCTTCCAGTGTGATTCCCTTCACCTTTTCCATGGCCCTCTGGTAGATATTTTTAAAATCCTTTATAGTCATATCTCTTCCTGCCAGTCCGCAGATGAAGTTTGTAATTGCGGGCTGGTTCTTTTCCCCGTACATCACAGACCGCAGCTCTATTGCCAGGGGGCCGCCCTGACCTCCGTAGGAAATAGCCCTGTCGATAATTATCAGATTGTCGGCATTTTTCACGGCATCGCGAAATTCATTAAACGGGAAGGGCCTCCACAGCCTGTCCATGACGAGGCCAACGGATTTCCCTTCTTCTCTAAGCTCATCTACAACAAGGGAAACCGTATCTCCGTAACTCCCCTGGGTAATGAAAAGGGTTTCGGCATCATCATTTCTATAGGTTTCAACAGGCTTGTAATACCTGCCAGTAATATCGCCGAGTTCCTTCCATGCCGCAGTTATTACAGATTTTGACTGGATAAGAGGCTCGTCCTGGGCAACCTTGGCCTCAGAAAATATGAAGGGCATCCCGAATGCACCCATTGTAACCGGCTTGTCCGGATGAAGTGAATGGACAGGCTTGAACACCGGGAGATATTTCTCGACCTGATCTTTTTCCCAGAATTCTACAGGCTCGATAACGTGAGTAAGAATGAATCCGTCGATATGTATCATCAGGGGCAGCATAACATTTTCATTTTCCGCAACCTTGAAACCGAACAGGACATGATCAAAAACCTCCTGCCCGTTGTTGGCAAACACCTGAATCCAGCCACAATCCCTTATTGACATGACGTCCGTATGATCGTTCCATATGCTGAGCGGCCCGGACAGGGAGCGGTTTGCAAGAATTGTAACGATGGGAAGCCTCATTGATGCAACGATGTGGACGATTTCGTTCATCAACGCAAGACCCTGAGAGCTTGTGCAGGTAAAGACCCTTGCGCCTGCAGCAGATACGCCGGCACATACGCTCATGGCGGAGTGTTCTGATTCGACCGGTATAAATTCGGCATCAAGGTGACCGTCATTAACCAGTTCTGACAAGTGTTCAACAATGTGGGTCTGAGGGGTTATTGGGTATGCCGCAATACAGTCAACGTTAGCCATTTTAACCGCTTCTGCTGCAGACAGAGAAACCTCGAGCCCGATTCGATTGCCCATTATTCCTCCTCCTCAACCATCTTGATAGACAGGGTAGGGCATTCATGCGCGCAGATTCCACAGCCCTTGCAGTAATAGAGATCAGCTTCAAACCAGCCTTCCGTTGTTTCATTGATAGCGGCATCAGGACAGAAGATATAGCAGATTCCGCATTTTACGCATCTGTCTCTGTTCCATACCGGTCTCAGAGATCTCCAGTCACCGGTCCTGTATTCAGAAGCATTGCCGGGGCTGGTCACGACAGCCCCTATTTCCAGTTCCTGCCAGGTCAGATCAACCTTTGTCTTTGCCAAGAGAATCCTCCTCAAACGCCTGATGAATGATAATCCACTACTGTTTCCTCAAATGCACGTTTCAAGGCCTTTATGTTTCTTTCCGCAATCCTGCTGAACCTTTCTCTGAGCGGTTCGGCCAGGGAATCGGGATTTATAATGGCCTTGACCTTTAATAATGCACCAAGCATGGTAGTGTTTGTAACAGGAACCCCCAATTCTTCCATCGCAATTCTGGATGCGTTTACAACTGCGAGACCGCACTTTAATCCCAGTTCGTCCCGTATTTCAGAGACACTGTATTTTGTATTCGTGATCAATATTCCATTTTCCTTTAATCCTTCTGTAACATTCACCAGCCTCAATATAGAGGGATCCAGTACCAGTACAAAGTCTGGCTCATTTATATTGGATCTTATCTTTATCGGCTTGTCATCAATACGGCAGAATGCTACGACAGGGGCACCCCTTCTTTCCGGACCAAAGCTGGGAAATGCCTGGCCGTAATTCCCCTCATTTATGGCAGCTACAGCCAGAAGTTCTGCAGAGGTTACAGCCCCCTGTCCTCCCCGTCCATGAAGCCTTATCTCGAGCATGTCTTCTCCTTACATTTAGCAGTTTTGAAAGGCTTTTTATTGTATTGAAGACCATTGAATTTTCGAAAGCATTATTAAATTGCCATTCTCTGCCTTTATATTAATCGGGTAGCGCAGCTTTTTCAATGATCACAATTTATTATATCATAAGGATTATAAAAATTTCCACCCTTTGAATAAGTGGCAGAAAGAGATTTATTGCAGTTGTATTAATCAATTCAAAGACAGCGGGGCTATTATTATAAATAAAAATGGCAGACTTCTAACGGATAATATTCAAGAACCTTTTCCAGTGAGGCCATGACCAGTATATGATAAAGGCCTTTCCCTTAACTGATTTTACAGGCACAAAACCCCAGAACCTGCTGTCATAACTGTGCAGCCGGTTGTCCCCCATAACGAAAAGTTGGCCTTCAGGGACAGAAATAGGTCCTAAATGGGCATTATTCATTGCCTGAGCTGATTTGTCCTCACTGTCAGAATAAAAGCCGTGAGTGTCGTCAAACGGCTCTCCGTTAATCAGGATCTTTTGCCCGATTATTTCAATTTCATCGCCAGGTAATCCTATGACACGTTTGATGAAATCCTTGCTTTTATCAACTGGAAAGATAAAAACGATTATGTCGTCTCTTTTGGGTTCGCTGACGGGAATGAGTGTGGTATTGATAAATGGTATCTTGATTCCGTAAAGGAATTTATTTACAAGGATATG
>JAFGMQ010000098.1 GCA_016927455.1 Deltaproteobacteria bacterium
ATTCACTCCGCAGGTCTGGAGAGCATCGACCTGGTCCTTCATCAGTGAGATGAGGGGGGAAACGACAATCCCGACGCCCGGGCGATGGAGGGCGGGGATCTGATAACACAGAGATTTTCCGCCTCCCGTCGGCATTAGGACAAATGCGTCATCGCCCTGGATAAGTCCCTCGATAATCTCCTTCTGCTGGGGTCGATAGGTTTCGTAACCAAAGATGTCTTTTAGACTTTTCAGAGGCTTTCCTGTCATAGGCACAAATTCCAATTTATTGGTTCCGTATCTTATTATGATACAGTAACCAACAGGACACTTATCAATGTTTCCGATAATAATGCGGCAGATGAGAACAGCGGCATTTGTATTATGAACTGAGCGCTGAATAGAAAATCACCAGGCTGGTGATGCAACAACGAGTATTGTAATATCCTTATCACCATTATTGAAAAGGCTGTGACGTGAACCCGTCGGTATCCAAATGGCATCACCGGGATTAACCTGTCTTTTCTCGTCATCAACACTCATTTCGCCTGATCCACTAAGTAAAAAGTAGATTTCTTCCATTGGATCCACATGTTCTTCCAGGGTTCTTCCGGGAGCAAGTCCTGCAATGGCTAAAAATCCAATCTCTTTCAATGTCCTTCTGTCAAGTATCATTTGTGCTATTGCCTGTCCATGTGCAATATAAGTGGTCTCCAGAACCTCTTTGTCGCTAAGATTTCTTACAATCATAAATGGGATCTCCTGTTGCTTTTTTCAATTTAATCTTGATTCAAATAAACAAAACAGCTTATATAATGAGGTTGGCTTCACAGTCGCTTATTACATATTTTAATGCTGAAGTTAAGGTTTATACCTGAAAATAATGGAGGATGCCAAATGGAAAAAGAAGAACTTGACCCTAATTTAAGGTTAATGCAGAATGCCGACATGAAAGGCAGGGTTGTATTGCTCAGAGTTGATCATAATGTGGTCAAAAACAGTCAAATTAAAGATCCCTACCGTATTGATGTTACCTTCGGCACCCTTTTTTCAATTGTCGAGAAGGGGGGCAGGCCCGTACTTATAACACATATAGGCCGGCCAAGAGATAAAAAAACAGGGAATATCAATTGCCATGAAGGATTGAGCGTTGAACCCATCAAAAACTATCTTGAGAAAAAGCTGGCAATCAGGATCCATGTGCACAATTTTCCCATAGATCGGGAGAAAGGAATTTTACACATAGACAGTTCCATTAATTCTCCTGTTGAGGATTTGAAAAAGGGGAAAATAGGAATGATCTATCTTCCCAATTCGCGATGGTTTCAGGGTGAACAATCCGATGGGCCTGAACGTGATATTTTTTCAGGAGAACTTGCCTCATTGGCTGATTTGTACATTAATGACGCCTTCAGTTCCTGGCGCGCCCATGCATCAACATATGATATAGCAAAAAAGCTTCCCTCATTTGCGGGAATTCTGCTTCAGAATGAAATAAAAAACATACACAAGGTTCTGACCCCAAAAAGACCTTTTCTTGCAGTCATAGCCGGCTCAAAATACGATACCAAGATAGGGCCTTTAAATGCCCTGTATAAAAAAGTAGATCATTTGATCCTTGGTGGGGTGATGAACAATACATTTCTTGCTGCCAAATATGGTTTGAATATAGAAGGCATATCCGAAGAGGATAAAATACTGGCAAATGAACTGGTTCAACTTGATAAAAGAGAGAATAAGATCCTTGAAATACCATATCTGATAGAATCTGATACACTGGAAGGAAAATACAGCGGGAGATTCAGAACCGTTAATCTGGCCAGTATGAAAAAGGGGAGTTCACTGAAACATCTTCTTGATATTGATGCAGAATCCTTAAATCAGCAGTCCGTTAAAAAGGTGGTTGATTCAGCTGAAACAATTTTTGTTAATGCGGTAATGGGTCTTATGCCTGCATTTTCGGAAGGCACTATGAATCTTTACAATCTGATTGCTTCTAACAGGCATGCACTCAAGCTTTTTGCAGGAGGGGATACCCTTCAGGAACTTCGCAACCTCTGTCCGGGGATTTATCTTGCCGGTATTGATGATCCAAACACCTATTATTTTACAGGCGGGGGCAGCATTTTAGTAGCCATTGAACAGGGGAGCGCTTACAGCCTTAAGCCTGTTGAGGTTTTATTGGACTGATTGAGGAAATTATAAAATGGCCATTATACCCATTTTTGACCCCGATAAATTTGGCCGTCCAATGCGTGTCGCAGCATTTATGTCGGGTTCGGGAACAAACATAACTAAGTTAATAGCGCATGAAAAGGAACTCAGTGAGAAAGAAGGAACCTCTCCCTATAGTGTAGTATTTATCTTCAGTGATCGTTCAGATGGTTTATGTGCCGGAGAAAAAATTGCACTGGATAACGGGCTTCCCTATTTCAGTTATGATATCCGTTCGTTTTACAGGTTGAGGTCTTTAAAAAGATCGGTTTCCACCCCTGATGGTCTGGAAGCAAGAAAGGACTATGACCGTATTGCCGGAAGACTTGTAGATATCTTTGACATTGATGTAATTGCACTTGGCGGGTATATGAGCTATATCACCTTAAACAGGTGTGTGAATGTTCATCCCGCAGATCTTTCTCTCTGTAATTCTCAGGGAAGGCGAAAATATGTCGGTGATAATGCGGTATTTGATGCAATATATGCTGGAGAAAAAACCCTCAGGGCTTCTACTCTGTGGACGGATGAGGGTGTCGATTCAGGCCCGCTCCTGATGGTTTCGAACTCCATTCCTGTTGATCTGCCCGAGCCACTTGAAGTATTGATTAAAGAAAAGGAAATATTGCTAAAGGTGGCGAGAGAACACCAGGATCGATTAAAAGAGGCTGGTGACTGGATAATTTTCCCGAGAACTATAGAAATGATAGCCAGAGGACGTTTTGCCCTGGATGAAAATTATAAGGTATATGTGGATGGCCTGCCTGTTCCAGAAGGTTATAGAGAGTAAAAAGGGCTTAAAAAGACCTTTTTACTCTAACTTATGCATGTAATTGCTTTTATCCAAAAAGCGGGACGGTTGGCAGCAGTTCCTGCGGGTTTGTAAGAAGAAAGTCACCTTTCTCGATCCAGTCTTTAAGTATGTGAGCGATTTCAACTGCTCTGAAATAAGAAGATATAGGGACAGTGGGTATATCCTGTCCCTTGAACCTGACAGTGCCGCCCTTCAGATCCGCATAGCTTACCTGGCCCAGGCTTTTCGCTTCTCCTTTTGGATAATCTTTTCCATAGTCAATTATTTGGGTAAATATTTCTTCATCAGACACCCCGGCATACCGGGCCATATCCTCATTCAGGATTGGTATTGGAACTCCTATTCCCATAGCAAGAGAGCATCCATATCCCAGCATGCTGGCCCCCACAATCCACTTTGGATCCATCTCTTTCAAGTTACCCATTACCATAAGAGTACCTGCAGAAGTTAAAGGAACTCCGTTTTTGCCTCTTTCAGCGAATGGATTATGCTGTGTTCCGGGGCCTATGATGTATCCTTTAGCTCCGCCTACAAATATCCTTGTTCCAAGCCCCATGGTCAGATAATAAGGGTCATTGAACAGCGGACTCAACTGTCCCGATGTGGCATAGTTGGCATTTCCTGCATTCGGTTTAAGAACACCCATATAAGTATATATCGTTTTGTTAGATAAATTTATTGCACAGTTATAATTCTGGTAACAATTTCTGGGATTCAACAGCATCGCGTATGGGACATCAGCAATAGAGATCCTTTTTTTCGCCTCCCTGTTTGGATAGCAGTCAGTGCCATACGAAATAGCTCTAACGTCAATTTTTCTGCCTGCCACAAGATCATGGATTACATGTCCTCCTCCATATTTAAACTGCCCGGGGTGTACTCTGTTCAAGGGGTCATCTTCTGAAGGTTCTGTTGCACCAATATATATGTCAACTGCTGCAAGACCTGCATAAGCCGGCACCCCGTTTAACCATACGCGCGATGCCTTTATAGCCGGCTGGGTGTGCCCAAAATTGATAAAGGCGCCTGAGGAGCACATCGGGGAAAAAGTCCCCGTGGTGACGACGTCTATTTCCCGAGCGGCCTTTTCCGGGCCGAGTTTTTTAACAATATCAACCATTTCATCGGCTGTGGCTACTACGACCTTGCCCAGCTTAATTTTGCGGTTAATATCCTCGATGGTTTTTCTGATCTTTTTTTTCGCCATGCTTTGATGACCTCCATTAGAAACATCATTAAGGGCGCATGATAAGACTTCTGCCTGTATCTGACAAGGAAAAGTTTAGTTTTTAGAACTACATTAGCAGCATTTTATTGTTCATATTTTCTTGACAATCAGGAACGTTCCCTATTATATTAAACTTAAACATCTCAAAAAAAGTATCAGGTTGCCTTTGAAAAAAATAAATATTTGATAAAGGGGGTTGAATTCAGGATGAGCAATAAATTTTTTACACTTTTAATGGTAGGGTTAACCGCAATATTATTCCTGACTGCTGGCATTCTTACTGCAGCCAATGTCCCTGTTCCGGACGTTGTAGTAATTGAAAATAAGTACGATAAAGACAAAAAGCCTCCGGTAAAACTTACCCATAACAAGCACGTTTCAGAATATAAAGTTTCCTGTGAGGAGTGTCATCATGACTATCAGGATGGCAAGAATGTCTGGAAAGAAGGCGACGAAGTGAAAAAATGTTCGGCGTGCCACAATCCCTTAAAGGATGAAGGCAAGGTGGTAAAGCTGCAAAATGCATTTCACCAGAACTGTAAAGACTGTCACAAGGAAAAGAATGCACCCTTCAAAAAATGCACAGAGTGTCATAAAAAATAGTATTTATATTTTCTTTGTCAGCATAACTATATAGAATACAGAAAGGCCGCTTTAGAATACAAAAGCGGCCTTTCTGTGTCCGGTCTGCCCGTGTCTTATAGATCTAATGCCGTTCTTAGAACGCTTGTGTATTAACATGTATATGATTTGAGTATTATATCAATGGACAGCATTAGAATTAAAGCTGTTTCCACCTCAAACTGACAACAAAAAAAACGTCAAGTCATCTTTGATATGATAACTTGACGCTTTAAGTGATTCTGTTGGGCCAATCAGACTTCCGTAACCGTAATTGCCTCCTGCTCACAAACTTCAACGCAGCTTTCGCATCCGAGGCATTCTTCTGCATTAACCGGCACAGATTTCTCATCCTGCATCTCGTAGACATCCACCGGACAAACCTCTACGCATTCCTCACAGCCAATGCACTTTTCAGGATCAACTACTACTTCGTATCCCATATTTTCTACCCTCCTGAATTATAAATATAAAAATAAACTTAGTTCAAAATCGCACACTTTATTCCGTTTCAATAAAACCAGCGGGTTATGTAACAAAGTATATTTGTGCTGTCAAGCTTTTTGTATTTTCCTGAATCCGGGATTGGTTTTTCATTGACCTATGTACTATCTTATTTTGGGCCTAAAAGCAGGACCTGTCAGCACATCGTTAGTTAGGTTTGAGTCTCTTTCTGTATATCTATCTGAATCAAATGTTAATTTCAATTCATATCACCACTAAAACACATCTAATCGCCGATTCGGGGATTAGATATATTTACACACTCAGGAGATTTTATTTTTCCGGCTTGAAAAAAGAATGGATTTTTTCAGCCAGAGAAATGCTGATTCCGGGGACTGCCATGAGATCGGCAATTTCTGAATTGGAGATGGCATTGGTGTCCTTAAAAAATCTTAATAAAAGTTGTTTCCTCTTTTTGCCGATTCCGGGAATTGCATTTAATCTTGATTCGGTAAGGCTCTTTGATCTCAACATGCGGTGATAAGCTACTGCCCGACTGTGGGCCGCATCTCTGATTTGCATCAGGGTCAGCAATACAGGATGGTCCGGCCGGAGTATGAGAGGGTTTTTTCTTCCCGGGAGATACAGCTTGTCGCAGGTTTCCTGCCTGGCTTCATCCGGTTTTGCGATAGAAATAATTTCGGGCCTTTTTTCGGCTTCCAAACTTTCCAGGGCCTTTTCAACTGCAAAGAGGTGCCCTTTGCCTCCGTCCACCAGAAAGAGGTCAGGCAATCTGCCCCTTGAAACCCTTCTTTTAACTAATTCCATCATCATGCCATAGTCATCAATACCTTCCACTGTTTTTATTCTGTATTTTCGATTACCTGAACGGTGTGCCATTCCGTCAACAAAAGATACAACTGTTCCTACCGCCAAGTCCCCCTGAAGATTTGAAATGTCAAGCCCTTCAATGAATCTCGGGACTACCTTTAGATGGAGAACGGATTTCATAAATTGAGTTATATCTTCCTTTTGTGTTCCTAAGCTACTCGAGAGTATACTTGCAGCATTTGACTGGGCCATCATTATTAATCGAAGCTTATCTCCTTTAAGTGGTTTTCTGATAACCACCTTTCTGCCTGATAAGCCTGAGATCCATTCCGTAATCGGTATCAGGTCATCAATCCAAACTGATATCAGTATCTCTTTTGGGATAAAAACCTCCCGGGAATAGTATTGTTTTATAAAAGATTGAATTACTTGAGGCCCGGATTCCGAAACCCCGCTGAAAGAATAATGTTTGCTGCCGATGATATATCCTTTTCGAACGAAAAGAACGACTAAAATACAAAAATCATCTTCCAGGGCCAGGCCTATTACATCCTGATCTTCAAGGTTTTGGGATACCACATGCTGCTTTTCTATCGTATTCCTGATAGAAGTAATCTGATCTCTTATCCTGGCTGCCTTTTCAAAATCCAGCTGGTCTGAAGCCGTAGACATGTCTTTATCCATACGATTGATCAATTCGGTATTACGTCCTTCTAAAAAAAGCCTCACCTGTTCAACAATTTTTTTATAATCTCCATCCGCTACAACCCTTGTGCAGGGACCGAGGCATCGGCCCATCTGATAATTCAAACACGGCCTTGTTCGTTTTGGAAGTCCGGTGCCTTTACATTTTCTAAGCTGGAATACGCGGTCAATCAATCTAAGGGTGTTTCGTACCGAATAGGCTGATGAAAAGGGGCCGAAATAAATCGCCCCGTCCTTTTTAATCTTTCTTACGATTCTCAGGCGGGCATAAGACTCCTTCATGTCAAGCCGAAGGCAGGGGTACTGCTTGTCATCCCGAAGGATAATATTGTATCGGGGCATAAATTCCTTGATGAAATTACTTTCAAGGATAAAGGCTTCCTGTTCAGTTGAGGTAATAATAAAGTCAAGTCCGCAGGCCTTTTTCATCATAAGGGATGTTTTTTGATCAATATCTTTAGGATTCCTGAAATAGGAAAGGACCCTTTTCTTCAAATTTTTTGCCTTTCCTACATAAATTACCCTGCCTGAGTTCTCTTTAAAGAGATAGACACCGGGGTTTTCAGGAAGCACCTTTCGAAGAGAAACAGGGTTCAGTTCATAAAGGGAATGCATATGGGTCATTGGACGTTTCCCGCTCTGATGCTCAAAAATAAAGGGCCATCATTATTAGTCAGGCGTTCGTTGTCTGATGCCTTTTAATTACAGCAGAATTCAAAGGCTGAAATCACGTTTCAGCCGATTCCCCGGGATGCATAATGTTTAAAGGCAAATAGTACCTTTAAAATTGATCCGGGAGATGCAAATACAGTTGCCTAAATAAAGAGTAAATGATAGCTGTTTACTCAGTCAAGGCTATTTTACTTAGCATGTGATGAAATTTCTGGTAATGTATCCAAAAAGTATGTATCTATAAAATATATCAATACCTGATAAGATTCTTTTTATACTTTGGCGCAAATTAAGGAGAGGGATTTTAATATGAAAATAAAACCTGAACGGATAAGCAATCTTAGTCCGGAAAAACTTGGAATTATTATGCAGAGGTCAATGGAAGACGTCTCTTCTATCCTTGAAGACATGCGAAAGATTGTGGAAGATGTTAAAAAACGCGGCGATCAAGTTGCACTGGAGCACTATCGGAAGCATAAAGATGATATTTCTCCATCAGATCTTGAGGTAACCGGAGAAGAGATCAGGCAGGCTTACAAGCAGATTGACAGCAGGGTCGTTGACAGCCTGAATATAGCGGCGCGGAATATAACGAAGTTTCACCGTGCTCAGTTGGAACGTGATATGTGGTCGATTGAAGTCAGTGACGGTATTCTAGCCGGACGGATCACAAGGGCTATGGACATAGTAGGCTGTTATATCCCGGGCGGAACCGCCTTTTATCCAAGCTCCATACTTATGACCGTCCTTCCTGCCAAGGTCGCCGGCGTGCAACAGATCATCGCTGTAACTCCACCAGGCAAGGGAATGACTGCAAATCCGGCTACTCTGGTAGCCGCTGATATTGCAGGCTGCGATCGTATTTTCAAGGTCGGAGGTCCCTGGGGAGTGGCCGGGCTTGCCTACGGCACAGAGACAATGCCAAGAGTTCACAAAATAGTTGGCCCGGGGAATAAATATGTTACCGCCGCGAAAATGCTTGTATATGGCCAGGTAGACATTGATTCTCCTGCAGGTCCCAGCGAGGCGCTTATCCTGGCTGATAACACGGGAGACCCGGAATTAATTGCAGTGGACTTTCTGTCACAGATCGAACACGATCCCGATTCTGCATCAGTACTGGTAACGGATTCAGAAAAACTGGCATCTGATGTCTGCGATATCATTAACAGAGACTTTGACAGCCTTCCAAGGAAGGAAATTTTCGAATCTTCCTTATTCAAGCATTCACACGTTCTGATTGCAGACAACATGGACCAGGCTATTGAATTCACAAATGAGTATGCTGCCGAACATCTTGAATTAATGACCAGGGATCCTTTCATAACCCTGAACAGGATCAAACATGCCGGATCTATCTTTATGGGTCCATATGCGCCTGTTCCGGTTGGCGATTATGCCTCAGGGACCAATCATGTTCTTCCAACCGGTCAGTGTGCGCGTATGTTTTCCGGATTGTCTGTGGACGATTTCATCAAAAAACCTACATTCCAGTATCTGAGCAAAGAAGGACTTGCGGGTTTAAAAGATACTGTTGTAACGCTTGCAGAAGCTGAAGGCCTGACTATCCATGCAAAAGCAGTTAAGGCCAGATTTATTTAAGTTTCAGCTTGATTCCAGAAATATTTACTGGTAAAGAGTAATAAAAATTTTACCCTATAAAAAAGGAGGATAAAGGATATGGCTACTATCCATGGATACGAAATGCCCGATGAACTTTATTATCATAAAGACCACAGCTGGGCTCGGGTTGAAGGAACAAAGGTTACTGTAGGTATGCATGATATGTTTCAAAAGGAGTCAGGCGATATTGTGTTTGTTGACCTTCCGGAAGAGGAAGACGAGGTTGAGCAGGGAGAGGTCTGCGGGAAGATTCAGTCCAGGAAATGGATTGGCAAGCTGGTTGCCCCGGTATCCGGAGAAATTGTGGAAGTAAACGAGGATCTGGAAGACGACACCAGCCTGATCAACAAGGATCCTTACGGCGAAGGATGGATTCTTGTGATTGAAGCCTCAAATCTTGATGAAGATCTGGGAAATCTCTATCACGGCGATGCGGTTGTTGATTTTATTAATGAGGAAGTGAAGACCGCCGAAGCAGAGAAGGCAAAGGCTGAGGCTGAGAAGTAGTAAATATTATTTCACATGGCTATTTACTGGCGTCTTTTTAAAAATCTTCAAAGGTCTGTCTCCACCGCTGAAGGACTGGCGGTGGATGACACCTTGCCCCTGGCAGTTGCACATAACCAGTCCCCTCCAATTTTAAATCTGTACACC
>JAFGMQ010000099.1 GCA_016927455.1 Deltaproteobacteria bacterium
CTGCCTGCAATTTCTGAAAACATGAACAATGAAGATATCCTGCCTTCTGCCCTCTTCTCTCCTCTGAAAACAAGCGACGGCATTGAGTCAACCTGAAAAGCTGTCTCCTGGTGCCCAAGACGGACAGCCGTCCTCTGCATGAAAATACGGTTGCAAAGGGTCTCTCCGAAGATTGCATCGATATTATACCTTTTCGGGCCCTTGGATTTTCTTTTTTTTATGTTTCAAAACAAAAGGCTCTTTTGTCAAGCAGAGATTTAGTCGTCTGAGCTGTTCATACCCCCTTCATGCTTGACATCCTTTTGTCTTTCCTCTATTGTTCCAACCTGACAATATGACAATTTTCTTTCCTGCAAAGGCCTGACTGGCCTTGCCTGGAAAAGACCGGGGCAGGTATTTCAGCTTGATTTCGCATGAATGATACTGGCGTAATGAAAAGCATTAAACAGTACTTTTATTCCCAGATACTTTTTACAGCGGTTTACACATTACTCACGACGCAGAAAGGAGACTTCTGATCCGATGGAATATTCAATCAGTCCGGAAGGAGAAAGATTTAAACTTCCGGAAGAAAATGAGTACACTAAAGAATTTATAAGACTTGAAAAAATAGTTCGGGAAAAACGCGAGCAGGGCTTTGAGATTGTCGTTGTCATGGGCCTCGGCTTTGTCGGGGCCGTAATGGCTGGTGTCGTAGCCGATTCTAACGATAAGAAGACCGGCAGACCAAAAAAGTTTGTCATAGGCATGCAGAGGCCAAGCCCGAGGAGTTTTTGGAAGATACCTCTTTTTAATCGCGGCATATCGCCGATCAAGGCGGATGATCCTGAAGTCGCCCCCATGATAGACAGATGCGTAAACCTGAAAAGGACACTGACTGCCACTTTCACCCATGATGCACTCAAACTGGCCGATATCCTGGTAGTGGATGTCCAGTGCGACTTTATTAAGCAGGAACTGGGCAATTTGAGGAGCGGTTTTGCAGATATCAGTGCACTTGAGGACAGCTTTAAGATTATGGGAGAAAAAATTTCACCCAGATGTCTGGTGCTTATAGAAACAACCGTCCCTCCCGGCACAACTGAATATGTTGCCTATCCCCTTATAAAAAAGGCCTTCAGGGCCAGAGGCATAGAAGACGAGCCTCTGCTGGCTCACAGCTTTGAACGGGTAATGCCCGGGAAAGAATATGTCAGATCGGTCAGGGATTTCTGGCGGGTTTGCAGCGGCATCAATCAGGAAAGCAGGGAAAGAGTCTCACGGTTTCTATCCGAAATTCTCAATGTTGATGAATATCCTCTTACTGTTCTCGATAAACCTATTGAGAGTGAAACGTGCAAGATTGTGGAAAACAGTTACAGGGCAACCATTCTGGCATTTCTAAATGAATGGAGCCTGTTTTCGGAAACCAATGGTGTTGACATCGTCAAAGTGATAGAAGCAATCAGGGTTAGACCAACACACAGCAATATTATATTCCCCGGCCCCGGAATAGGCGGGTACTGCCTTCCCAAAGACGGGGGCCTTGGACTCTGGGCATATAAGCATTTGATGGGATTTGAAAACGATATTTTTAAAATTACACCTGAAGCTATTAATATAAATGATACCAGAGCGTTACATGCAGCACAGCTCGTCCGTGACTGTCTGAGAAACATGGGCCGCACTGTAGCTGCATCAGAAGTAACAGTATTGGGAGCATCCTACAGGGAGGATGTCGGGGACACTCGTTACAGCGGTTCTGAAATAATTGTTCGAAAACTGACTGAAATGGGAGCCACTGTAAAGGCACATGATCCATATGTGCAGCATTGGTGGGAACTGGAAAACCAGGAGAAATACCCGGCGGCCGGTGTGAGCTGGTCAAGGTTTTTCAGAAACCAGGAGGAACTGCAGGGTTTTAAAATGACATCAGATCTCGCAGAAGCACTGAAAGGTGCTGATGCCATTGTCCTTGCAGTCCGGCACCGTCCCTACCTTGACCTTTCGCCCGATGAAGTCGTCAGAATGGCAGGAGGCCCGTTAGCTGTAATTGACTGCTTTGGTATTCTGAATGATGCCAGGATTGAAAGATTTTTTGAGCTGGATTGTGAGGTAAAGGGCCTGGGTCGAGGACATATAAACAGAATAAAGGATAAGGTAAGAAAAGAAAAAATCAGACCTTTATCCTCTGCGACATAAAAATTTTGGATTCTTTTGTTTTTTGCCTGCTTTCTTACTGTCTATCAAAAATGTATATGGACAGGCAAAGGACACAAAATTGTTGGGAGGTGTATATGGAAATCGTTTATGCCAAAGAAGAGAAGGCTTCGGTAGTTTCTGTCAGCGGAAGGATGGACGGCGTTTCAGCCCCTGACTTTGAACAGAAGATGGTATCATGGATAAATGAGGGAGAATCCAATTTTGTTGTTGATTTCGGATCGCTTGATTATATAAGCAGTGCCGGTCTTCGCAGCATTCTGGTTACAGCCAAGAAACTCAAGGCAAAAAACGGGCGGCTGCTGCTGTGTTCACTTAAGGATACAGTAAAAGAGGTATTCGAGATTTCAGGTTTCAGTTCCATTGTTCCGATCTTTGACTCAGTCAAGGCCGCGGTTGAAGAGATATAGGGCAAAGATTTCGGCTTTCTGCCTCTGCGGCAAATCATGAGCGGTAACCTTCAAGTTCAAGAAAAGGGCCTTTTGCCGGCCGGCCGCAGAATCCCTGGTAAACGCCTGAGCGAAGGTATCAGTCGCCAATGTCAAAAATAAAACTGCCTGCCACAATAGGACATCTTGAAAGGCTGGTCGGATTTGTATCCGACTGCGCAAAAAACACAGGCTTCAGTGATAACAGGATCAGAGAAATTGAGCTTGCAACAGAAGAGGCTCTCGTTAATATCTTCAATTATGCATATCCTGATGGACCCGGGGATTTGGAAGTAAGCTGCACTCCACAACAAAACGCTTCTTTAAAAATAGAAATCATGGATAATGGGATGCCTTTCGATCCTCTTTCCCTGCCCGATCCTGATCTTCAGGCTGACATATCAGAAAGGAAAGTAGGCGGACTCGGGATTTTTTTTATGAGGAAGATGGCAGATGAGCTTCAGTACAGACGGGAAAAGGGCTGTAACATACTAACGTTTATATTTTTAATGAAAAAGGCTGATTAAATGCGAATCGGCATAATATCCTGTTTTTTCTTTTTCTGCATCCTGGCCGCTGAGGCCGGTTCGGAACAAACTCAGCTGAGGAACGCCTCTTTCATACCTCAATGGGTACCTCAGGCACAGTTTGCAGGATATTACCTTGCCGATGAACTGGGACTTTACAGGAAACATGGAATAATTCTGAGCATAATCCCGGGAGGGCCTGACAACTCTCCATCCGATCTGCTTAAGAGCGGACTGGCCCAGTTTGCAACTTTGTGGCTCTCTACCGGGATTCAGATGCGTGCAGAGGGAATAAATGTTGTAAACATTTCACAGATTATGCAGAGATCCTCCCTGATGCTTGTAGCTAAAAAGGCAAGCAACATAGAAACGCCTGATGACATGAACGGAAAGAAGGTTGGACTCTGGGGCCCTGCCTTTCAAATACAGCCAAAGGCCTTTTTTAAGAAGCACAATCTTGATATCAGGGAAATCCGACAGTCATTTTCAGTTGATCTGTTTCTGAGAGACGGCGTGGATGTTGCTTCCGCCATGTGGTATAATGAATATCATACTCTACTGAATTCCGGCCTGAACCCTGATGAATTGACAACCTTTTTTTTCCATGAATATGGCCTTAACTTCCCTGAGGATGGCATCTACACTCTTGAAGAAACCCTCCGCAAATCTCCAGATCTCTGCAGGGCTTTTGTGGAAGCCTCTATTGAGGGCTGGAACTATGCATTTGCACACCCTGAAGAAGCCATGGCCGTGGTGCTGAAAAATCTGGAAAAGGCGCACATCCCGGCAACACGGGTACATCAGAAATGGATGCTGATGAGAATGAAGGATCTTATTGTGCCGGCAGATTCCGAAACCCCAATAGGGACTCTTCTGCCTCAAGATTACTATCGTGTGGCTGAGATCCTTAAGGAAAATGAGTTAATCAGTGAAATACCTGATTTTAAATCCTTTTTTCAAAATTGCAGCGGTCATGGTAATTAATAGAGGCATAGCACTTAAACTCACCTTACTTATCCTTACAAGCGTAACGCTTATCTTTATTGTTATTTTTGGTTATAATTATATTGTTTCACGTCAAATCATTATTAAAACAGCTGAAGAGAATGCAAGAAATCTCGCCAGAGCAACTGTAAATCGGATTGACACGGTTTTACGGTCAGTAGAAAAAATACCCCAAAACCTTGCGAGTTTTATGGAATATTTCTTTTACGAGGGCGGCCAGATAATCGATCTGGTCGGTTCCGTAGTAGAAAACAACCCTGAGATATACGGTTCTACAATTGCGTTTGAACCTTACTCTTATGATAAAAACGCACTGTTCTTTGCCCCATATTATTATAGGAACAAGGACAAGATCGAATTTGCATATATACCCTATGAGTATTTTTACTGGGACTGGTACCAGATCCCCAAACAGCTCGACCGTCCAACATGGAGTGAGCCGTATTTTGATGAGGGGGCCGGGAATATTATAATGTCAACCTATTCCGTCCCGTTTTACAGGACAATGCTCGGCAAGAGACAGATGATGGGGATTGTAACGGCCGACATATCTCTTTCATGGCTTCAGGAAATCATAGCATCCATAAAAATTGCACGAACAGGCTATGGATTCCTGATTTCCAAAAATGGGACCTTTGTAACGCATCCCGATTCCGGCATAATAATGAATGAAACTATATTCAGTGTGGCTGAAGCCCTTGGAAACACTGAAATGCGTGAACTTGGCAGAGAAATGATAAAAGGAAAGTCAGGATTTGTTCCATTCACAAGCTTTGCTGCCGGGGAAAAATGCTGGATGGTCTATGCGCCTCTCCCTTCAACCGGCTGGACCTTTGCGGCGCTGTTTCCCCAGGATGAATTGATGGAGGATATTACCCATCTTAATCATATCGTTTTATCACTTGGCATCGCAGGTTTTATATTCCTCCTGTCAGTTATTATCGTGATCGCCGGCTCAATAACCAGGCCGCTCAGAGCGCTTTCAAAGGCGTCAGAGGTTATTGCAACAGGAAATCTCGATGTTGAACTCCCTGTTATCAACACACGGGATGAAGTGAGAAAACTTGCCGATTCCTTCAGCTACATGAAAACCTCTCTCAATCAATATATTAAAGAGCTGACCGAAACCACGGCTGCAAGGGAGAGAATCGAAAGTGAACTGCAGATTGCCCGCGACATCCAGATGGGGATACTGCCCAAGGTATTTCCTCCTTTTCCCAGCAGGACCGAATTCGATATCTATGCTGTACTGGAACCTGCCAAAGAGGTTGGAGGGGATCTTTATGATTTCTTCTTTCTGGATAATGAAAACCTCTGCATCGCTGTAGGAGATGTCTCCGGAAAAGGAGTGCCTGCCTCATTGTTCATGGCAATAACAATGACACTTATCAAGGCAAAGGCAACAAGGGATCTGCCGATCGGCGAGGTCTTGAGCATGGTCAACGATAATCTTTCGCAGGACAATCCTTCATTAATGTTTGTCACTCTCTTTTTCAGTATCTTCAATATCCGCACTGGTGAACTGGAATACTGTAACGGAGGCCACAATCCCCCCTATCTTATCCGTTCAAACGGCAATATAGAGCCTCTTGAATCGACGAGCGGCATTGCCCTTGGTGTAATGGAGGATTTCACTTATGAATCCAGGAAAATTGTTCTCCAGAAAGGTGATACGGTCTTTCTTTATACAGACGGAGTCACGGAAGCAATGAATGAAAGGGATGAATTGTTTTCAGAACAAAGACTGGAAAAAGAAATAGCCAGGCTGAGAGAAAAACCATTGAAAGAAATAACTTCAGGCTTGATGGAAGAGATCAGCACCTTTTGCAGCGGAACAACCCAGACTGACGATATAACCATGATGATATTAAAATTTTTCGGGAAATGATTGACAGCTCAGCAAAAATCATACATAAGGGGCACTCTCAAGATATAATTGCCTGAGTAAGGAGGAGTGAAATAATAAAGGGTTCAATTTATACGGTTAGAGAAAAAGGCAGCTTCGCCTGGTACCTTGCACCATAAACCCTGAACCTTTCTTTTTCTGCCCCTTAATGACTGAGGATTACGCACAACCCCGCAGCTGGACTTCATTCAAATCCATCATTTTTAGGGCTTATTATCGAGACATTATACGACACAGGTGAATTTGAACTGATTGACAGGATTCACTCGATCATTCAAAGGGAAGGTTTATTATCGCCATTGGTCGCGGTTGGCATAGGAGATGACTGTGCGTCTTTTTCTCCCCGCAAAGGATACGAAATGCTCGTCACCTGCGATTGCGTGGTGGAAGGTAAACACTTCCTGCCCCGGCATTTTTCTGCCGCTGAACTGGGATGCAGAACAATGACTTTGAATATAAGTGATATAGGTGCCATGGGAGGTCGGCCGCTTTATGCCCTTGTATCTCTGGGACTGAAATCCAACACCCCGGTCTCATATGTAGAAGAGCTGTACCGCGGTTTTCTCAGTGAACTGAATCCCCTTGGCGCCTCAATTATCGGCGGGAATCTCACTGAGTCAGGCGGGGGTATTTTTATAGATGTTACCTTGATTGGAGAGGTGAAACAGGGCAGGATAATCAAACGCTCCGGTGCCAGGGCAGGAGATGCAATTCTGGTTACCGGTTCACCAGGACAGTCTGCTGCAGGTCTTGAACTTCTCCTTCATTCTGATCCCCAAAACTCCTTTGACAGGCATCCCCTCGTGCTTGCCTATAAAAAGCCGTCTCATCGCGCTTGCGAGGGCCAGGCAATATCAGATTCAGGCTGTGCCACGGCAATGATTGACATCAGCGATGGACTGCTTGGCGATCTTGGACATATATGCAGGGAAAGCAGAGTAGGAGCTCAAATACTCCGGCAGAAAATTCCTGTAAGTGAAGCAATGGTTGAGGCGGCCTCCTGCCTTGGAGAAAAGCCCTCTGAAATGTTCATGAAAAGCAGCGACGATTATGAGCTTATTATTACCTGCCCTCAGGACTGCATTGGCACGATCCGTGCTGCTGTCGCCTCGGCAAGCGATATCCCTGTTACACAGATTGGAAATATAACCGACAAACACGACGGCATCGTACTCATAGCCCCTGACGGCGAACAACAGAGGATCAAACCTTCCGGATGGGATCATTTTTCCAGACAATAAAATCCCTGGCAGAGTGAAAACAAACAGTAATCCCCCTCATCACTTCCAATCGGCAGTCTGCGGCTGAGGCAGCTGGAATGACATCAGGTGCCTGATATACTCATTAAATCCATCTTCGCCGCTCTTTTCGAGCCTTTTAATCTCCCGGGAAACCTCCTTTAAAACCTTTTCATCCCTTACTGATTCAACCGGTCTTTGAAAAACGGGATAGGAACGCTGCAAGAGAGAATATGCCTTTTTTTGCTCTTTTGTTAATGAGAGATATTTGTCCAGTTCCTTCAGCATCTCCTCCTTGCTGCTGTCAAGATAGCCGTCCACCTGCATAAGGAGATTCAGGCTGAAATCTCCGCAACAGAAATGGCTGTGCATCTTGTCAAGGTTTTCAACAAGAAGTCTTATCTCATTGATTACCTCTTCATCGCTCATATGAATAAAAGTACCATCCTCCACCATCCTTTGCATGGGAGACATCGGATGCATTGCAAATGTCCGGACTCTTATGAAATCCGGCCTTATTATATTAAGCACTCTGGCTGTCTCAAGGGCGTGCTCCATGCTCAGGGCCTTCCCTCCGACACCTGGCATTATATACTCGGAAAGGGAAATACCGGATTCCATGACCCTCGAACCTCCGGCTATGATATCCTCCGGGCTCGAGCCTTTCTGAATCATTTTCAACACCTTAGCCGACCCGCTTTCCATCCCCGTATGTATCCTGTTGAGGCCGGCATCCTTTAGTGCCTTAAGGCTCTCGACACTTATTCTCTTCAAAGTCTTTGCACGCGCATAGGTAGTAATCCGCTCAATCCCGGGAAACCTGACTTTAAGATGTCTCAGGATTGCCAAAACCTCAGGAATCGGGATTACCAGCGAATCGGCGTCCTGCAGAAATGCCGACTTGATTATGTCAATATGTGCTGCATAATCTTCCGCCATGCTGTCGATATCCTGTTCAACTTCCTCAACAGACCTCTTTGAAAATTTTACCCCTTTATAGGCAGGGCAGATAAGACACCTGTTCCAAGGACAGTTTCTCGTAACCCTTACCAAAAGGCTTGTCGCCTCACTTGGCGGTCTGATAACACCCTGTTCATACATGCTGTTGTACTCCTGCCCCGGTTTTAAGCGGAAAAAATGAAAGTCCAGAATTCAAATTCTATTTAAAGCTGTAATTGCCAACAGGCATACTTCTGGAAAACTTTACTGATTAATCTGTGTTTAAAATAATACCTGAACTTGAATAGGCAAGTTAAAAAGGAAAAAGGGATACGTCATTAATCATTTCACAAGCTTGAGCACTTCTTTGAACTCTTCTGTTCCCGCCCTTTCCAGAAGTTCATATATTACCATTTCCGTGGAAGTGATGCATACTCCACACTGACGCATCCTGTTCAGTGCGGCTTCATAATTTCCTGGAGCGCGAGATGATATGGCATCGCTTACCACATGCACTGTAAAATCGGAAACAGCATGCAAGGCAGTCTGTGTCACGCATATATGGGCCTCAATCCCTGCAATGATCAGAATATTTCTGCCAATCCGCCTTATTTCTTCTGAAAAGGCATCTGCGCCGAAACAGTTGAAGTGCACTTTGGCAATGGGTTGTGGATTCTGCAGCCCCTCGCGGATATCAGGGATTGTTTCCCCCAGCTTTTGCTGCTCTGTTATGACAACAGGAAGGCCGATGATGCGGGAGAATTTGACCAGCCTGACAATGTTTTCAACAATTAATTCCTTTTCTGCAACAGCGGGCACAAGCTTTTCCTGCATGTCAATAATGACTAAAACAGAATCATTTCTATTTATTAAGGGATATCCGCATGAAACATATCTGTTCATAAAAAGCCTCCTGATTTTATATTGATTCAGCGTTATTGCTCGCTTAACAATTTACCTTATCAGATAAGACTAAAATGTTAAACAAATGATGGGATCTTCAATATTGAAATGTCCTGTTTTACGCTCAAGGGATTTTAAAATTTGACAATATTTCTGTTCCGTTATACCCAATAAAAAGTGATTTTAGACAAAGATTTTTTGCTGACAGTAAATAGAAACGGATTTATTAATCAGGGATGAAATAAATTTATTTATCATGTCGCGGGACGAACTGATAGGTGCAGCCAGTCTGATTTGCGGAGTAGGGCTCTTCAGCACCGTGGAGGTCACAGGGAAGTTCATTGGTACAAGGATTGACCCCATTATGCTTACCTTTATCCGCTTTTTCATCACTGGAATTGTTCTTATATGCCTTTCCATACCTATTCTGCGGCTGAGAATGAACCCCCTTGGACTGAAGGATTACGGAATTTTTTGTCTTAACGGTTTTATAGGCATTACATTATCCATATCAATCTTCCATATCGCACTCCTTGTTTTTGAAAAGGCCGCATCCTCAGCTGTTGTATTCAGTGTCAATCCAGTATTTGTGATGATAATTGCAAGGTTTGTCAATAATGAGACATGGAGGTTTCGCAACTGGATCGGCGCCGTTGTCGGAGCAATCGGTGTCTCATGTTTTGCATGGGAATCAGGCAAACTGGCTTTTGATTCCTTGAACGGCCTGGGCCTTATGGTTCTTTCTGCATTATTCTTTGCACTGAGCGTCTGCATAGCAAAACGCTTTATGGCACTGTACGGTGCAATCCTGCTAATGGGCTTTTCAGCACTTTTCGGAAGCCTTATGCTTGCACCCTTCGTCATTATAAGGCTGTCTCCAAAGGATCTCTCAGGCCTTTACGATGCCTGGATACCTGTCCTTTATATTTCACTTCCAGGCACAGCACTTGCCTACGGGCTGTATTACTTCGGGATTATGAACACTTCGGCAAACAAAGGGTCCATGGCCTTTTTTCTGAAACCGGTACTTGCATCCCTGTTTGCAGCAGGTTTTCTTGGCGAAACGATAAATATCTATATGATCGTCGGCACATGCCTGATACTGTCGGCGCTCTTTTTTGTTATATCAGGCCCGCGAAAATAGCCCCGGCATTCCGTGTAATCCCGAGGATTTCAATCTTTCAGTTTGTCAACAGATGCACTTGAGGGCGTGCAGATTCTCTTTCTGGTTGACAAGATAGCAATAATGGATAGTATGCTCTCACGGATGTCCATAAAAGTTCAATTTTTTCGGGCAAAAAGGATAAACCAGAATCTGTAAAAAGGACAGGAGTGACAGGCCAGATGGTGTATTCACTTGGAATTGATATAGGCTCAGCCTTTTCAAAGGGCATACTCCTTGGTGACGAGAAGGTGCTTGCGTCTCAGGCTATGCCTTCAGGCGGGGACTTTAAAATGGCGGCAGATAAGATAAGAAAAAACCTTCTGGATACAGTCGGCATATCTTCAAAGGACATTTCATATACGGTTGCAACAGGTTATGGTTCAAAAAACGTGACCTTTGCAGATAGCCTTATGACGGATTTATCCTGCCATGGAAGAGGCGTTTTTTCTTCCTACCCTTCCGTAAGAACTTTAGTTGATGTCGGAGATCTTTACAGTAAGGCCTTTAGAATTGACGGAGAGGGTAATCTGACAAATTTCCTGTTAAGCGGCAAATGTGCCGGAGGCAGCGGAAGGATTCTGCTGGTTATTGCAAAGGTGCTGGGTGTAAAGGTGGAAGATATAGGGGAATTATCCTTAAGATCGAAGAAAATGGTGGAATTCAGCACCGGGTGCGTTGTCTTTGCAGAATCCGAGGCGGTGTCGCGACTTGCCGAAGGAGTTGCAAAAGAAGACCTCCTTGCCGGAATCCACAGGGCACTTGCTGCACAGCTCGTCAGCCTTGCAGAGAGGATAAAAATTGAAAAAGACCTTGCGCTGGTAGGGGGCGGAGCGCGGGATTCCGGCCTGATCAAAGCGGTGGAAGATGCTGTAGGTTACAGCATTACTGTGCCGCCTGAGCCTCATATGACTGCTGCCATCGGAGCAGCTATCATGGCATTTGAAAAGGCAGGGGCATGATCTCTGACTGTCCCGTCTTGCCTTAATCACTTTCAGGCCCTTTTC
Source organism: Deltaproteobacteria bacterium (assembly GCA_016927455.1). Classification (GTDB taxonomy): domain Bacteria; phylum Desulfobacterota; class DSM-4660; order Desulfatiglandales; family Desulfatiglandaceae; genus JAFGMQ01. Next base: position 11,315 of record JAFGMQ010000099.1, read on the forward strand.
TGCCGGCATAACCGAAGAAAATATGCCCCAAAGACTACAGAATATTCAATCTGCATGACAGATTTAATAAGGCTGAAAGGTGGATATTTTTGTTGATATTCATGGATCAATATTCTAATCTACGCAGTCAGTGAATCAGCAATAACAAACGCTGCGCGTCAGAGGCTTATTACCCGTTCAGGGTAATGTTAATTTAACCTTTACCTGCCTGCCTTGTCTTGATTGGCTCAGGCAGGCTGATCTCTTGCCGCACTATTTGGCTTGCGCCGGTCCAGACTAAGGAGCCGCCTGAGGGCAATGAGATTAAGTATAATTTAACTATTTGACTTTTACATAGTCGTTAGAATTAAAAAAAGGAGATAAACTGATGAATGCCAAGAACAGTATTATTTCATCCAAGGTGGAAACTTATTATCAGGATTATGGAGCAAGGGCAAAGGAACTTAAGGCGCAGGGAAAAACCATTATAGGCTGGGTATGCTCCTTTGTTCCTCTTGAGATAATAACTGCTGCCGGATGCGTGCCCTTCAGAATAAGAGGAGATGTCCGCGAACCAATTACCAAGGGAGATAACCTCCTTGAACCTATTGTATGCCCATTTATACGAAGCTGTTTTGACCTGTCAGTCAAGGGCAGGTATGATTTTCTTGACGGGATAGCCATACCTCATGCCTGCGACAGTATGACGCGGAGTTACAGCACATGGACATACTCACTTGATTTTCCCTATTCTCATTTTATAAATATCCCTTCTGTTGTAAAAGAATCTTCGTTTGAATTTTTTAAGGGGGTGTTGAATACATTCAGGCAGACTTTAGGAGAATTTGTCGGAAAACCAATAACCGATGGTGCCATAGCTGAAGCCATTAAACTGCATAATGAAAACAGAGACAAGGCAAAGGCCCTTTATGAGTTTAAAAAGGCAGATCCGCCTGTGATTTCCGGAGTTGAACTTTCCAAGGTGCTCACCGTGGGGTCAAGCCTGCCTGTAACAGAGGCAAATTTACTGTTTGATGAAGTCATTGAAGAGCTCAAAAACAGGAAGGAATCGCCGAGAAAAAAGGGACCGCGTATTATGATTGACGGCGCATGTCTCGACAACATGGAACTAATAAAGCTGATAGAAGATATGGGAGCAAATGTTGTAGCCGATACCCTTTGCAACGGAACAAGGGATGCCCTCCCTCACGCCGACGCCGGGGGAGATCCCTTAGATGCGCTTGCTCACAGGTATCTTGACAAAGTCAATTGCCCAAAAACCTACAGGGACAACAAGGAACTTGATCTTCAAAAGGACTTGGAGGCCAGGTTCGGAGATATAGGCTTTTTTGCAAGGGAATTCAAGGTTGACGGGTCTATTCTCTATGTATACAAATATTGTGATCCTTTTGGATTTGAGGTGCCTGCACGAAAGGCCTATTACAACTCAATAAATATCCCTCATCTGTATCTGGAAGATGAATATACTACGGGAACGATTGGCCAGCTGAAAACAAGAATACAGGCTTTTCTTGAAATGATTGCATAATATTTAATGTTAGTTGTCCATTGTCCGTTAATCATTGATTAAGGATAAACAATTAACAGCTGATTTAAGGAGGTTAATTCAATGTCTGAGGAACAGAAAAAACACAAAAAAAGAAGGACAGCGACCCAGGCCGCAGCTTCAATCGGCCCGATGGTCAAAGAATTCATAGCTGGCACTATTCGAGCAAAAGAGGAAGCCAGGCAAAAAATCGCATTTAC
>JAFGMQ010000100.1 GCA_016927455.1 Deltaproteobacteria bacterium
AAGAGTATTTATCATGGCCATGCACCTATGTCAAGGATGAAGGTCTGACCCCTATGTTTTCTATCCGATCATTGGCACTCGCGGATTTTGTAAAAGTTGATTTCCGGCCATTTCTCTGCCGTGTAGTTGAGCTGCCATTCGCTTTCCGCCAGGAAGGTTAGGTTCCCTTCCGCATCCCGGCATAAGCTGGACTGGCGCTCCTTCTCGAAGGCGGTAAGCTTTTTTTTGTCATCACAGCTTATCCATCGGGCGGTGGTGATATTAATCGGCTCATAGACGGCATCGACCCCGTATTCGGCCTTGAGCCGCGCCATGGTTACCTCGAACTGTAAAACCCCCACGGCGCCCAGGATTATTGCGTTTCCCATCAGCGGTCGGAACAGCTGTATCGCGCCTTCTTCGACCAGTTGGTGAATCCCTTTCTGAAGCTGTTTCATCCTGAGCGGGGATTTGAGTCGTACCCTGCGGAAATGCTCGGGGGCGAAATTCGGTATGCCGGTGAAATTGAGCGGTTCCTTTTCCGAGAACGTGTCGCCGATCCGGATGGTGCCGTGGTTGTGGATGCCGATAATGTCGCCGGGCCAGGCTTCCTCAACAAAGGCGCGATCCTGGGCCATGAAGATGATGGGATTGGCGATCTGGATATCTTTGCCGATGCGGTGATGCCTCACCCGCATACCGCGCTGGAAGCGTCCCGAACAGATCCGCAGAAATGCGATCCGGTCTCGGTGGGCCGGGTTCATATTGGCCTGCACTTTGAAGACAAAACCGGAAAACTCCTCCTCCTCTGGCAGGACCATGCGGGTGGCGGCCGGCCGTGGCATCGGAGCGGGGGCGATCTCCACAAAGGTGTCGAGCAGTTCACGAACCCCGAAGTTGTTGATGGCGCTGCCGAAAAAGACCGGGGTCTGACTGCCCTTGAGAAATTCCTGCAGGTTGAAGGGATCGGCCGCCCCTTCAAGCAGGATGATGTCCTCGCGTAATTCGTCGGCCTGGCTTCCCAGCAACTCGTCGAGCAGTGGATCAGCAAGATCACGGATGGTGACCATCTCATCGCTAAGGCGATTCCGGCCGGCTGTAAACAGTACCAGCTCCTTGCGATGGAGGTTGTAGGTGCCCTTGAAACGTTTTCCCATGCCGATCGGCCAGGATAGGGGCGCGCATTCGATCTGGAGGGTGTCTTCAATATCGCCAAGGATTTCCAGCGGTGCCATGCCCTCCCGGTCCAGCTTGTTGATGAAGGTCAAAATCGGCGTGTTGCGCATTCGGCAGACCTCCATCAGTTTGCGGGTTTGGGTCTCCACGCCCTTGACGGTGTCGATGACCATGATCGCGCTATCCACGGCGGTGAGCACCCTGTAAGTGTCTTCGGAAAAATCCTGATGGCCGGGAGTGTCAAGCAGGTTGATTTCAAAATCTCGATAATTAAACTTCATCACCGAACTGGTGACCGAAATGCCGCGCTCCTGCTCGATGGCCATCCAATCACTGGTGGCATGCCGGGCCGCTTTGCGGACCTTGACCGAACCCGCCATTTGAATGGCGCCGCCGAAGAGCAGCAGTTTTTCGGTCAGGGTGGTCTTGCCGGCATCCGGATGACTGATGATGCCGAAGGTGCGCCGGCGGTCCACTTCCGGTTTGCGTACTTTGTTTGTATTATCGACTTTCATTTTCGACAGCCTTCATGCTCAATCGGATTTTGCTCATGATTTTTCTTGAAAACCCTTTGATCTTCATGTCCATCTGCAGATCCGTTACCCTTTCATCGGTGCCGTACACCTTGAAGTCCATGTCGGCCAGATGATCTTCTTCTCCAATAAGGCCGGAAAGAACGATGATATCGTCGGCCTCCTTGGCCAGGAGGCCAGTTTCCACGTTCAGGGGCCTGCTGTCCAGTTCAATTGTTAATTTTTTATACATGTTTTTTCCTTTGGGTTAGTCAAAATGTTTTAATCGTCTTGTGCGCCTGAAGCGAAATATCTAACGGCAAGGGATATTCTTCGTCAATGCAGGCTTTGCAATAAGCGTGCTCTTGCCTTTCCGCACCGGCTCTTCATGTGTTTAATAAGCAGAGCTTTTCGGAAGGGAATTGCTGAGAAGCCAGCGGGTTGTCCCGTAGTGCTATATTTTTTAAGAAAACACGTTGTTTGCAAAAAAGTGATATCTTGACGGGAGCTTAAAAGTAAGACGCTGCCTTTTTTGCCTCGGATATGATGGGCACCCTCAGGGCGGAGTCAGACGGAAAGGCATGTGGGAGTGTACGACGATTGCTTGCAAGGCTGCCGTGACTGAAGCACACAAGCCGAAATTTTTCCCTGTTATCTCAATAGCTTTACAATCGCAATAAATCATAACCAATGATAATCACATAAACTGCACGTACATGTCAATCTTAATAAAATATTAGCATGCCAAATGTCCAACCCCATGAGACTGACCCGCATGGCCGTCCAGTTGCCTAAACTGTTGTATGGTTGGGGGTCTCCGGAATAGAGCCAAGCGATGAAGATTCCCCCATATCCGGTAGCAGTAATCGCCATCGGTCAAAATCGCCTGAGTCACCGCTATGGTGAGCGTGGAGTCGTCAGTGAAGCGGCACCGGGGATTAAAAAGAGAAAAATCCCTGGTCTTGATGGGATGAGACTCGTATAGCGAGCCGATAAAATCTCCGGCGATAGCGCCGATCAATCTGTCACTTCGATTCCCTGCACATAACGGCTCATCTTTTGTCGGCATTTCGGGCGCAGGCGATGCAGGTCAGGATACTCGGGTCCACTCGCAGCCTCCCTTCGGCGATTGCTTCATCGCAATGAATGCAATAGCCGTAGTCACCGGCATCCATGCGCTTGAGCGCCGTTCGGATGCGCTGTTCCTCCATTGCGGCAAGACGCGCGGCCGCCTGGGTAATGGCCTGTGTTGCATGGCATCCATGCGGGATAGCCGGCCCACGCGCGACTGGTCCAGTATCCAGGGGGCGGATCTCCTTATGGCCGTCGGTGAGCTCTTTCAGGCGTTGCTCAAGGCTCTTTTTGAAATATTCGAGGTCAATAGAATCACTCATGATGACAGGCTTCCTTGTGCATGATTTTTGTGTCATAGGGTTTTTGCATCAACGCAACATCTTTTAACGGGATTTCACAGTGCCACCTGAACCGGCGCGAAATATACCGCAGCGTCTCCTCACGAAAAAATACCACATGAGTCCGATCTCGACGGTAATGCCAGTCCTCGAAAAGGTCGTCGTTCGTTTGGAAACAGGTCATAAGCGCCAACCAGCCGCCGGGGAGCAGCATTCGGTTGAACCGAGCGAACTCCTGGGTTGGCCGATAAAAGTGTTCGATGACCTCTGTGCAGGTGATGAAATCGTAGCGATCTTCAAACGGTTCGGGGTCGGGGAAAAAAAGCGGGTCAAACAATCGTACCTGGTGTCCCGCCTCGCGCAACATGCAGGCAAGCGCCGGCCCCGGACCACACCCATAGTCTAAACCCTTCGCTCGCAGCGGCAACCTTTGCAGCAACGGACCTGCAAGTTTTGACAGGAATCGGCGGTAATTCTTATCGCCTGGATCATTCCGGTGCAGGCGATAACGGGCGTGTTCATCGTCGATCGACAACCTTTGCTCCGGATTCATAAATGTTGCACTGCAAGTGCTGCAGCGTTCGTATCGATCTCCGTCCACATTGACAAAAAAATTGGCCGAGAAAGTGCCGCATACGATTCATCGCTGGTCATCGCCGGCATTATCGAAGCAGGGGCATTCATCGTTTTTCAGATTTGGCAAAAGGCAATCCGTCCTGGCGCAATCTATACTTAAGATTTTCATATATTTTTCCTGCCACTAATACATGCCCTCCGTCCCACCGGCGGTTGGCAGATCCGGGCAACCCCATCTACTTGATTTTATCGTCTATGCTCGCTTCTGTGGTGCGTAGGAGAGAAGATACTCTTGCTGCATTTTGCAAGGCAAAAGGGGCGAACCAAATGTTTTTTCTATATCATCGTTTCGTCCCTTCGGCTCCATCGTCATTTTCACTGCATCAGCCAGGATGTTCATTCCATTCAGGGTGCCCTTCCTGGCTTCAATCCTGTATTTAATTCCACCAGAGGAATTCCCCTCCCCTTGGGGCATTCAATGCTTTTCAAGATACCCCGCTGCTTTGCGGCGGGGTAGTTCATTATCAAGAGGTTATTAAGGATTGGGGACCTGAATTATATCCCTGAAATATTCAATAGTCTTTTTCAAACCTGATTCCAAGTCCGTATATGGCTGCCAGCCGAGTCTCTGTTTAGCAAGGGTTATGTCCGGCTGGCGCTGGAGCGGGTCATCAACAGGCAATGGTTCAAACACAATCCGCGACTTACTGCCGGTCAGTCTGATTATGACTCGTGCAAGGTCCAATATTCTGAATTCAATGGGGTTCCCCAGGTTCACAGGGCCGATAAAATCATCAGGACTGTTCATCATTTTGACCAGGCCTTCAATCATATCATCCACATAGCAGAAGGAACGGGTCTGAGTTCCTTCTCCAAAGACTGTTATGTCCCGGTTTTTTAAGGCCTGGACAATAAAGGTGCTTATAACTCTTCCGTCATCAGGGTGAACTCTCGGGCCGTATGTATTAAAGATTCTTGCAACCCTGATGTTTACTCTGTTCTGCCTGTGGTAATCAAAAAAAAGAGTTTCAGCGCAGCGTTTGCCTTCATCATAGCAGGACCTCGGGCCTATGGTATTTACATTGCCCCAGTAATCCTCCTTTTGAGGATGAACATTCGGATTGCCGTATATCTCGCTTGTTGAAGCCTGCAGTATCCTCGCCTTTACTCTTTTGGCAAGGCCGAGCATGTTTATGGCTCCCATGACACATGTCTTGATTGTCTTGACGGGATTATACTGGTAGTAGAAAGGAGAGGCGGGACACGCAAGGTTATAAATATCATCAACTTCAAGGAATATGGGCTGTACCAGGTCATGACGCAGAAGCTCAAAATTGGGTTTTCCAAGAAGATGTGTAATATTTCTTTTTGCCCCTGTAAAAAAATTGTCCAGGCAGATAACATCATGCCCCTCGGCTGTAAAACGATCGCAGAGATGGGAACCAAGAAAACCCGCTCCGCCTGTAACCAGTATTCGTTTTTGACTTGAAGGGTACATGCAGTTTCCTGTTATTTCGTGTTGTTCAGGCAGATCAAAAATGCTTCAGGGCCGATTTCCCGAGTGGAAAGACATTAAAACCTATTTCAAAGAGCCTTTCATGGTCAAGTATATTTCTGCCGTCAAAAATGAAACACGGCTTGCTCATTTGTGTGTAAATCCTTTCAAAATCAAGCCCTGAAAATAAATCCCATTCGGTCATGACTGCAATGGCATCACAGCCGGCTGCGGCTCTATAAGGATCTTCAATAAAAGAAATCCTATCTTTAATATCGCTCAGGTCTGTTTCAGCATTCGCCAGTGCCCTGGGGTCTGTAATTACCAGTTCGGCCCTTTCTTCCACAAGTCTCCTTGCCACATATATTGCAGGGCTTTCCCTGGTATCGCCGGTATTTGCCTTGAATGCGAAGCCGAAAAGGCAGATTTTCTTGCCTGCCAGCGTGTTGAACATTGTACTCAGCATATTGAGGACAAAGCGTTCCTTCTGATACTCATTTATCCTGACCACACCTTCCCAGTAATCGGCTACCACGTCAAGGCCATAGTACCGGCAGAGATATACAAGGTTAAGAATATCTTTTTTAAAGCATGAACCCCCGAATCCTACGCTTGCATTCAGGAATCTGCTGCCCAGGCGGCTGTCTGCACCTACTGCCCGGGCGACTTCGCTGATATTAGCCTCTGTCTTTTCACAAAGGACTGAGATGGAGTTTATGGATGAAATTCTCTGGGCCAGAAATGCATTTGCCACGAGCTTGGAAAGCTCCGTACTCCATATGTCAGATGTTATAATCTTCTCTTTTGGAACCCAATGCGTGTATATCTCGACCAGGGCTTCTCTGGCCTTCAATCCCCCCGGTGTTTCGCGAGACCCGATAAGCACGCGGTCAGGATTCTGAAGATCATTGACAGCTGACCCTTCGGCGAGAAATTCAGGGTTTGAAAGGATATCAAAGGCAATGCCGCTGTCAGGGGAGGCCAGGATCCTTTCCATTGCAAGGGCAGTCCTGACCGGGAGTGTACTTTTTTCGACAATTATTTTGGGAGATTCAGCGCTATTCTTTATCTGTCTCGCCGTCTTTTCCCAGTACTGGAGATCTGCGGCCATGCCTGCGCCGGCGCCGAAGGTTTTGGTGGGTGTGTTTACGCTGACGAATATTATCTCTGATTCCCTGATCCCCTTATCGATGTCTGTGCTGAAAAACAGGTTTTTTCCTCTTGTGGCCTTGACAATTTCGTAAAGGCCGGGTTCATATATGGGTATATTATCAGAATTCCACTGGACAATCTTTGAAGGATTTATATCTACTATTGTTACCTTATATGAAGGGCATTTCCATGCAATCATGGCCATGGTAGGGCCGCCAACATAGCCTGCGCCGATACAGAGGATGTTTTTTTCAAAGTTCATTTTTCATGTTTCTCCGTTGCTGAAAGGGAAAATCTAAAATGCAGCAGATGATTACGGTTACAACAAGTTTTCATGTAGTAGCCGGAGGAGTTCCGGCAGGGCGATGACACATACATGCGCCAAAAATTACCATTCGACCTGCATTATTTCCACACAGAAATAGACTCTAATTTCATTGCAGGAATTATGCAAGAATAAATGGCAGTACAAAGTTATTGATAAACAAGCTCCATGGCATATTGACGATTATTAGGAGGGCATGGGGCCTTTAATTTAGACTTGTTAATATCCATTGATCTGTGCTATCTGAATAGCTCAATTTAATTTATTTAATGAAATCACAATATGATGAAGATATTTTACTGGCTATATGTTTTCCTTTCTTTCGGCCTCTTTCTAATCCTTTTTCCGGCAGCCTGGGTTTATACACGAATAACCGGTCATTACAGATCCCATTTAGGCGAACGCCTGGGGTCTATTTCTCCAGAGGTGACTAAACACCTTTCAGGTTCACTGCTTATCTGGATTCATGCGGCATCCCTTGGTGAAGTAAAGGTTGCCGTCTCCATTGTGAATGCTTTAAGAAGCATGAAGTCCGGCTGTGCTTTTGTCCTTTCAACAAATACGCCTCATGGACGAAAAATGGCGGAGGAGCTTTTTGGCGAAGATATTCCTGTGATCTTCGCACCCATTGATTTTGCTCCCTTGATACGCAGGGCACTTAAGACTTTAAATCCTGATATACTGCTTTTCATAGAAACAGAAATATGGCCTGCGTGGTTATTTGAGGCACGGAGAATGGGAATCGGGACTGCATTGCTGAACGGACGGATTTCTGCCAGATCCGTTGGCAAATACATGGGGATGCGCCCGTTTTTTTGTGGGGTTCTGAAAAATTTTGATGTCTTCAGCATGATAAGTGAGGAGGATGCCAAACGCATAATAGCCATTGGCGCCGACCCTCAAAAAATTGAGATAAACGGTAACGCCAAATATGATCATTTAGGTAGCGGTACAGACCCTCAAATTGAGACAGCTATCAGAAAGGCTTTGAATATAAATGAATTTCAAAGGGTTTTTGTTGCGGGGAGCACAAGGACGGGCGAAGAAGGGATGATCCTGGATGCATATGAGAAAATTCTTGAGCATTTCAGGGATACAATCCTGATAATTGTGCCAAGGCATATTGAAAGGACGCCTGATATCGGATCCATTATAAAGGCAAGGGGGTATAAATACCAGACACGAAGCGCCTTGCAGAAGGGCAGAGCAAATCGAACAGAACATATTGTTATCATTGATACCTTTGGAGAGCTTTTCAGGATTTACAGTATTGGTACAATAGTTTTCTGCGGAGCAAGCCTTGTGCCGCTTGGGGGCCAGAATCCTCTTGAACCTGCAATATGGGGAAAAGTGGTTTTTTACGGGCCTTCAATGGAGGATTTCTCAGACGCAAAAATTCTTCTTGAGAAGGCGGGGGCAGGTTTCCAGGTGACGGGCCCTGAGATGCTGGCTGAAAAGGCTGTCTGGTTTCTTGATCATCCGGATGAATTGAAGGCCAGAGGTAAACTGGGGCGCGAGGAGATTCTTAAAAATATCGGTGCCGGGGAAAGACATGCCCTGGCAGTAATGAAATTAATTGCTTAACCTTAATTTTTAAAGGAAGACAGGTCTATGAAAATCGACAGGGATGCAATTGGCAGCACATTCAGCAGCCTGTCGCCCAAGGTCAGAAAAAGATTGAACCAGGCGGCAGGGTTGATTGTCGATGCAAAGGAAAAAGGAAAGAAGGTTGTTGCAGTTGTAGGAAGCGGGCCGAATATTCATGAAGGCGTAACAGCACTTATCGCGGAGCTGATGCGGAAAGGGATTATAGACGGCGTTTCAACAAGTTCGGCTGTGATTAATCATGAAATGGGCGGCACTCTGGAGAAGGTTAAAAGAATCGACGGTGTTGCCTTTGGCATGGATCCTCAAAAACTGCCGATGGATGGTCAATTTGAGGTGAGCATTCTCTCTGAAAGCCTGCTCAGGCAGTATCAGAAGGAAGTCAATATAGATCCCGTGCTTTACCGGAGGATGAGACGCTCAAAAGGAAATATCATAATTAAAGTGGCGGGGAACATGGCCTATCCGACCGGTTTTCGTACAGAAAAACTTGCTCTCGAAATCCTTGGCCTGGCCAGGCAATGTAATGTGCCTTTTGAAAAAATGGCAGGATACGGGGCTGATCCGTATACAATTATAGGCGCAGGGGCAGAATATAACATACCGGTACTTGTTACCGTGCCCCAGTTGGTAGGTGGCGGACAGGTCGGTCTCAGTGTAGGAGACTCCATGCCTGTTTCCGAACGCTGCAGGAAGATTGCAGATCTCATAGACAGCGCTGATGTAATTATTGAATCGGCCCTTGCCCTGTCCCAGGAGATCCATGACGGTCCTTTTGAGCTCTTCACCGGGCACGGCCTGTGGAATGACTGGGAAGGAGGCTGGACATATTCTCTTGCGGAAAAAAAGATAATCAGAATCGATCTGGATCCGAATCTGGAAAGGGCCTGGCTCAGGGAACGCAAGTCCGGCATGGTCACAGATGCAGTTGCCAGGGGTTTGCCTAAGACAAAACTAATGCGTATCCCGTTTCGAATGGAAATGTCAGGTTTTGCGAGGCTTCCCGGAAGTCTTCCCATAGTGGGGGATATCGGCGAAGTGTGGCCTGTTATTGCCACTCTGGTTGCTGATGCCCTTGATGTCAAACTTGATTTTATGAGCTATAAACAGTCCCTGCCGGCAGGAGAAAAGGTCCGCGAATGGATTGTCAGGAACGTGAAGCCTGTTGACAGAGACAGAATAATTGCTGGAGCGGGTAAGGTGTCTTAGCCGGCAGTCTTTCATCATCCATGGGATTCAATTTTTAAATTTTTTCCAGGTTTAACTGATCTCCGAAGCCGTCGAGGATATCATTGTTCAATTTTTCATAGTTTCCTTCATTGTCAACCTCTACGACGAGTTCCCTTTCATCCAGAACCTTGAGGCGGCCGTATCTATTTATTGTCTCAATCACCTTTTTTACGTCCACCGTAACCCATCCCTGCATTCTCAGAACTAATTCATCTCCCTTGAATGCACGGTCAATTGTTAGCTGGACATCTCTTTTTTTTGCGTCCCAGCCTATAACAGCCGGTTTAACGATAACGGGTGTAACCGGATCGTGCATGGCTGCACATCGAAACCACAGCTTTGATCTGATCATTTTAAATCCATCTCCTTTTTCCCTGACTTAGATGCCATATCAGGATTCTCATTCAGCTATAATCTGTTTTAAACGATTCTTTCCGAATGGCAATAACAGCTGAATTTGTTTCCCCTGGTAAATCCAACCAGGGTTATACCGGCTTTTTCGGCCATCTTCACACCGTCAGAAGTTGCTGCTGAAACAGATGCAATCAACGGCATGCCTGCAATGGCCGCCTTGTAAACCATGTCAGAAGGCAGGCGGCCGGACACGGCAATCCAGCATTTTCCAAAATCCACGCCTTTCTTTAAACCGCCGCCAATGCATTTGTCCACCGTATTATGTCTGCCGATATCATCGGCTGATACAAGGCGGTCACCTTCGGATGAAAGCAGAATAGCACAGTGTGATGCGCCGGTCCTCCTGTAGAGAGGCATTTCCGAAAGCAGGTCAACACCCTGAAACAATATCTCAGGGGTAATTGTGAAATTCGATTCCCTAAGAATTGAATCAGGGCCGGAAAATTGCCCCGTGTCTATGTTGCTGCTTCCTGTTGACTCGATAAGGGTCACAGGCTGAAGATCTTTGCCTGTAAGTTTCCTTTTTATTGAGGCGACATTGCCGGCGATGTCCAGTGAGAGTATATCATCAATATTTTTTATAAGGCCGCGGGTGAATAGAAAACCGAGCACGAATTCTTCAAGAAGTGAACATGAAAGAACTGCCTCAGCGTATTCTTTGCTGTCAAGGCGTATATGAAGTCTGAATTCCTGAACAAGTTCGTCTTTGATGTCCTCGACTTTACCGCTGGTTAAAAAGATCTTAACTGACCTTGTTGTAGTGAGCATATCCATGTTAAACCTATCTCAAGCTTATATTATTTTTTAATTTATTCTCAGGACCTTTGCCCCTCGGATTTTTCTTTCTTTAAGTTCGACAAGTGCCCTGTTTGCATCTTCAAGGGCAAATTCCTCTATTTCGGGCCTGATTGATATCTCTGATGCCAGATTCAGGAATTTGCTGATATCCTTTCTGGTCACATTGGCAACACTTTTTATCTCTTTTTCAAGCCAGAGATGCAAAGAATAATCCAATCCTAAAAGACTGTCCTTGTCAATCTCTTCTTTACGGATTGCATTTATCACCAGTCTTCCTCCGCGTTCCAGGTTTTTTAATCCCTCAAGAACGGGTTTCCAGGCCGGCGTTGTATCAATTATGCAATGCAGTTTTTCCGGAGAGTACTCTTCGGTTTCTCCTGCCCAGGATGCCCCAAGCTCCAATGCAAATTCTCTTTCCCTTCTGCTTCTCGCAAAAACAAAGATTCCTGAATTTGGATAGGAATGCCGGGCCATCTTCAATACGAGGTGAGCCGAGGCCCCGAAACCTGTAAGCCCGAGGCTCTGGCCGTCCTTAATCCCGGTAAGACTCAAGGATCGATAACCGATGGCTCCTGCACAGAAAAGAGGGGCAGCCTCTGAATCCGAAAATCCATCGGGTATTCCAAAGGCAGAATCCTCCGGTACGGTCATTAATTCCGCATAACCTCCATCGGCATCTCTTCCGGTCGCCATGAATTTCTCACACAGGTTCTCATTTCCTTTAAGGCAGAACATGCATTCCCCGCAAGCAGAATGAATCCAGCCAATACCTATCCTGTCCCCTTTTTTGAACTTCTTTGCGCTCCTTCCGGTGTCCTCGACTCTGCCGACAACTTCATGGCCAAGAACAACTGGCAAGCGGGGCGGGGGTGTCCTGCCCTCAATTTCATCAAGTTCGGTGTGACAGACCCCGCATGCAGATACCTTTACCAGAATTTCATTATCCCTGGGTATCGGGTCAGGAAGATTCATTAATTCAAGAGGTCGTTTGTTTTCGTTCATGCTGCAGACTGCGTTCAACACCATTGCTTTCATTTCAGCAAAACCTCCTTGTTTTAAGGCTGTCAGGGTCAGAGGATATCATTATCTTATTTCAATCCTGTGGGCAATAATAGTATAGTATGTTATATTAATACAAGTTTCTGTCCAGAAAAAATTTCCCTGATACACCAGCAAGGCATCGTCTGTCCCGAGCATCGCGGGATTACCTTCCCGCCATAATCACCGGCGGGTAAACGCTCGTTCCTCCTTGCGGCTTATTGGCTTATACGCCTCAGTCGTCGATCCCTGGAGCCTTGTATCTAATGCCCTGCTGGTGATCAGAAATATTACATGACCTTCTAATATAAAATCTTATACATAAATTAGATGGTGGATTCGGTATTTTGTATCCACTTCGTTTGTTACTTTGCACATTATGTCCGGAGGGTTTTAAGATGAAATATCCGTTATTAAAGACCGAGCTTCCAGGTCCCCGTGCGTCTGAACTTATATCAATCGACCATGAATTCGTATCTCCTTCCTATACAAGGGTTTACGATCTGGTTGTGGAAAAGGCTAAAGGAGTCTGGGTTCATGACGTAGACGGGAATATTTTCCTTGATTTCACAGCGGGAATAGCAGTTTGCGCCACAGGACATTAACATCCGCTTGTTCCAGGTATTACTCATATTCCATATGCCTACTGCTATCGCTGCCCTTACAATCTTTCCTGCCCGGAATGCGGTCTGGAATGCGTAAATTGGCTGGAGGAAAGCCTTTTCAGGACAACCATACCTCCTGAAGAGGTGGCTGCAATAATAGTTGAACCTGTTCAGGGAGAAGGAGGATATATTGTTCCTCCGGCTGAGTTTCACAGGAAATTGTATAAGATTGCCAAGAAGTACGGCATCCTTTATGTCGCCGATGAAGTGCAGTCGGGCATGGGGCGAATGGGAAAATGCGACTGTGCCGGCATGTCTTCTGCCGGGCAGGTAACAGGGGTCTGCAATGGAAGAAATTCTGAAAGAGAATGATCTGTCAGGGGAATAGCGGGGGGCATATACGGGTTCATGGCTGACCTGCGAAGGGGCAGTTCTTGATTCAGTCAGCCCCATAGATATAAAAGTGATCGGGAAGGTGCGGTGCGCGGACGCCAGCGCCTGTGAGCGAGTTGTGAAAACAGCCGTTGATGCCTTTCATGATTAGAAAGCATGATGCAGAACGATCTGATTATATGATTTATCATTTCCGGGTAAAATAATTTTCAAAAGTCATCTAAAAACACCATCATTTACTGCTGTGGAAAATGCCGGAACAATAGCGGAGAGGGTTCAGCTGGATGTCATTAATTCCGGAATATAAAACTGATTGGCAGGTGTGGCCGATGGCATGGTAACCGCCAGCGCAGGCTGGGTTCGAAATGGCATAAACTGTAGATGGCGGAGTATGTGCCAGCCTACATTAATCTTGACTAAGTCACAGGTGCTTTGATAAATACCACACACATGAATCTGCTTGATATAATCATAACAATCACAATGATTTTCCTTGTGGTTCGGGGAGTCATAAGGGGATTTTTCAGGGAGACAGCTTCCCTTGCCGGGGTAATTATCGGTATAGTATTGGCAAATCAGTTCCAGCCGCAAATGACATCCTATCTCAAGGCGTATCTTCCTGCGGGCAAGTTTCTTCCACTCATAAGTTTTGGTCTGCTTTTCACAGCTGTTTTTATTCTTTGCTGTACCCTGGGATGGCTTCTTAATATGATATTCAAGAAAGTGTTTCTCGGCTGGGCAGACAGGACACTGGGTGCCGGACTTGCAGTATTAAAGGGTATAGTCATCACATATCTTGCCATAGTTCTGCTTACGTTCTTTGTTCCCTCAAAGACGCCGCTGATTGCCGATTCAAGACTTGTTCCCATTGTGATAGCCTCCTATCAATCCGTAGTCAGCCTTATCTCTCCGGACTTCTTTAAAAACCTGAAAAGGGACTTCCTTGAAGACAGGGAAAAAATTGACAAGGTCGTTTCAGAAAAGATGCGGGAATTAGCCGGTAAAAATGGATCGAAATAGACTTTCAGATGCCTTTTCAGCTCTGGCAGATTTAGTGGAACGTCTTCGGGGACCCGGAGGCTGTCCCTGGGATGCCATACAGACAGACAAAACCGTTAAGACATATCTGCTTGAAGAGGCCTATGAGGTGCTTGAGGCCGTAGATAAATCATCTCCTGATGATATCTGTTCAGAACTCGGCGATCTGTTGTTTCAGATATTGTTTTTGTCCCATCTGGCTGCTGAGAGGAACGAATTTGATATTTTAACCGTAATTGAAAAAATCACGGAGAAGATGATTCGAAGACATCCCCATGTGTTCGGCGAAAGTGGAGCCCTGGATGCAGCACATGTGGAGAACAACTGGGCCAGGATTAAGGAGGCAGAAAAGGGGAACGAAATAAATGTTGCTTCTTCATTGGGGAGTATCCCTTCAAACATGCCCAGCCTGCTCAGGGCGCACCGGTTGAGTGAAAGGGCTTCCAAAGCGGGTTTTGACTGGCCCAATGCAAATGAAGTTTGGAATAAGGTAAAGGAAGAAATTGATGAATTTGAATCAGCAATTTTACGGAACAATAAGGAAAATGCAGGTGAAGAAATTGGTGATCTCATTTTCAGCATTGTTAATCTCGCCAGGCATCTTGGATTCAATGCGGAACATCTTTTGAGGATGGCTAACTGCAAATTTCTTGACCGTTTTGAAAAAATGGAAAAGGAAATAGAGGCTTTGGGAATTGGCTTGAGGTATGCTTCAGCAGATCAGATGAATGAAGCCTGGGAGAGAGTCAAGGACAGCAAGGGGCAGTAAAATATTGGCCTCCGGAAAGAAAAGGACATTTTTGCGTCTGGCACTGAACTGGGGTATAAAATTAATCCTGACCCTGATTCTGTTAACCGTATTGCAGGTATTATTGTTCCGATTTGTAAACCCGCCCTTTACGGTAATGATGCTGAAGGACTGGATACAGAAAAAGGAAACATCTTCACCGGATGTCCGGCTTAAAATGTGGCAGCCCCTTGAGGATATTTCCCCTCATGTCAGGAAGGCAGTCCTTGCAGGAGAAGATCAGCGTTTTTTGTCTCATCACGGGTTTGATTTTCATGAAATTGTTCAGGCTTTTAAAGACATTGCGTCAAGGAAAGGAATCAGGGGAGCAAGTACCATAACCATGCAGGTGGCAAGGACGGTTTTTTTATGGCATGAGAGGAATTTTTTCAGAAAGGCGGCTGAGGCTTATTATTCGATACTGATTGAGATGTTCTGGAGCAAGCGGAGGATTTTGGAAATATACCTCAATACCGTTGACTGGGGATGGGGTGCGGCAGGTATAGAAGAGGCCTCAAGGAAATATTTTGGTACGCCATCTTCATCTCTTTTACCTTCTCAGGCTGCAATGCTTGCGGCCGTCCTTCCAAGTCCATACAAATGGTCTCCTGTCAAACCTGATGAAAATGTATTAAAAAGACAACAGAGGATACTCAGGGATATGAAAAGGATGCCTCTTGTCATGTGAAAAAGGGGCGATATTGAATTTTTGGGCATTTCTGCTTTAAGCTGTGTGCTGGTTGACTGTTTTTATGAAAGGGGTATGACTGATTTTGATCAGGTACTTGTTCTTAAACGCCTTTGTAGGCATTCACACATTTATATTCTGTCTTTTGGCTTTTCTTCTCTGCCTGTTTGACAGAACGGGAAGGCTGGTGCATTCATACTGTGCTGTTCCCTGGGCCAGGGTTATCCTGTGGATAAGCGGAGTAAAGGTGAGGCTTTGGGGACAGGAAAATGTGAACCAGGGTATGCCGTATGTTTTTATGAGCAATCACCAGAGTTATTTTGATATACTGGCGCTTCTTGCATCTATGCCTGCAGGCTTTAAATTTATTGTAAAGCAGGAACTGATGAGGATTCCTTTTTTTGGCTTTGCCATGAAAGGGGCAGGGTATATCGGAATAGAGAGGAAAGACCACAGGAAGGCAATTAAAAGCATGGACAGAGCGGCTGAAAAAATAAAAAGCGGTGTGTCCGTTCTAATCTTTCCTGAAGGAACGCGCGGCACTGACGGCCGTCTTCAGGAATTCAAAAGAGGCGGATTCATGCTTGCCCTGAAGTCGGGGTGTGATATCGTTCCTGTAACCATAAACAACAGCTACCGTATTGTTCCCAGGGGCAGCTTAAGTGTCAATAGAGGCATAATAGATCTCTTCATTGACAGGCCAATTCCGGTTGGTTCTTATACAAGAAAAAATGTTGGTGAGATTATGGTGCAGGTAAGAGAAAAAATGCTGAGCCATATGGAATCAAATATAAGTTCAGGGAAAGAAACCGAATGAACGGAAGGCCTGAGGGGAGGATGACAGCTGTTCAAAAATACGGGGTGTCAGGGTTTTCAGGATCCGGAACCCGAAAAACTATAATGATATTTCCGGCAGTTTATTTATTGCTTGTCATCCTGGTCCTGGCCTTTCCCTTAACATGTGCGGCCTACGTCATGCCGGCAGAGCAGATTGCGGATATGATGACTGCAAATTTCGCGAAGTTCAGGACACTTATAATCACCCAATCCGTAAGATCCGAGAACCTGAAGAATAAAGATATACAACTTATCGGCCGGGAGACATTATGGCTTAGATCTCCTGATCTTTATTATCTGGAACGGGACATGTCCTTCAGTGACCCGCTGATTGACAGGAGAGGTACGGGCAGCGGTACCGATGATCTGCAGAACAGATCCCTGCCTGTCAATGGATCACCTGAAACAAGGCTTGAGAATTATTTTCTTCAATGCGGTATGGACTCGTACTTTCGCCAGCTTTTTATGGCGGGGGGAGAAGACGCCATTATATTGCTTTTAAAGGAAATGGGAATTGATTCCGGCAGAACAGGTTTAACAAGAATAAATGGTGCTATTGCCTACAGGATAGGGGATGGGGACCCTGACAGCCCCAAGCTCATTATTGATAAAGAGAGATTTCTTCCTGTTTTTGTCAGGTGCAGGGTGCCTGCAGGTTCGGAATACAATTCTGTGGCTGTCACTTTTGGTGATTACAGACGCCTGCCGGAAGGATGGTACCCATTTGAAATTATCTGTCATGTTGAAGGAAGTGTCCTCCGGAAACGGTTTTCGGTGACCAGCCTGAAGGTTAATACCCCTGTTGAAAAAAGTCTTTCAAAGATCCCGGAGTTTAATAATTATTCTGTTCAGACTTTTGAATATTACCGGAAGCAATACGAGGGAAGTCCCGCAAATGATATTAAATAGGAAGTAAATACCGTTAAATGGTTAATTTCAGGAACGGGTTGTCTATAAAAACGCAAACTTCAATTTAAAGGGAGCAGAAAAATGAGTTTGAATCCGGTTTTGAATGCACAGTCCATAGCAGTCATCGGTGCGTCAAAGGTTGAAACCAAGAGGGGATTTCAGGCCATAAAGGTCCTGCTTGATGAAAAATTTGAAGGGACTATCTATCCCGTAAATCCTAAGGAAGACAGGATACTGGGGTTGAAATGCTACAAGCGGGTGTCAGATATAGAAGGGCCGGTTGACCTGGCCTTGATTACCACGCCAGGGCCCACAGTCCCTTCGGTTTTAGAGGATTGCGGGAAAAAAGGTGTTGCCGGTGCGGTTATTATCGCCGGCGGGTTTGGGGAGGTCGGCAAGGAGGGAAGAGAGTTTGAAGATCAGGTAGTGGCTTTGGCGAGGAAAAACAGTATCCGCCTGGTCGGACCGAACACATCCGGAATGATGAATCTTAAGAGTCGCCTGAATCTTGTCGGCTTGAGGAAGGCTCCGCAGGGAAACATAGCATTGCTGACTCAGAGCGGCAATATGGCGCTTACCCTGATTACGGAAGCCGGGATAAAGAGTCAGCAGGGTTTTTCCTACTATGTGGGAGTTGGCAATGAAGCGGATATTAAGTTTCATGAGTATCTTAAATTTTTCCAGGAAGACAGTGATACCAGGGCCATATTAATGTACGTTGAAGGGATGCGGGATGCACGCAGGTTTTTACAGCAGGCCTATCAGACAACCCGTGTCAAGCCTATTATAATGCTGAAGAGCGGTAAATCGGCAACTGGCAAACTCTCAGCAGGTTCACATACAGGAGCTCTGGCCGGGATGTCAGAGGTATCATTGTCTGCCTTCAGACGCGCGGGGATTGTCGTAATAGAAAATTCCGATGAACTGTTTCCTGCTGCTGAAGCGCTGGCGAACCTTCCTTATATCAGAAATAACAGTATTGCCATCCTGGCTGATGGCGGCGGGCATGCAACCATTGCAGCGGATAATCTTACCAACCTGGGCGTGAATATCCCTGAACTCAGCGAGAAAACCAAGGCCAGACTACGAAAGATACTGCCGGCAGCGGCGTCAGTACGGAATCCTGTAGATGTTGCAGGCGGAACTGATGACAATCCGGCGGTTTTTGCTGATTGCGCCAATATCCTTCTGCATGACAGCAATATAGGAGGTCTTCTCATAGTCGGCCTTTTTGGCGGTTACAGCATACGTTTTGCGGAAAGCCTGGCTTTTTCAGAGGAAGACGCTGCTCACCGAATGGGAAAGCTGGTCAGCGAGACCGGAAAACCGATTGTTTTACACAGCCTGTACAATTTTGCCAGGCCACATTCCCTGGACCTGCTGAGGTATTATAAGATTTCTGTGAATGATTCTCTTGAAATCTCATGCAAGTGCATCGGGGCACTTGCAGAATACGGTACTTATATTCACAGTTACAGAGCCAAAGGAAAATTTGAGTTCAGTATGGGCAAAAAGGCCAAAATTCGAGGCCGTGCGATTTTCAGGAAGGCAAAGGCCGACGGGCGAGGAGTACTGCTGGAGAATGAGGCAAAGGAGTTGATTGGACTGCATGGGATTCAGGTTGATCCGGGTCATCTGGTAAGCTCGGCTGAAGAGGCGGTTAAAGCTGCGGAGAAGATCGGCAGCGATGTTGCCATGAAAATTGTATCACCGGATATCCTGCATAAGAGTGATGCCGGCTGCGTTAAACTCGGGCTGAGTGATCCTGGTGATATTCGCAATGCCTTTAATGAGATTGTTGCTAATGCGGGAAAGTATAATACATCGGCACTTATAAAGGGAGTTCTGGTTTCACCAATGGCTGCCAGGGGTTTGGAAGTAATTGTAGGAACCAAAATCGATGATCAGTTTGGCCCTGTTATCATGTTCGGTATTGGCGGAATAATGGTGGAAGTTTTGAAGGACGTTTCTTTCAGGGTTCTGCCGATCTCCGGACGTTCTGCCAGGATGATGATAGAAGAAATCAGGTCAGTTGCGTTCCTTAACGGTTTCCGCGGGAGTCCGCCGGTGGATAAGGTTGCCATAAGGAGATTGCTGCTTGCCGTCTCAGAAATAATAGGATCATACCCTGATATTCAGGAGATGGATCTGAATCCTGTAATTGTGTATGAAAATGGACTGAGTATTGTGGATGCAAGGATTATCCTGAGAAGAGAGGCTGATTTACCCTGGTGGTCAAAATAGGCGGGTAATTGAAGATTCACAGTAAATGGATTTTTATATTTTCAGGGTAATGGCAGAAAAGGGTGAATTCGACTTTTAAGAGTTCATTGATATCAAATTGGCAGAAATCTTTTTAAACTTTGAAGCCTCACCTTCCTCCCAGGCGGAGATCCCCGTTGTTAAGCACCGGCCCTGCATAGAAGTAGCCGTACCTGTCCCAGTAAAAAGGACTTTTTTGTATGAGGTTCCTGAAGGCCTTCTCGCCAGGACCAGAGTGGGTAATCGGGTTCTTGTGCCTTTCAAAAACAGGGAGATAACCGGTTATGTGCTGAAAAAAGATGCCATAAATAACGAAATGGATCTGAAAACGATAGTGGATGTGCTGGATGAAGAGCCCTTTTTCAACGAACAGATGATTCCTTTTTTTAAATGGCTCTCTCATTACTACAGATATCCTGTCGGGCAGGTTATTAAGTCCTCCCTGCCGGGCGGAATAAATAGCAGGACATACAGGGCAGCAAGCCTGACTGACAGCGGGTTGGCAATTCTGAACAGCAGACATCTGAAAACTGAAGATAAGGAAATCCTGTCGTGGATATCCGGTAATCAGGGAAAAACCCTTCCCTGGCCTGTCCAGAAGGTATATCCGTTCCAAAAGAAAGGGTGGCTGGTCGTACAGGAGTGCAAGAATAAGAAACAGACAGGGCCCCTTGTGAGAAGATTCGTAAAGCCTGAAACAGGGGTTGATTTTGATTCAGTAATTGCAGGAAACTTCGGATTATTAAAGACCGGGAACGAGACTCATTTGCTCAAGACTGTTTTTGCTTCAAAAGCCATGCTGTTGAGTGAAGTTAGGCATGCATTTTCGAGCGGGGCGCGTTTAGTAAAAAAGTGGGAAAAGAAAGGCGTGCTGAAAGTATTTGAAGGTGAGGTTTACAGAAATCCGGCCGGTGAGATTATTTCTGCTCCCGCTTTGCCGCAGGAACTCAACAGTCAGCAGAAGAATGCCCTGAATTATTTACGCGGATGCCTTGACAGTAAGACCTTTTCTTCCTGCCTGCTTTTCGGGGTGACAGGCAGCGGGAAAACGGAGGTGTATTATCAGGCTGTAAAGCATGCAATCAGTCTTGGACGGCGGGCAATATTGATGGTGCCTGAGATTGCCCTTGCAGTATATATGGAAGGCCTGTTCAGGTCACGCATGGGAGACCGGATAGCCATCTATCACAGCGGCCTGAGCAGGGGCGAGAGATATGACCAGTGGATGCGCATGGTCAGAGGCCAGGTTGATCTGGTTATCGGCGCCCGTTCAGCCTTATTTTCTCCGCTGTCTGATCTGGGCCTGATAATTGTGGATGAAGAGCATGACTCAGCATATAAACAGGAAACGAAGCCCCGTTATCAGGCAAGGGATGCTGCTGTTGTGAGGGCTAAAATGGAAAATGCAGTTGTTGTCCTTGGTTCTGGCACACCCTCAATTCAGTCCTTTCAAAACACTGTAACTGGCAGATATAAGCTTATTTTAATGCCTGACAGGATTGAAATGCGTCCTCTGCCTGTTGTGGAAGTCGTTGATATGAGATCAGGAGATAACGCACGGTCAAAATCAGAGATGATAAGCAGAAAACTCATGAATGCCGTTGAGGAAAATCTGAAGGCCGGAAACCAGACCCTGCTTTTCTTGAACAGGAGGGGGTTTCACCGTGTATATATATGCAGATCATGCGGTCAGGTTATACATTGTCCAAACTGTGATGTAGCTCTTGTCTACCACCTGAAAGAAGATAGATTGTTCTGTCATTACTGCGGCTTCAGTACAGGACCAAAATCAAAATGCACATACTGCGGCAGGGAAGGGCTGAGGGCATACGGATTCGGCACTGAAAAGCTGGAGAGTGAGTTAAAAGAAATCTTTCCTTATGCACGCATTGCAAGGATGGATACAGACAGCACGAGAAAAAAGGGGAGGGCCCTGCAGATTTTAAAAAGGTTCAGTGAACAGGATATTGATATCCTTATCGGAACTCAGATGATTACAAAGGGCTATGACTTCCCCGAAGTTACTCTGGTAGGAGTGATTGCCGCGGATATGTCATTGTCATTTCCTGATTTCAGGGCAGGGGAGCGGACGTTTCAGGTTTTATCACAGATTGCCGGCAGGGCCGGAAGAGGAAGAAAAAAAGGGAAGGTCGTTATTCAGACGTTCAATCCTGATCACTATGCAGTGAGAAGTGCTACGGCACACAGTTACCAGTCATTTTTCAGGGAGGAAATTAAGCTGAGAAACCAACTGTCCTACCCGCCGTTTTCTTATCTGGCCAGTTTAATGCTTTACGGAGCCGACAAGGAAAAGACGGCGCAAACAGCTGTTAATCTTAATCAAGGCATTAGGATGATCCTGGGTGAATGGCAAAAGGCCGGAGAGATGATACTAATCCTGGGGCCGGCTGAGGCATCAATATCAAAATTGAAGGGAAAGCATCGATGGCAGATACTGATTAAGAGTCATAGCATATCATTATTGCAGAAGCTTATGACAAGAATAGAAGACTTTTCAAAAGATTTATTGCGAGGGACAGATGTTCAGCTTGTTCTTGATGTTGATCCCTACCAGATGGCCTGATCAATCTCATCCAGCCTGAGGCCTTAATAGAAAAGTTTATTGCCCTGTATGAGTAAAAATCGTATGAAGAAGAAAAAATCTGTTGCTTTTCCATTGCCTTTCAGTCTGCATGGCCTGATATGAGATGGAATTTGAAAGGGGTATAATGCGTTCCAAATTGAAAAGTATAATTATAGCTGTCTTTTTTGCGGCCCTTTTTTGTTCTTCCGGATGCAATGAAGAGTCATCCAGTTTAATAGCGGCACCAAATTTTGTGCTTTCAGATATTTCCGGGCAAGCTGTATCCCTGAAAGAATATCGTGGGCGAATCGTACTTCTGGATTTCTGGGCGACCTGGTGCGGGCCCTGCAGGATGTCCATTCCGGAAATGGTTAAGCTGGGAGAAAAATACCGTGAAAAAGGAGTGGTTATCCTCGGAATTTCTCTGGATGATGCCAACAGGGTCAGCAATGAACAGCTTGAAAGTTTCAAACAGAAACAAAAAATAAATTACAGAATACTCAGGCATGACATGAAAGTGATTCATGATTACTTCGGCAATGAAAATGTATCAATTCCTACGCTTTTTGTTATTGATCAGCAGGGATCAATAAGAGACAAAATTGTCGGATACAGGCCTGGCGTACTTGAAAATTCATTGAGGCGAATCCTGTAATGATTATTGATTTTCATACCCACGTATTTCCTTCTTTTTTCAGGGAAAGGCAGTATTCGGTCGCCGATGAACCAGGTTTTACGTCAATTTACAATTCACCAAAGGCCAGAGTTGCCGGAGTCAAAACGCTGTTGGACAGCATGGACAAAGAGGGGATACATAAGTCCGTGATTTTCGGTTTCCCCTGGGATAAGGATGAGCATTTCAAAAGGCATAACGATTATGTTATTGAAGCGGTGAACCGTTATCCTGAACGCCTGATAGGGTTTGCATGCTTTTCACCTCTGGCGCCGGGAGGGGCAGGTGAAGCTGAAAGGTGTCTGCGGGCGGGTCTTTCAGGAGTGGGAGAACTGGCATTTTACAGTGGCGGACTGTCCTCCCGGGTGTTCAATGCCCTGGGAGAAATAATGGACATCTGCCGTGAATTTGATGTGCCGGCACTCTTACATGTAAATGAACCTGTGGGACGGGAATATCCGGGGAAGATTCATAATGATTTGAGTGAAATATACGCCTTTATCAAGGCATATCCATTGAACAGAATTATTCTTGCCCACTGGGGAGGGGGGATATTTCTTTATGCTGTTATGAAAAATGAAGTTAAGGATGTCCTCAGGAATGTATGGTTCGATACAGCAGCCTCACCCTTTGTTTACAGTCCCTGTGTTTACAGGACAGCAGAGGAACTGGTTGGCCCTGAAAAGATTCTGTTTGGAAGTGATTTCCCTCTTATAAAACCTCAGAGATATTTTGAAGAGATGTCCTCATCAGGTGTTTCCGAGCAGTCGTTAATGAAGATAAAGGGGTTGAATGCAGTGGAACTGTTAGGGCTGGAACTGCAATAGTGATAAGTGTCTGAAGAAGAAAATAATTGTGAAATTGAACAAAATACCGGGGAGAATCTATTATGGAAGAAACAGTTAAACTGGAAAAAAGCAGCGGCATTGCCCTGGTGACCCTGAACCGGCCAAGGGCATATAATTCGTTCAGCAGAGATTTGCTGGAATTGTTCTGCCATACGATTACAGGGCTGGCTGTGGATGCAGATACAGCCGGAATTGTAATTTCAGGAGAAGGAAAAGCCTTTTGTACAGGGGGCGATCTGAGATGGATCAGCGAATATGACGGGAGCCATGGTGCCGCATTTCATGAGCTTGCAGCTATTTTCCATCAGGCAGTATTAGAGATGCGCCATATGCCAAAACCGGTTGTTGCAGCGATAAACGGGGTTGCGGCAGGAGGAGGGTTTTCTCTTGCTCTTGCATGTGATTTCAGGATCATGGAGGCTTCTGCATTATTGAAACAGGCCTACAGCTCAAGCGGACTCAGCATCGACGGAGGAGGAACATACAGTCTCCCAAGGCTTGTTGGAATGGCAAGGGCGCTCGAGATTGCCGCCTTTGATGAACCTCTCAGCTCTGAAAAAGCAAAAGAATGGGGGCTTGTAACTGAAGTTGTAAAGGATGGAGAAAGTGTTAAAAGAGCGGTTGAAATGATTGAAGGTATGAAAGCAATGTCGCTTTCTTCGTTTGCAGCTTCAAAAAGATTGATCAATGATTCGTATAATACGCCGCTCGAGGTACAGCTGGAAAAGGAACGGGAACTTTTATCTCTGTGCGGAGACAGCCCTAATGGTCGTGAGGGCATAGCTGCATTTATCGGGAAGAGAAAACCCGTATTCAAACCCTGATTGCAGGCAGGAGGCCATCCGGTCTTTAAATTGAGGTGTATGAGTCAAAAGATAAGCAAACAGGATGTTGCCCGGGCATCAGCCTGTTGTGCCCGGGCGTCTCAGGCCTTGTCGTAGTGACTGAACTGCATGGTAAAGGTACCTCGGCCCTGGGAAACTGAGCGGAGTGAGGTTGAATAACCGAACATCTTTGAAAGAGGCACATGAGCAGTAATAGCCTGCACAGGTCCTTTCCTGGAAATCTGCTCAATTTTTCCCTGCCTGGAATTTAAATCACTTATCACTTCGCCGGTAAATTCTTCCGGGGCAAGAATTTCAGCCTTCATAATTGGTTCAAGCAGAAGAGGAGCGGCATTCTGGCAGGCGTTCTTAAATGCCATGTTCGAAGCCACCCTGAATGCCATTACATCAGATGTTTCTTTAATCTGAACAGCCATAAGCTCCGTCTCTACATCAATTACGGGATACCCCATGAGTGTGCCGCTGGTTTCTGCTTCTGTAATTCCCTGCCTTATTGCGTTTAAAAGCTCTTCAGTGAGGTCCGGATTTTCGCATCTGGCAGTAAATTTATTGAGACTGCCCCTCGGCAGGGGTGAAACCTTTATCTTAAGGCCTGCAAAATGCTGCTGGCCGGCTAACTCCCGCTGGAATACCTCTTCGTGTTCAAAGGGCTTGGTAATTGTCTCCCTTAACACCACCTGGGGTTTCCCCTGACTGGTTTCTACGAGGAATTCTCGTTTAAGCCTGCCTACTATTATCTCAAGATGCAGTTCGCCCATGCCTGATATAATAGTCTGTCCGGTTTCTTCATCAAGCTTGAATTTAAAGGTAGGGTCTTCTTCAGACAGTTTTTCAAGAGAGAACATAAGCCGGTCGGTGTCCTGTACGCTTTTGGGTTCTATAGCCATGTTGATTACAGGTTCATCGAACAGGATAGGTTCAAGCAGGATCGGTTTGTCCTCATTGCATAGAGTATCCCCGGTTGTTGTCAGCTTAAGTCCCATGGCAGCAACAATGTCGCCGGCAGATGCCTGATCGATCCGTTCTCTCTTGTTTGAATGCATTCTGAGAAGCCTGGAAAGTTTTTCCTTGATATCCTTTCCAGGATTATAAACGAGGTCTCCGGTTTTTACTGTGCCGGAATAAATTCTAAGGTAGGTCATTTTTCTGCCGCCATCCATCATAACCTTAAACGCCAGGGCTGAAAAAGGACCTCCGGGTTCTGCAGTGCGTGTTGCCTCAATGCCTGAAGAGGGGATATGGCCGATTATCGGGGGGACGTCAACAGGTGAAGGAAGATAATTAACAATCCCGTCCAGAAGGGGCTGTATGCCCTTGTTGCGCAGGGCTGTTCCGCAGAAAACCGGCACCAGATCAAGCTTGACTGTGGCAGATCGGATAGCCTGATTCAATTCATCAGTCTGAATAGGCTCCTCGGAGAGATATCTTTCCATAAATGAATCATTTTTATCGGCCAGGGTTTCTACTAGCAGTTCCCTGTAATGGGATGCCTCTTCCATCATCCCTGGTGGAATGGGAACCTCTGCATATTCGGCTCCCAGCGTCTCATCTTCCCATAAGACGGCCTTCATCGTGATAAGGTCAACCACTCCCTCAAAATTATCTTCAACGCCTATGGGTATTTGAAGGACGAGGGTATTGGCTCCCAGACGATTCCTTATCATTTCAACGGCCCTGAAGAAATCTGCGCCTGTTCGATCAAGCTTATTTATAAAGGCAATCTTCGGGACTTTATAGCCGTCTGCCTGATGCCAGACGGTTTCAGACTGGGGTTCGACTCCCCCAACAGCGCAGAAAACGCCTATGGCACCGTCAAGGACCCTGAGGGAGCGTTCCACTTCAATGGTGAAGTCAACATGACCGGGGGTATCAATTATATTTATGGTATGGCCATTCCACTGGCAGGCTGTAACAGCGGATGTGATGGTAATACCCCTTTCCCTTTCTTCCAGCATCCAGTCCATTGTGGCTTCGCCGTCGTGGACCTCGCCCATCCTGTGAACCTTGCCTGTGTAAAACAGAATACGTTCGGTAACGGTTGTCTTGCCGGCGTCAATATGTGCTATAATACCAATATTGCGTGTCTTCGATAGTTTTTTTGGAGGCATAAAAACCTGTTTTAAATAATAAACCGTTTTTTCCGGTATTTTTTATGTCAGAGTCTATAAGAAATATACTGACTCGTCCAGAACCTTGTTGAAGGTGTAATTGACAGGAAAGTTAAATCTAAGGTATCCTGCCTAAACTGTCAAGGCAATATCCCCTGATTCAACATGAAAGCATCATCTGAGTCTCGTTGGTTTATATGCCTCAGTCGCTGCTCCCCGGTGCTTTCATCTGATAACCTGCTGGTGAACAGAAAGATTCTGTAGTTTAATGATATAAATATTTTAACAAATAGATTGCGGATTTGGGGGTCAGGGGTGGTACACAGGAGACAGGAGCAGAATATGTTTCAGGACATGAT
The DNA here is from genome assembly GCA_016927455.1 of Deltaproteobacteria bacterium. Taxonomy (GTDB): domain Bacteria; phylum Desulfobacterota; class DSM-4660; order Desulfatiglandales; family Desulfatiglandaceae; genus JAFGMQ01. Next base: position 26,649 of record JAFGMQ010000100.1, read on the forward strand.
TATTGACAGCCTGACAGGCCGGAGACTGAATGAGATGTTCGGCCTTTTGTATAATTATTTCGGACCTCAGGGGTGGTGGCCGGCCGAGACAACCGTGGAAGTGATCGTTGGCACTGTGCTGACACAGAATACAAACTGGAATAATGCGGCAAAGGCCATCGAGAATCTGAAAAGGAGGGAACTGCTTTCCATAAATGCCCTTCATTCGCTGAAGGAAACGGAGCTTGCCCAGGAGATTCAACCGGCCGGATATTTTAATATAAAGGCCAGGCGTTTGAAAAACCTGATAAACTTTTTTATGGAATGTTGCCAGGGTGACCTTTCACTTTTTTTTGAAGGAAATACGCAGACACTAAGGGAGCAGCTGCTTTCCATAAAGGGAATTGGTCCTGAGACTGCCGACAGTATACTGCTGTATGCAGGCAATCGACCGGTTTTTGTGATTGACGCTTATACATACAGGATACTGATGAGGCATTCCATGTGTGATGAACAGTCAGGCTATCATGAACTGCAGGAAACTTTTATGGATAATCTGCCTGAGGATACGCAGTTATTTAACGAGTTTCACGCCCTTATTGTCCAGACAGGGAAGGATTACTGCAGGAAGAAACCAGTTTGTAATGCCTGCCCTCTTAAAGAGTGGGAGGCTGATTCGAGACAAATTTTCTGATGCTCTATCCTGAAAGAGTTGAAGAAAGCCTTGCAAAGTTTAAGTGTAAAACTGGTAACGGGTTGAGGAACGGGAACCCGGAGCTGATCCATGGCTCAAGAAGCTGCAGGCCCACACCTTGCAGGAGGCTGCAGAAAGGCGGTATGCCTCAAAGGATTTCCCCTGTTTTTTTATCTGAATAGTTTTGAGCTTTATTTATAAGTTATAAATACTGTTAGTGCTTTAGCTATTTCTTATTAAAATCAGATTTGGTGCCAGCCGGCGGTGATTCTAATCCGGGAGAATATAAATGGATATTAAAGGGTAAATCCTTCTAACAGATCTTGTTATTTGAGATTAAATTAGGCGCCGGGGTAATAAAACTGCTGACTGGCTGAATCAAATATGCAATATTAAAAAGATAGCTCAGGACGCTTTAGTTTTCCCCTGTTTGCGGGGCTTAATCACAAAACTGGAGATTATCAGGAGGAACCAGTTGTATACCGGAAAATACGGAGTGGCTACAGACACAGGCCGCAGGCGTGAACACAACGAAGACAGCCACTTTGCCGATCCTGCAATTGGTCTGTTTGTAGTATGCGACGGCATGGGCGGATATCAGGCTGGCGAAGTGGCCAGTGCCCTGGCTGTGAAGACTATAGCTGATGCTGTTCAGGCCGGATATACACTTGAGCAGGCTTTGGAATCAGCTCATGGTGCGATTCTAAAGGTTAGTCAAGAGGATACCCGAGTTCGAGGCATGGGTGCTACGGCGGTGGCATTAAGCCTTGAAGGCAGCGATTATGAGATCGCCTGGGTGGGCGACAGCCGGGCCTACCTCTGGGACAGCGCCGGCAGAGTTCTGAACCGGCTCACACGCGACCATTCCCTGGTACAGCAAATGGTTGACTCAGGCACCCTCAAACCTGAAGAGGCCAGGAACCATCCAAAAGGCAACGTTGTTACACAGGCCCTGGGCGCGATGGGTATCTCAGTTGTGTCGGTGGACAAAGTAATCGGGCGGCTGTATGCAGGCCAGCAGGTGATGCTTTGCAGCGACGGCCTTACAGGCGAACTCGATGACTCTGAGATTGCAGATCATCTCAGCAAGGAAGGCGCAATTCAGGAAATAGCGGAAAGGCTGGTGGATGCTGCAAACAGTCGGGGAGGAAAGGATAATATTACAGTAATTCTGGTCCCGGCTCCCCCTGAATCGGCCAGCAGGCCTGCATCAGACGGAACACTTTCCATGGAAGCCAAAGAACTCAACCAGCTTTCTGTCAATGGCAAAAAATCCACTGTCAGGAAAATTGCCATAACTGTCCTGATCGCAGTTGCATTGCTGGTGGCCATTGCCCTGGTGCGCTGGCTTTTATAAATCTCAAGATACCCCCCTGTGCAACACAAAGAACGGAACATATGCAACCTGAACTTACCAGGGACAACATGAGGTCTTCGATCAATAATATTGCATATCCCGCCTTTTTCTTTATTGTAACTATTCTCACCCGCCTGCCCTTCACAAGCAGGCTTTTGTATCACTGGGATTCCGTGCAATTTGCTCTTGGCCTTGAGGACTATGACATTACCGTTCATCAGCCACATCCTCCGGGATATTTTCTCTATGTCATGCTCGGAAGGTTAGTCTATTTTTTCATCAGGGATGCAAATTATGCCTTAATAATCATAAGCATT
>JAFGMQ010000101.1 GCA_016927455.1 Deltaproteobacteria bacterium
CCAAGACCGAAAGAAGGCAATTTCTTTGAAGCTGGGAGAGATAATGAGAAAATCAATAGAGAAAGTGAACAGTCAAATGGCCGAAGGGGAAGAACCGATCGAAGTGCCGGAGGTGTGGAAGGAGAAATAAAAGTCAGGAGCGTTTTCTTAGTAGGTCGTAATATTTTGGGCCAGTCAAAGGACAATCTATTAAGTCATTGAATTCACTGTCTGTTAATGACAAGTCCCTGGCTATATATCGAGATTTTGTTTCTTTCATTATCCTATTGTGGTTATTTGGGATTTTCACTTTAGCCGTCAGTTCGCCGTCGAGAAGTATACGACCTTTGTCGTGTTTACCTCTTTTTCCGCTCTTTATTTCCGGATTAATTTTTCTGATTATGCTATTCCGTATTTTTTTCTCTTCAAAGTCTTTTATTGACATTTTTCCACTATTAACTCAAGACTACGTTTCCATAGCTTAGGGGCTTTTCCTAAATCGGCTTCTGGGGTGTCTTCAAGGTCTTCCAGAAGTTCAATAATATCCGTTTTTAAATCATCAATCGCTTCAAATTCGTTTTCACCTTCGCCACACAAAGTTAATTCAGGTAATAATGCCAGCACCTCATCATCATACTTTTCCACAATTATATTCACTGGTGATCTTAACTTATATTTATCTGACGGTAAGCTGAAAAGTTGTATTGGTATAGTTGTGGGAAAATTAGAACGATCTTTATTAATAGCCTCTTGTATCATCGCTTTTAGCCCTCTTATGTCTTCTTCAATCCGTGAAAGCCTGTCAGATTTTACAGCATCATATGTATATCCATTGCTTATTGTAGCAAACGTAACTGAATTCCCCCTCATAACGGGCGACATAATGACCTCTGCCTCTTCTTCAGAATCAGAAAATTGTGGAAGGTTTTTCTTTAACCTGTAATCGTCTAACTTAGTTGTCGAGTCACTGATATTTCCCCAACCAGATTTGATTGCTTCGCACATATTACCCCTCTTTTGTTGGTTCAACAATGGTGTCAATCATCTTGGTGAGAAAATCTCGTAAAGCAACTGCAGTATCTACGTTCATTACCACAGAGGCTTGAATCAGCCGCACAACATCGCCACCAACAAATATTTCACCTGTATTTTCCGGGCTGCCATCCTTATCGATTCTGTGAGTAACCGATTTGGGAATTGGGTGCCGTTCAGAATACAAATGCATATGGATCTCTTTCCGCGGTGTGACACCCCCCCATGCACCATTTACATAACAATCCTTTAATCCATCTGAATAAACATACTTAAATACAAAATTATCTTTCTTTTTTTCTTGCGGCTTTTCTCTTTGCTTCACCATGGTTTCCCTCCATTTCTGGTTTTTCCTTAGCAGAGTTATTATGGTTTGTAAAGAATTGTTTTAAGCCGCATTAACTGATTTTCTGTTATCGGGTACCTTAAATTCTGTCTAAGTTATCCCTCAGTTACATATAACTATCAGCCCATATATGTATCATGTAATAAATAAGCCATCTTATCAACACTTTTGACCCTCTTTTGAGCCCCTGGAGAAGCCCCACAAAACGATCAGGCACCGGGCCTTATAGCCCTTCAAAGCATTAAAGATGGTACTTATTACATTGGTTCAACAAATGACCCGTCAAAAAGGATTAAACGCCACAACCAGGGCCGATCAAAGTACATAAAATCAAAGCGCCCTTGGGAGGCAGTATATTAAGAAGAGTTTGACGACAGGGCTCCCGTCTGAGAGCATGTTGTTATTCTATCATATCCTTATCTGAAAAGACATTCGCCCCACCGTAAACTGCCCTTTGAATTTTCCTGAATATGTTGTTGCCTCACACCTGAGATGGTAGTAAAATAAACTCATTCGTTATGAAAACTTGATCACTGAAAAGGAGAAAATCCATGCACAATTGTTTCAAAAACCTTATGGGCATTCTGCTTGCGGCATGCCTGTTTACGCTGCCGGCCCCTTCCGCGGCCGACAACTATCCGGAAGTCATGATCATCCTGGACGGTTCAGGCTCCATGTGGGCGCAACTGGAGGGCGAACCCCGTATAGATACGGCCAAGAAGGTTCTGCAGGAAATCGTCCCTTCACTGCCCGCCGAAGTCAGGATTGGATTGACTGCCTACGGCCATCGCCTGAAAGGTCGCTGTGACGATATCGAGGTGCTGATACCCGCAGGAAGCAACGATAGGGATATGCTACTGGAAAAAGTCATGGCTATCTCCCCCAAGGGCAAGACCCCCATTGCCGAATCCGTCAGATTGGTGGTCAATGAACTGAAGCAGAAAGAAACCGAAACCACTATCATCCTGGTCAGCGACGGACTTGAGACCTGCCATCCAGACCCCTGCGCCCTGGTTCGTGAGCTCAGGGAAACCGGCATTAAGTTCATCCTGCATGTGGTCGGTTTTGCCGTTACGGAAGAGGAAAACAAACAACTGTCCTGTCTGGCTGAAGCCGGAGGCGGCAGCTACTATACAGCCGGCAGTGCATCCGAGCTTTTGAACGCATTTCAGAGCATGCAGCAGGAACTGGTTCAGAAGGTGGAATACGAAAAGGCCACGACCACCCGGAAAAAAGCCAGGAGTGGACTGGGGAAACTGCGGCTAATTTTCCCTGATCCCGGGGAAAAAAGGAAAGGCCTGGAGCAATTTCGCATTGTTCGAAAATCTGACGGAAAGACCATAAAGACTGTAGAAAGGCCAGACTCGGACAGCTCCCATCCCCTGCCGGCTGGCGAGTATCAGGTTGTCCTTGGATATGCCAACACCAATTTTCAGCCACCCTCCGAGATTTCGCCCCTGAACGTTACTGTAGAAGGCGGCGAGACAAGCGAACTGGCACTGGGCATGCTGATCTTTAACGTGGCCGAAAGCCTGAAGAAGCTCCCTGCAGATTTTGTGACCCTGCGCACAACCGATGGAAAGTTCGTAGTGCATACTCCGAGCCGCGGCAATTCAGCACACTTCTTTACTGCCAAACCCCTGCCTCCGGGCAGCTATTCATTTGAATACGGAAACGACAAGATCGAACCCAAACTCGCTATTGTGGCCAGTGGATTGGAGATCAAGCCGCGAGCCGAAACCGTCCTGACCCTGGACAGCGGCTTCCAGATAAAAAAACATGACCAGTCCATGACCGGCTTCGACATCGTAGGCATGGACGAAAAAACCGTCCTGCAGGTGCGTCGGCGCTGGGATAACACCTATCCCCATTGGGAAACCTTCCCGCTTGCCCCAGGGGCATACGCAGTCCTTGTTTATCTGAAAGGGATGAATGAACCCCTTCCAGTGGGAGAACTTGAAATACGGAAGGGAGAGATCGTTGAGTTCGACACAGGTTTGTAGAATTCAGACGGCAGGATATGGAAGTCATGTGTCAGTAAAAGAAGCAGGCTGACAGCCTGCTTCTTCTATATCCCTTTCTCAACTCCCAGATATCGGTTTTCAGACTTACCGCTTATCAATGACGCGAAAAAACCAAGCAAACAAAGTATGCAAAATATAAGGAAAGCAATATTTACACTTCTGATAAAAACAGGGTGGTATTCAGGTGTAATCTGCACCTTACCTATGAATATAGAGAATATCATGGCAGCAATGCCCATGCTCAGCATCATCCCAAGCAGCCTCATCGTTCCCACTGTGCCTGATGCAACCCCGTAATATCGGTTATCAACCGAACTCATGATCGCATTTGTGTTTGGAGATGAAAAAAGGGCAAATCCAAAGCCAAGAACAACAAGTGAGATTACTATGAACAGCATCGACGATTCCCCGTTCAGAAAGGTAAAGGGAAAGAGCCCCAGGCTCGTCAAAATCATCCCCACTGAGGCAATTGTCTGGGGTTTAACACTGTCGGAAAGCCTTCCCGCAAAAGGCGAAAACAGCGCCATTACAACAGGCTGGGACATCAGTATAAGTCCGGCCTCCTGCGGGCTTAGTCCTTTTATATGCTGTAAGTAAAGGCTCAGCAGAAAGGTAAGTGCAAATGTTGCACTGTAGTTAATGAGCGCGGCCAGGTTTGAGAAAGCAAATGACCTGCTGGCTTTGAACAGTTTTATCTGGAAAACCGGATGCTCAATCCTTGTTTCCCAGACTATAAACGCCGAAATACAGGCAATACCGCAGAGAATGATCCAGAGACTGCTCATATCCGGCAGCAGGGAAATTCCATACATAATCCCTGTTATTCCAATGCCGTAAAAAAAAGTCCCTGTAATATCGAATTTTTCACCTTTCGCCTCTGCCCATTCCCCTGTCAACTTACGGATGGCAATATAAGCGACAGCTAATCCAAAAGGTATTGTAAAAATAAAGATACTCCTCCATGAAAAATGCTGCGTCAAAAAACCCCCTAACAGGGGGCCCGCAGAGAGCCCAATATAAACAGCGGCAACGTTTATACCAATGACCTTGCCCCTTTCATGAGGTGGATATACCGAAATCAGGATAGGCATTCCGCTGGCAAATATCATTGAGTTTCCAACACCCTGAATAATTCTTAGAAAAATCAGCATGGAAACGGAAATTGAAATTGCAGAAAAAAAGGATGTGATGGTAAATATGACAATCCCAATCGAAAAGATTTTCTTCCTGCCATAAAGATCGGATAACCTTCCAAAGGGAATGAGAGTTACTGCAGCGGCCAGAAGATATGACATGGGTATCCATGCCAGCAGGACAGCATCAACATGGAATTCCTTCTCAATTGCAGGGAGTGCAATATTTATTGATGAGCCCATAAATGGCGTAATAAAGGCGCTCAGCGTAGCAATTACAAGTGCGGCATTTCTATTTGATGAATTATGAGAGGTAATTTCTTCCATATTTTTACCTGTTAAAAAAGTGCCCCGATCTTAGCGGCTTCATTTTAGAATTACCAGTATTTTCTTCAGCCCTGCAGCCCTGACCACTTGATCGGGGCCGGGGTTTTCAGAACTATATCTCAATTGCCTGAACAAGACCTTTATTCACTTGAAAACAGTGGATCCGTAGTTATATTTCTCCTCAAAATCAGATATTGTTTCAGACATCAAAAGGGGAGGCAGACGATTATGGGCAACTGGTTCAAGACCACCATCCTGCTTGCAGTATTGACAGCTCTCATCGTATGGATAGGTAATATCTTCGGGGGCAGGCAGGGTATGATATTGGCCTTTATACTGGCAATGGGTATGAACTTTTTCAGCTACTGGTTTTCAGACAAAATTGTGCTCAAGATGTATCGGGCAAGGGAAGTAACCCCTGATCAGAATCCGGAACTTTATGAAATGGTAAGATTTATTGCCCGGAGCGCAAATCTTCCCATGCCGGGGATATATGTCATCCCTGAAAAATCACCCAATGCCTTCGCCACCGGCAGGAACCCTGAACATGCAGTCATTGCCGTTACCGAAGGTCTTATTAATCTCATGGACCGGCAGGAGATCATGGGCGTTCTTTCTCATGAAATGGCACATGTCAAAAACAGGGATATCCTTATAGGCTCTATTGCCGCAACCATGGCAGGGGCAATCATGATACTTGCGAGCATGGCCCGGTGGACCGCAATATTCGGCGGGGGTTCGGATGATGAAGAAGGAGGGCTGGGGGCAATTGGGCTGATCATAATGTCCATACTGGCCCCGATCGCGGCCATGCTGATTCAGATGGCCATCTCAAGATCAAGGGAATACCTTGCCGATTCAACCGGAGCAGGCTTTATAGGTCAGCCCGGAGCACTCGCAAATGCCCTTGAAAAACTCGGCGCCTATTCCAAAAGGCTTCCGATGCCTGCCAGTCCGAATACCGCACACATGTTCATTGTAAATCCTTTAACCAGCGGCAAGCTGGCAAATCTCTTCTCCACACACCCCCCTCTTGAGGAAAGGATAGCCCGCCTTAGAGGTCAAAGATCATTTTCAGGCCCGGATCATAATGGCAACAGCGGTAAAAAGGAGGCTGAGGACGCATGGAGACGTCTTTCAGGATAATGTCCCGGAGCCTTTCTGCATAACAAACCTACCCTGCCCTTCGAATAACGGTATTTATGGATTCTCCCCGGCAATTACAGGTTCTTTCAATTCAAGCCACCTGAGCGGGAAGATGACAAATGCGTCATCGCCGGGTTTAAGACCTGTCTCATTCCACTGATCCTCAACTGATTCCACATATATTGTCTCGTTTCCTGCCCTGACTTTTATCTCTATAACAGGCCCCTTTTCTATCACCTCTGTTATCTTTACCCGAATACGGTTTATCTCCGGTCCGGGCGGCCTTGTAGCCGATATATGTATATTCCATGGTGAAATAGCCACCTTTTCGATATGATTCCCGTTGCATGGGACCAGCAGGGAAAACCCATTGAACTTAACCCTTGCTATGCCGCTTGTCAGGTGTGAAACTTCCCTGCAGGAAAGGATGTTCGGAGAACCGAACAGATCCGATACGGTCCTGTTAAGAGGATCAAAGAATATGTCTGAAAACATCCCTTTCTGTTCTATCCTGCCCTGATGCATAACCGCTATGCTGTCTCCCATCTCTGATGCCTCTCGCTGGTTATGTGTAACATAGATTGTAGTAACCCGGAATGTACGTTGAATCCTTTTCAATTCCACTCTGAGATGTTTTGCTGTGCTTAGGTCCAGGCTGTTAAACGGTTCGTCAAGCAGAAGGACCTTTGGCTTTGGCGCCAGTGCCCTCGCGAGTGCTACTCTCTGTTTTTCGCCTCCGCTGAGCCCTTTGTTCGGGTATCTCGTGGCCAGACCGCCCAGATTAAAAAGGTTTATGAGTTCATCAACCCTTGTGTTGACAAAGGCATCATTAATCCCTCTAGCGCGAAGACCGAAAGCAATATTTTCCCTGACATTCATATGTGGAAAGAGACAGAAATCCTGAAACAGGTACCCAACCTCCCTCTGTTGCGGAGGAAAATTATCCATCTTCATGCCGTCAAACAGCACCGAGCCCTCATATGGCATCAAACCAGCCATAACATTAAGAAGGGAGGTCTTACCCGCGCCTGTCCTGCCGAGAAGTACAAGCATTTCGCCGTCCTCTGCCGTCAGATCGATGCCCCTGCATATATAATTTCTTATACCCCTGAGTTCAACATGAGGCATATTATTTCCACCTTGAAGTCAGTTTAGCCTCAAGGCACATAAAGAGTCTCTCGAAGAGAAGGCACATAAATGAAATAACCATGAGGCAGACTATTATTATATCAATCCTCATGAGGCTCTCGGCCCGCATCATCAGGGCGCCTATGCCTGTAGGGATAGCCACCATCTCTGCAGCGATAATCACACGCCACGCCATCCCGGCCTCAAGCTTAAGGCCCGTAAAGATATTCGGAATGGCAGCCGGCAGAATTACGTGAAACAGTATGTAGGTTTCCGACGCGCCCAGGACCCTGGCAGCATCAATGGTCTTCCTGTCGACTTCTTTTATGCCTGTAACAGTGTTATACAGCACAGGAAAAAAAGAGCAGATAAAAATTATAGTGATGGGAAGCAGTTCATTGATGCCGATCCATATCATCAAAAGCGGCAGCCATCCCAGAGCGGGTATGGGAAAGAGCAGCGCAATAACAGGACTGAGTGTAGTTCTCACAGTCTCCTTCCAGCCCATGATTACGCCCGTAAATATCCCGGCCAGGGAACCGGCACAGAAACCAATCAGTACCCTCAACAGGCTGGCGGAAAAATCTTTTATCAGCACACGGGATTGTATAAGTTCGTAGAACTGCCCAGTGACAGATGAAAAAGGAGGCAGAAACATGTCACCCGGAATCCAGTTCAGTCTGGCCAAGGTTTCCCATACTGCCAGCATTAACAGAACAGGAATGGTTCCCCTCCACCATGATCTCAATCCTTTTCTCATTATTGACTCAAAAACCTCAGATCCAGGATCTCCTTTGCGGCGAATCTCTGTCTTATGTTTCCCAGTCCGTACACATAGTCAATCACTTCCTGTACGCCCTTTTCCGTGATATCCGTGTCATAATCAAGCCGAGACATGGATTCTCTCAGAATCGATGGGGTTATCTGAACACTTTGCGAAAAATCACCGTGTTTTAAAGATTCAGAGGAAAGAGATAACTGCCTCGCAAGAATATCCGCGGCCTCCATGCGGTTTTCGTGTATCCAGAGGGTAGTCTTCTGTGTTATTTCTACCAGTTTCCTGACTACTTCAGGATGATTACTTATAAAATCTTCCTTTACCACCAGAACGCTTCCTTCCATTCCCGGCCATACATCCCCGGCGGTCACAAGCATACTGAAACCATAATCCCCTGTCATTGTGGCCCAGTGTTCAGGGAGAAAAGCAGCATCCAGTCTTCCGGCCTTTATGGCCATAAGCTGTTTTGTCGGATTCATCCGTTGAACCTTTGAGAGTATCTTATTTTTGTCCAGGCCGTATTTCTCCATGGTTTTATGGAGAATTGCATCCGCCGCGCCGCCCAATTGTATGCAGCCGACGCGTACTTCCGGCCTTTCCAGATCGACGGGTGACTTAACTCTGGAAGGATTAACAGCCAATCCATATCCATAGTTGTGTGTGCCCGCCACTACCTTTATCCTGACACCTGCGTTCGCATAAGCATTAATAGCCGGGACTAGACAGATATATGCAGCCTGGATATCTCCCCTGGCAATCGCTGCCGCAAGTGCCATACCAGTAACGTAGGTTTCATAAGAAGAGATATTCAGCCCTGCTTCTTTGAACCATCCTTTATCACGGGCAATATAAGCGGCCGCGGCATGGTTTGTAAATTCAACAGCCATGCCGATCTTAATATCATTACTGCCCCGAACCTGACTGAGACAAAACACAGGCAGTAAAAAAACAGCCGCCAACCACACTACAAGATATATTGATAATTTCATAGCTGTTTTCCCCTGTTTATTCCTGTCCAGGATTCGTGTCAGGTTTTAACTATAAAAGATACCACATCATGATTGATCCATTTAATCCACGAATCAATCATGGCAATCTTCTGGCCAAAGACCAGCCGGACAAAAGGATCTTTTTCTTCTGACTGTTGCCTGCTTATTTTATCCTTAGTCTTTTTTAATGTCCGGACCTGTGATAGAATCAGGCTCTCTCCTCCCCTTAGAGAAAGCCTGTGAATAAAATAGATCCTGGCCGGAAATTCAATGCGGAGATCCCTGACATGTTCTACAGGACTCTTAATCCATTCAAGAAAAATCTTCTGGCCTTCGTTTGTCAGGCTGAATACCCTTCTTGAAGGCAGGGTATCCTGCAGTTCAACACTGGAGACTATCAAACCGTCATTTTCAAGTCTTTTTAGAAGCACATACATCTGACTGGTCGCTAAATGAAAGGCAGATCCGAGAGCGTTTTTAAGAAACTGCATGATATCATATCCGTGTGCCTCCCCTGACATAAGGGCGCCCATCAGTATATATTCCGCATACACTCTTGATCCCACAATGCCTCCATCGAAATTCCAAAGAAGAATATTCCAGCCTGGAATAGTTGTCAAGATATATATCCTGGCTGAGTAACATCTTGATTAATAACAAGGACATTTTCATTATCCTTTTTAAAAAGAGATCCCCCAGCAACTGAAAATAAAAAATGACGTAGATCCATTTCAACTCATTTGTAAGGCAGCGGGAATGCTTTATGTCGATATCATGTTTTATCAGCAATCGAGAAAGATTCCGAAATCAGTTAATGCAAACAGGGACCTTCTTGCATATTTAATATGGAAAACAGGAATAATGACAAACGAAAAGATCGGAGAGTTTTTTGACTTGAGTTACTCTTCGATCAGTCATATGTTAAATCTGTGCGATCAGGATTGAAAAAAAAGGAATCTACGGATAAATCAAGTAAATTATATTCACTATTCAACGGCCTGTTGCCCAAATCCCCGTTATCCATATAAGACAGTCGGCGTTTACTGCTGTCTGACGTTGTTTTTGTGTGCCGGCAGCAC